>JBCDGJ010000258.1:0-5761 GCA_038757945.1 Pseudomonadota bacterium
CGGGTCCCCCGTTCTGGAAGGTAACCCGAGGACGATCGAGTGGGCTTTCGGCGTTAACGTGCTCGGGGTGATCTGGTCGATGCAGGCGTTCTGGCCGTTGCAGAAGGCGGCGACCGGCCCGCGCCACGTTGGCATTACGGCGTCGAGCGCCTCGACGGTGGCGCCGGCTGGCGACTTCCCGCTGTACGCCCTGACCAAACATGGCACCTTCGCCGTCGCGGAGGCGCTGCGGGCTGAGCTGGCCGAGCAGCAGATCGATACCACCGTGCTGTGCCCGGGCCTGCTGAATACCAACATCTGGGATGGCGCGCGCGCCCGGCCAGAGCGATTTGGTGGCGTGCGGCGCATGGATCCGGCCATCGCGCAGACCTGGCGCGAGGCTCAGGACCCTGCGGTCATGTGGCCGGACATCGAAGCCTCCATTGCCGGCGGCGGTGGCTACCTGGTCTGCGCTACGGAGCCCGCGCTGGAAGCGCGCTTCGATGCGCGCCAGGCGGAGATCAAAGCCGGGTTTCGCGCGCTGTTCGAGGAGTGATCTGCACCCACGGCGGGCCGGTCCACCCGAACCCATTGCTTGTCGCGATCGCCACGATTGCCGCAGGTGCTGCAGTCAGTGCGGCGCCTCCCGCGCTGTGCCCGGTGAGACTGCTGAAATGGGTCAGTAGCGCCAGCTGGTCAGGTCCGCGCCCTCCGGCGCGGCTGCCTTGATCCGGGCCATCATCTTGTCCACGTACAGCGTGTTGTAGCGCAGACGCCCGATCCAGATCGGGTTGTCCAGATCGCCGTTCCAGCAGTGTTCCTGGCGGTCACCGTAGATCACTTCACCACCGTAGTAGGGTGCCGTGGTCGACTCGAGGAACTCCTCCAGCAGGTAGACGGCATTGTTCAGGTGGAAGTTGTCCATGTCGCCCATGTAGACGTGCAGCTTACCTTCGAGCTTGGGGCCAAGCGTCTTCCAGTCCCGCTCGAGGATGTAGCGCAGGTCGTAGTTTTCCCGCCAGTGGGCGGCAACCTCGTGATCGATGTCGCCGGTGACTTTGTCCCAGATCCGGCGCGGATAGCCGTCCTCGTTCATGGGTGAAAACACGGCTTCCCAGATATCCCATTGCCCGCCGGAGCGACTTTTGGCGCCAATCGCGCGCTCCATATGGTTCTCGTCGCGCATGGTTACGCTGATCTCGCCGAGGTAGTCGCGATAGGCCGGACGCTCGACGCGGCGGAACGGACCGTCGAGATAGAACGCGTTGTCGTCGTCGTAGATGTTGACGATGCTGAAGGCGCGGAAGTCCAGCGAGTCCGGGCAGGAGGCAAAGGCGCCGTTGTACATGTCGGGGTAGAACACCTGCGTGGCAAAGGCTTCCCAGCCGCCGGTGGAACCCCCGTAGGTGAAGCGCGCCCAGCCTTCGCCGATGCCGCGAAAGGTTTCTTCGATGTAGGGAATCAGCTCGTAGTTGATGGCATCGCCGTAGGGCCCGAGGTTTTCGGAGTTCACCGCATAGCTGTCGTCGTAGTACGGATTCGCGTGCTGAATCTGAATGATGATGAAGCGCGGGAAGTCCGGGCTGATCCAGCGCTGATAAAAGTCATAGGCTTCCTGCTGCCGAATCCGGTTGTAGCAGGGTACGTCGTAGCGCTCGAGCGGCACGCAATTGAGGTCTTCCGGCGGGGGCTCGGTCTGAAAGCCCTGAAAATCCTTCGGAAAGTGTCCGTGGAAGACGGCCAGCGGATAGCGGGCATCGGGATGATCCTCGAAACCTGCGGGCAACAGGATGTGCGCGCCCAGGTACATGTCGCGGCCCCAGAACTCGCTCAGGCGCGGGCTGCGGATCCGGATGTGCTTGACGAACTCCGTATCCTTCGGCGGCGTGATTTCCGGCATCTGGTCGTTGAGGGTGAGCTCGATCAGGCTGGCGCCGGCGCCCAGGGTGACGGCGAACGGACGGCTGAGCAGGTTGCCGGGAGAAGATTCCCACTGCTGCCCCTCGCCCTGGTCCATCGGCAGTTGCACGGTTTTCCCGTTCGCGAGCGTGAACTCATCGTAGCGATGCAGCACGACCTGGGCGACGTAGTCGCCAGGCGGCAGGTCGTCGAGACTTTCGTAGGGATAACCGAAGGTCGTCGCGTCCAGAGTCACCGAGGCACCTGGCGCCAGGTCGGTCACGTCCATGCCGAATACCTGCACGGCGTCCACCCCCGGCGCTACCTGAAAGCGCGGCTCCGGCTCTGCCGAGCCGGCGAACACCAGCAGCAGGCGCCCGGTCACCGGCTCGCTGATGGCTTCGCGGTCGAGCGTGATCGCGATCGACCGCTGGGGGGCTGGGGCTGCCGCGGCGAGGCTGCCGAGCAGCAGGGCGCCGGCTGCTGCCAGCACAACGAGAACGCGCTTGGACATGAACAGATCCTTCCTCAAGTAGTGGTTCCTGCGGTGCCCGGTGGCAGCAGGGCTGCAACCGGGCCGGTGCCAACGGTGCGGGCTTGGCCTTGCGATTGCAACGAACCGCCGGTGGTCGGTGTTGTCCCGACCGCAGCTGCACCACGCAATTGCCATGCCCGGAATTTGGGCACCACCAGCTGGGTCCTGCCGTCGTTCCGGGACTTGATGACGCTGAAACGCACGCTTGCGGCGCACCAGCCCTTCAGTCGGCCCGTGATTAGTGCATAATCGCTCCCCGCTACCGGTCGAGTCGTTGCACGTGCGATGGAACGCCGTCCCTGGTGGCCTGGCTTTCAGGACTGTGCACCTCGTTGTCGCAGGGGAAAGCGTCAAGGATCAGCAGAATCCGCACGCCCCCCAGCCGAGAGATCATATTCGGTATCGACCCAGGCCGGAGAGGCCCTGGTGTGGCACAGGTCTTGCTCAAAGCCGGTTGGAGTTCCACACAACAAACAGAGAATTGACCATGGGGATAGTCACGACGGCCGCCCGGCGCGGCCCGTTAGTCTGTGCGCTGGCGACAACCCTGTCGCTGAGCCTGAGCAATACGGCCCTGGCCGCGGAGGACGACGAACCGACACAGGACAACAGTGGGTTTGTGGAGGAGGTCGTCGTCACGGGTAACCTTCGCGCCCTGCCTGGAGAAAACGTCGAATCCATTTTCGGCTTTCAGAAATCACTGCTGGAGACACCTCGATCCGCATCGACGATTTCCTTCGAGCAGATCGAACGGTTCAACATCAACGACATCGACGAGCTGGTTGCGCTTGCGCCCGGTACGTTCACGCAGTCCTTCTTCGGCGTTGCCGGCTCGCTGGACGTCCGGGGTACACCGGGTGAGACCTACTTCCGCGGCATCAGACGGCTGGATAACCCGGGCAACTACCCGACGCCGATCGCTGCTGCTGACCGGATCGACATCGTGCGGGGCCCGGCTTCGCCGATCTTCGGACCAGCGAAGGTCGGGGGGTACCTGAACTTCCAGCCGAAATCGGCGCGCGCCGACTCCGGCCAGTATCTGTCGGCACCTGAGGGCGAAGTGTCCTACACCCGGGGCCGTTGGAATCAGAACGTTGTGACCGCAGAGGTCGGTGGCCCCGCATCCATTGGCGGCAAAGACTTCGGCTACTACCTGTTTGGTGAGATCGAAGATTCCGGCAGCTTTTACGACAACTCGGAAACCGAGCAGACCATCCTGCAGGCCTCTTTCGATATGGACGTGACCGACCAGCTGCGTATCCAGTTTGGTGGCATGTACCACGACTACCAGGGCAATCAGATTGCCGGCTGGAACCGTCTGACCCAGGATCTCATCGATAACGGCACCTACATCACTGGTAGTCCGCAGCCGTTGGATACCAACGGCGACGGCTCGATCTCGCACCAGGAGTATCGCGAGACCAACATCATTCCGTTCATCTTCGGCCTCGATCCGGAAACCGGTGGCAACATCTTCGGCGATGATCAGGTCACGCTCGATGAGCTCGGGCTGAGCACCGAGCAGCTCGAGCAGCTCGCGCTCGTTGATCCGGGAACCGCGAAGCTCAGCCGCAGCAACGTGCTGGTGGCGCCCGACGATACCCTCGAAAACGAAGCCCTGCTGTTCTACTTCGATGTGGTCTACACCTTCGGCAACGGCCTGGAGATCAAGAACCAGCTCTACTATGAGGAGTATCAGAACCTCAACGAAAACGCCTACGGCTTCTCGCAGTTCCACGATAGCTGGGTTGTCGAAGACAAGCTGGTGCTGTCTGGCGTCATTGAGTCGAATGCGCTGAAGACGTCCTGGCAGCTGTCGCCATCGCTGCGCTACACGGATTTCGATCACGGCGACGACTTCGAGAACGAGTATTTCGACCGGCGTGACCTTACCGGGCCTTCCACGGCCCTGGATCGGCGGCTGCTGGCAACGCGCATCAACCGGGATTACACGACCTACTCACGGGGTGATTACCTGAACCTGGGCTTTGCTGGTCTTCTCGATCTTGACTTCAACTTCGGGCTCAACATCACCCTCGGCGCGCGCTACGACACCATCGACATCGAGAGTGAGATTCCGAACGAATTGCTGCTTGACCCGCGGGATCCAACGACCGACCCCCTGAGCGCCGACGACACGGTCAGCGGCACCTCCTGGACCGCGAGCATCTCCTACGATACGCCCTGGGGGATCCGGCCGTATTTCACCGCCTCCGAACAGTCCACGATCATCGCGGGCCAGGGTGCGGAGATCGACGTCGATACCATTCTCGCTGAAGGGGCCTTCGACCAGTCCGAGCTGCTTGAGTTCGGCGTCAAAGGGAGTTTCCTAGACGACAAGCTGTATATGGCGCTGGCGATTTACGAGCAGGAACGGACCGACTTTTCTGCTCAGGCGATCGTCACCAACCAGACCACAAAAACCGAAGGTACGGAGTTCGAGCTGCGCTGGGCGGTGACCGATCAGTTCACCGTGACCGGTGGCTGGTCGAACGTTGAGGTCGTCAACCTGCAGACGCTGCGTGATGGCTCCCGCTTTCAGTTCATCGGCAACGAAGACGTACCTGGGATCGCTGGTGAAGATATCTACGGCGGCTACCTGATCGGTATCCTGTTCCGTGATGGCGAAGACGGCGCGCGCCGCGCCGGTATGCCGGAGAATATCTACTCGCTGACGGGTACCTACAGTTTTGCCAACGGCCTGTCGGTATTCGGTAGCGTCATCGATGCTGAAGCAGTGAATTCCAGCTTCTCCGGCAGCGTCGAGCTTCCGGCGTATACGCTTTTGAACTTGGGCCTGGCCTACGAGCGGGATAACTGGTTCTTTAACTTCAACGTCAAGAACGTCACGGACGAGGAATACTTCCGCGCGAACTTCCCGAACCTGTTTGGTTCGCAGATCGTGCTGCCGGAACTTCCGCGCTCCTACGTAGCGACCGTTCGCTACGCGTTCTAGCGCAAAAAAAAACGGGGCGCCCTTGGAGAGGAGGGCGCCCCGCTGCTGAGTGGCGCCGCCGCCAAAGGGGGAAAGAGGCGACGCCGTTGGGGATCTGCCCGCTTCCCGCGATCCTGATCAGGTTATGAACGGGCGCGGTAACGGGGTTACTTTTTGGGCCGTTGGCGGTAGTCAACGGCAAATACTATTTTCAGTTTGTTCGGAATTTGTCTCGCAATGGCTTCAGGCCGCGATGTGATCGCGGACCGGGTTCGGTGACCGGAAGCTGATTCGACGACCATTCAGCACCGATTGCGCGCGCTGAATCGCACGGGTGACCGCAACACCTGGAATGGCGCTGCTGGCGACTACACGGATAGGCGCATCAGCGATCAGCACCAGCTTCAGCCGGC
>JBCDGJ010000259.1:0-5739 GCA_038757945.1 Pseudomonadota bacterium
GCCGGAACACCTTTGCCGGTGCCTTGAACGTTTACAGCAACCGACCGGATACGGAAGAGGTCAGCGCCGGTATCGACATCAGCGCCCAACGCTTTGACCGGATTCGCAGCGAGGGCTTCGTCAACGTTCCGATCTCAGACACCTTCGCGCTGCGCCTTGCGGGGATGATGGACAAGAGCGATGGCTTCATTTCCAACAATGCCGGGCCGGATGTGGGTGCTCAGGACGACAAGGCGATTCGCCTGACAGCGCTCTGGCAGCCTACGGACGCGCTGGAGCTTGTTGCCCGCTACAACTATGCGCGGGAGGACGGGAACGAGGCAGGCCTGTTTGGCTATACCCGCCTGTGCCGCAACGAGACCCCGGATGGGCTGACCGACCCCTTCGGTTCCGTTCGCAACTGTGCTAACCCGGTTCGTGGGTCCGGCGGTCGTGGCGCTGCTGCAGACGGTCCTGGCGGCGATCCCTGGGAAATCAGTCAGGACTACGTTCGCCCGGTCGACCTTGAAGACGATACCTTTCAGCTGGATGTGACTTACGACGCTGGCCCGGTAACCATCAAGTCGATTACCGCGTACAACGAATATGTCAACGACATCAACTTCGACTTCGACTTCAGCCCGACGCCAAACGGCAACGGCGGCTTCCTTGAAGCCTCCGAGGGCTGGTCGCAGGAGTTCCAGGTCCAGTCCAACTCAGACGGCCCGTTCAACTGGACGGCAGGTTTCTACTACTCGGAACTCGAAGATACCACCAGCTTCTATATCTATCAGGAGACGGCGCGTGATGATTCGACGCGTCCGGAAGTAACGATCTCCGAAGGGACGTTCACCGTTCTCGAAGGCACCGACATCGTCTCGACCGAGCGCAACATTGGGGGCTTCTTTGCCGACAGTGCCGTCGTTGATACCGATTATTATGGCGTCTTTGCACAGGGTGAGTACGCTGTGACCGATCAGCTGCGTCTCATTGCGGGCCTGCGTTTCAACAACGAAGAGAAAGACATCAGCTGTGGGGGCTCCAACTTCACCGGCGACCTCAACGATGATGGGACCGTTGATCGTGTCGTCAACGTGGTCGATGGAATTGCCGGCAGCTCACCGCTGATCCTTCCGAACAGCGCCCAGGACGTATTCACGTTCAACTGTGGCGCCAGCGACAGCATCACCAATGCCAGTGTCGGTGGCGAAGACGGCGACTTTGACAACATTACCTGGCGCGTGGGTGTCGAGTACGATTTGACCGATGACGTCATGCTGTATGCAACCGGTTCAACGGGTTACCTGTCCGGTTCGGCCAGCACGTCGACGATCACCGACGAGCAGGAGTCACAGGTCATCGAGCTCGGATTCCGCAGCGTGCTCGCCAATCAGACGCTGCAGCTCAACGGTGCACTCCACGTTACGGAGTACACGAACCTGCTGACGCAACGCCAGCGCTTTGATCCGGTTACCAGTATTGCGGTGACTTTCTCTGAAAACGGCGGGGACATCGAAGCCTGGGGGCTCGAGTTCGACGCGATTTGGGTGCCGACAGAAGCGCTGACCCTGTCAGCAACACTGGCTTACCTCGATTCCGAGTTCGGCACGTTCGGACAGAACAATCCGTACCAGCTGTATCGTGGCGTGGTTCAGTCCTTCATTGACCAGAACGGAGAAACGACGCCCTGGTCCCCGGAGCTGACGTTCAGTGCCAGCGCGGCTTACCGAATCCCGCTTGGGGATGCAGGTACGCTGACACCGTACTTCCAGCTCTACTACTCCGATGACTACAACACCTCAAACCTGCTTGCGACCGATCCGGCGCAACAGCAGGATTCATATACGAAGACCGATCTTCGCGTGATCTGGGATTCCGCAGATCTTGCATACTCGGTAGAGGCCTTCATTGAGAACATCAGTGACGAAGAGGTGCTCGCGCGGGGCAACAACAACGGCGACGATGTGGTACAAACGTCGTACCTCTACCCGCGCAACTATGGAGTCAAGTTCCGCGCCCGCTTCTGATGGCTCGGCGTTTGATCTGAGGCGCTTTGGAAAGGGACTTCGGTCCCTTTCTTTTTTTGGAGCAACGGGCTGGCGATGGTTGAGTTCGGGTTATTGAATTGGAGCGTGCTGATCGTCTATCTGATCGGCAACCTCTATCTCGGGTTCCGTCTGAGCAAACGCGTTGCATCAGCGGAGGACTTTTTCCTCGGCCAGCGGAACATCCCGTGGTGGGCGATCGGGATATCCGTCGTTGCGACCTACGTCAGCGCGTTATCGTTCCTTGGCGGTCCAGCCTGGTCTTACTCAGAAAGTCTTGCGGTCGTTCTGATCCACATCAACTATCCCATCGTCATCTTTCTGGTGGTGACCTACTTTCTGCCGTTCTTTTTCAACAGCCGCGTCGCCTCTATCTACGAGTATCAGGAGCGTCGGTTCGGACCGGCTTCCCGCTCGGTGATGGCGGCCATCTTTCTGGTTTCTCAGGCGCTGACCTCGGCCGCCATTCTCTACGCGACAGCGCTGGTGCTGCAGTTCATTACCGGTACCGACGTAGCTACCGCAATCGTCGTGGTTACGCTGATCGCCCTCATCTACACGGTGATGGGGGGGATCGCTGCCGTCATCTGGACGGATGTGGTGCAGGCGCTGGTCCTGCTCGTTGGGGCCGGGATCATCATTTTTGGTGTGCTCGCCGAATTGCCGGACTCGTTAGGTGACACCCTGCGAAACCTGTCGGCCCAGGGCAAGCTCACGACGCTCGAGTGGTCCGTTGACCTGACCCGTGAAGCAACGGTCTGGACCGGTGTGATTGCGATGACGCTCTTTCATACGACGGTCTACGGTGCGAACCAGATGATGGTGCAGCGTACGCTCGCCGCAAAGAGCCTGGGCGACGCCAAGAAGTCCTTCCTGTTGATGGGGTATTGCGCGTTCTTCATCTACTTTCTTTTCATGTTCCTCGGCATCCTGCTGTTTGCGTACTATGAAGGTAAGCCCTTCGAGAACGGCAACACCATCGTGTTGTCCTTCGCGGCTGAGTACGGGTTGCCCGGGCTGATGGGAGTAATTGCTGCTGCGGTGGTGGCAGCATCCATGTCGAGCCTGGATTCTTCGCTGAATTCGATGGCGACGGTGTCGGTAGTGGATTTCTATCAGCGGTATGTCAAGGCTGATGGGAGCGACGATCATTACCTGAAGGCGTCGCGGTGGTTCACGCTGCTCTGGGCGCTTCTGATTATCGGTCCAGCGCTGCTTTATGCGCAGAGCGAGGGTTCGATACTGCAAACCCTGAGCAAGGTCGGGTCTTACTTTGTGGGGGCGAAGCTGGCGATGTTCGGCCTGGGCTTCTTTTCCAAGCATACGACCGAGCGTGGTCTGCTGGTTGGGGTGGTGGTTGGGTTTGTCGTGATCTGGTTCGTTGCTGCGAACACGACAATCGCCTGGCCCTGGTACTGCCTCATTGGTGGCGGTGTCAATGTGGTTGTCGCGCTCGGCGCCAGCCTGCTGCTCGATGGCCGGCAGGAGCGTCTGTCCGAATATACCGTTGCCGGTCAGCGCGCGCGCATGAAAGCAAGCGGCGAACCGCTTTTGGAACAGGGCTGGGGCCTGATGCCGGGCCATGTGGATGCGCCTTCCTGGGGGCTCCTGGTGTTCTTTCTGTTCTCTCTTGGATTTCTGGCGGTGCTCGAATTTGGCTTCGCAGGTGCAGTGTGACGCTTGACTTCGCCGGGCGGAAGGTTTTGGTAACGGGCGCGAGCCGAGGGCTTGGCGAAGCTTGCGCCCGTGCCTTTGCGCAGGCGGGGGCAGAAGTCATTGCTGTCGCTCGCAGCGAAGAAAGCCTGGTGCGGCTGGCAGCCGATGAGCCTGCGATCGAACCGTGGAGCTACGACGTCCTCGAGCCCGGGTTCATTTCGAAGCTCCGGGCTCTGAAAGACCTCGATGTGCTCGTTAACAACGCCGGGTTCAACGATCCTCAGCCTATCGGTGCGGTTCCTCGGGAACTTCTGCAGCAGATGCTCGCTGTAAATGTTGAAGCCGTGTTTCTGGCCTCGCAGGCGGTCGTTGCCGGGATGGTACAACGTGGGCGAGGTGCCATCGTCAACATGAGCTCGCAGATGGGGCACGTCGGGAGTCCCAACCGTACTGTCTACTGTATGACCAAGCATGCCGTCGAAGGGTTAACCAAAGCCCTTGCGGTGGAAGTTGCCGCGCAGGGTGTTCGGGTCAACGCCGTTGCGCCGACCTTTGTAGAAACAGATCTGACCCGGCCCATGCTCGAGGAGCCCGCCTTCCGCGCCTTCGTTGACCGGTCCTTGCCACAGGGACGGCTGGCTGCTGTTGATGATGTTGTCGAAGCCGTGCTGTTTCTGGCATCTGATCGGGCAGCATCCATTACCGGGACGTCCCTGAGGGTCGATGGCGGTTGGACCGCCCAGTAGGGGCTGAAGCTTAGGCAGGCTCTTCGGTGGGGTCGTCGAGACGGTAGAAAGCGGCTGCGGTTCCTGCTGCCATGGCGGCTTGCTCCGCGTTGCTGAAGCAGCTGATGGTCTCCAGAAACGTTTCTGCGACGCGACGGTAGCTCGCGTAGAGCCGATCGACGGGGAAGTTGGAGCCGAACATGATTCGCTGCGGGCCAAAGCAGTCGATGGCCCGTCGACCCCGATCGATGACCTGCTGCGCTTGCCATGTTGGATCGAACATACCGAAGCCGGACAGCTTGCAGACGGTGTTCGGATGGGCGGCCAGAGCCTTTAGTCCGGTCATCCAATCGCGGAGGCCCGCGGCGCTGAAGTCACTCAGGCTCCCGGCATGACACAGCGCAATCGACACCTCCGGGATTCGCGAACATACCTGGGCTGCAGCTGGTAGCAGCGCTGGCGTCAGCTGCAGATCGAAGCTGAGCTTCCGGTCTGCCAGCAGCTTCAGCCCCTGCTGAAACGCCGGAGCATCCAGCAGCTTCGGGGTGCCGCTCCGCCGATCTTCTTCGGTGCTGCGTCCGATGATCTGTCGGATGCCACGCAGGTTCCGATGGGCCTGTTGGGCATCCAATACGCTAGCGAGGTCTGAACGGGTCAGATCGGCGCTGGCAACGATGGCGTTGGGGAACCCTTCCTCATCGGCGCATTGCTGCAGCCAGGCGGTTTCCTGTAACTCGTCTCCCGGCGCAACGCCGACCTGGATATGAACAGAGGAGCGGATCGGCAGTTGCCCGAAGTCTTCGCGCAGGTGGCTGACCAGATAGTTCTTCTGGATCGGTGTAGGGTCGCCGAAGAAGCGTCGAACCCCTTTTTCTCTCAGCCATGGATATGTGCAGGCGTCGAGGTCCCAGAGGTGATGATGGGCGTCGATGATCGGCAACATGGCGGCGTTGAATTGGAAGCATGAGGCACTGCTGGAGCGCCATGGTAGCGCGTCGATGCGCCTTGGGTCAGCTTTAGCGTCTGCGGTGTGGTTGGGGTCCGGCAGACGCCGCCGGTCCCCGACCGGTACGCGCTGACAAGCCGTCGGTCTGGCAGACCTGCACGTGTGCAGACCTGCTCGTTTGTGCGAGCGCATTGATCCGCTGTTGGCCGTCCTCCTGTTTAACTTGGCGCGATGGTGAGCGGTAATGGCTTCCCGGCGTCGAACGCAGCGCGCAGACAGCCTGCAGGGAGCAGCGAGAGATGCTTGCCCTACCAGCATTTATGACATGCCCGCGATTGACCGCGCGCTTCAAGACCACGGCTCAGTCAGGCTGATTGAGCGCCGGTAA
>JBCDGJ010000260.1:0-5691 GCA_038757945.1 Pseudomonadota bacterium
CTGCTGCCGTGTATCGGTTCCTTGGTCGATACTTCATTCAACATCCTCCTCTCCATCGCTGGAGCATAGATGTTGCGCTCACCGACTGAACCCACAGTCACGAATGGTCATTAGCGGTGATTTAAGCAGCCGTTCAATAGCGCCCTTACAAGCAGTTTGCCCGCCTACTTCGTTGACCACTATTGGTGTATCCAAACCCGCTATCACGCTTTCCGCTCCCTTTCTGGGTACGCCAGGACGATGACCGCCTGAACCACATAATCTCCTTTTAGCGGCTGAAGCTTCGAATCAAACCCGTCCAACAAACGAGCACGTCAGCGTGCTCGCTTGTTCGGTCATTCTGATCCAAGTTAGTGGGATGCCAAAAAATCTCCGACTTCCTTCAGCTCGGGAAAGTTCCGGCCCTTCCAGATTCCTGCAACACGTCCATAGTACTCGCGCGCGGCATTCAGATTACCGAGGGCGGCATTTGCCCTTGCAAGTCCAAGTAGAGACCGCGGCCGATTGGGCATGCGCTGCAGTGATGCGTCGAATGCTGCGATGGCTTCATCAGGCTTACCAGCTGCGAGCAAAGCTTCACCGTAGAATTCATGAGCAGGCTTCAGTGGAATCGGCGCACCTCGCGGCAACGGGAGTTGCTCAGCGATTTGGGTAGTCGCACGCAGCATCTCATGGCCTTGCTTTGAATTTCTCTCAGCAATCAAGATTGCGCCTTTGAGCTGTTTATCCATAATCTCGTGCTGCGATGCTTGACGCCGATATCCGGCACCCCGGTCAGCAACGTTTTGCGCCCTAGTCGATAGCGCGTGTGAAGCCCTACGTGCCAGTGCTAAATCACCAAGTTCAACGGCGCTGATGCCGGTGGCATAAAGCTGATCCGTTGCGCTACTGTCCGTAACCGGTGACGTTTGCCAATCACCGGTTTCCAGTACGAAGCGAGCGCGAACACGTGGTAGCGTGGCAGCGACTCGCGTCTGTCCCTCTACCTTCGCGGCGATCGCTTCCATCCGTTCAATCCAGATTCGGGCGCGCTCGTAGTCACCCAGCTGCAGGTCTCCGTATTGACCCCAGTCCAGGGCATGCACCATGTCGCCCGCACTGTCGCCCGGTTCGAATTGCGCTACCGCCGCGTCATAGGCGGACTGGTTGGAGTCTGATACGCGTTGCCACATGCCGAGCTGGATAAAGATGTGCGACGGCATGTGCCGCGCATGAGATACCGCCGGGGCTATCCCTGCAAACTGGTTTGCAGCAGGAAGCGCAAGAATCGCGTGGATAGGGTCATCGAAGGCATGGATGGTGTAGTGCGCGGCACCCGGATGTTTGGGATTGTCCTCGAACAGGCGTAAACCGATGGATCCAGCGAGAATTCGTTCTCTTTCGCCTTCCTTGCCAACCGCGCCGCCGGCGCTGATCAGTGACAAGGCGTAGAACGCGGACACTTCGGCATCGCCCGGAAAAGCTTTGTGAAGTTCGCGCATCACCTGCATGTAGGCTCTGCGCCGGGCCTTTATTTCACCGCCTCCAAAGAAAAGGGCATCTACTGCCCGAAGAAACCCTTTCTCCCTGGCCGTTGGCGCTTTGGCCAATCGAGCCTCGAGCGTGGCACCGAGTCTACTCAACACTTGTCGCGGAGTTTCACCATCCATCTCAGGAAACAGGGGGTGGTTGTAGCATAACGACTCGCCCCAATACGCCATGGCAAAATCCGGATCAGCGGCTTGCGCCAGCTGAAAGGACGCGATTGCTTGTTTCCAGCCAAAGCTGTGGAGAATAGTGGCGCCGCGCAGGAAGTGTGCCTGTGCCTCTGCTGACCGGGTGGAAGTTGGAAAATCAATGTTCCCGATATCGGTCGTCTCTGCAACAGCCGATAGTGGCGTGAGAAGTGCAAACAAGATCGTTAATAGCGTCATTCTCATAGATACCCCTCCTCGTTTCGGTGCGCGAGAACAACATATACCCGATCCGAATGGGTAGCTAGAGGTTTACACCGAGAGCCGAAGAACAGCCTGCTGAACGTCGAGTGTCTGCACTGACGTAGCTGAGGCCGACGGCCAGGCTAGATCTCTGCTGTCACACCGATGCGCTGACTTGATAAGCTCAAGGCCCTAGCTCTACTGACGTAGCCTCATCGGTCCCTGAGTCGTAGATACCTTCAGCCCGCTTACGCAGCGCAGTTGCGATCTCACCTGCGGCAGCCATAGTTGCCTCTTCATCGCCTGCCACAACCTTCAGATTCATCAGCTTGCAACCGGCATCTACGTAGGGCCCAAGCGCTTCTGCGACGTCGTCAGGTGTTCCGTAGGGGGTATAGCGCTCGAACTGCTCGAAGGGCACCTTGTAGAAGGATTCCATCGCGTCAGCTACGAGCTTTCTCGCAGCGTCACGGGTGTCCCCCACCCCAACCCAGGGTTGATACCCGTGCAGCCAGTCCACCACGCCGCGATTCGCTTCCCGTGCGCTAGCATCGACTAACTCCAGGGCTTCCTTGAACCGCCGGACGGAACACCAGGTGCCGACCCAGCCATCCCCGTACCGACCGGTACGCCGCAGCGCCGCGTTGGAACGGCCGCCTACGATGATGGGAATCGGCGGATCGATCGCGGGTTTGATGACAGCGTTCTCGATCTGAAAGAACTCGCCGTCGAGGCTGACCTTGTCGCCGCGCATCAGCGCACGCACGATCTCGAGGCTCTCGTTCATGCGCCGGCCCCGCGTAGACGGGTCGACGCCGCACACCTCGATTTCGTGCCGGTCCTCGCCGCCAATGCCCACGCCGAAGATCATCCTGTTACCAGCGATTCGCTGCATGGTGGCCAGCTGCCGCGCGACCGGCAGCGGATGGCGCAGGGGTAACAGGTAGATGCTGATCATGACCTCGAGGTTTGGGTGGAGCTGCGACAGCGCGGCAACTTCGATAAACCCGTCGGTGCCGGAGCCATCGTGGAAAGACACGTGGTCAGCCATGAAGATGTGATCGATGCCGTGCTCCGCCACCGCATGAACGGTTGCCCGGCGCTCGTCGATGCTCTGGCGCCAGAGGTTCGGGGGGGTCGCAATTCCGATCTTCAACATCTATCTCCTATCCGCTATGGCCTGCAGCCTTACGACTCGACTCTGTCACCGCTCGCGGCGCTGAACGGTGCTCCAAACCGATCGGCATAACACTGCTTCTCAACCGGCCTTCGGGTGATGGGACCATGCCCCCTGCCCTGCGGATAGCCGATCGGAACGACCGCGCAGGTATACCAGTCCCCGGGAATGGCCAGCAGTTCCTTCATGGCAGCTTCTTCGTAGCACAGCAGCGTCGTCAGCGTGCAGCCGAGACCCTCGCTCACACAGGCCAGCATCAGGTTTTCGATGGCAGGGTACACGGACCCGCCGCCGACGACCGAAGGGCGATCCAGCTCCGCGTCGGTGATGACCATCAGCTTCGGATTGAAACAGAACACCAGAAGAACCGGTGCCGCACCCATGTTGTCGCCGAGCTGATCGCTCGCTGCAAGCGTGCGTTCCTGTCGCGCCAGCGTCTCGCCTTCCAGTCCTTGGAGGCGCTTGCGGCAGTTGGCCGCAAAACGCTTCCACAGCGGGCGGTACAACGTGCCTATCTGTTGCCGTAGATCCGTGTCGCGAACCACGATGACCCGCCAGGGTTGCAGGTTCCCACCGCTGGGGGCCCAGGCTGCTGCCTGCAGGATCCGCTGCAGCACCGCGTCTGGAATCGGATCTTCGCGCAGGCGGCGCACCGCCCGAAGGCTACTCATGGCTTCATACAGGGGGACGGAAGCATCGGTCATCGAGCGGGCCCGGAAGAAAACGAGACTTAGACTATAAAGCTCGTCACCAAAAAAGTAATTGATTATTTTTTTAAAGGTGCTATTTTGACTATCCATGTAATTTCGACGGCCGGATGCGTGCCCCAGACCTCCACAGATATCGGCAAGCTCGAAAGAACTCGGCTGAAGCTGCTGGACGCGGTCCGCAACGAAATAGCGGAATCCGGCCGCTTCACCGCCGAGCGTGTGGCCAGCAGAGCCGGCAGTTCAACCCCCACCTTCTATAACCACTTTGCCAACAAGGATGCCGCGCTAACGGCGGCCTACGAGCTGCTCATGGGCGACCTGGTGCAGACGGTGGCGCAGAAGTGCCGCATCGAGGTGCTGCTCGACAAAGGGTTGCGAGAGCTGGCCGCGTGGTGGATTGAAACCACCGCGGCATTCTTTCGTCAGAACGCGCCGCTGTTCCGTCTCGCCCAGGCGGCAATTAAAGAATCGAAGCCAATGCGCGCGGTGTTTCGCGCGCATGAAGAAGAGATCATCCAGCTATACCTGCGCTTCATCGAGCGCGGCCAGGCCGCCCAGCTCATCCGTCGCGGTGACGCCCGGGCCATGGCCGAAGTACTGACGATCACCGCGCAGTCCTGGAACCACCCGCTGGTGCAGCGGCTGCAGCCCGGTAGCGCGCTGCATCACGAGCTGATCGAAACCGTCGTAAGGATGCTGCAACCCGATGAATCACGTTAACTCGCTCACGCACGAGGACCACCGGATGCTTGATGAACAGGAATTAATTGATTCAGCCAAAGCGCTCAGCGGTCAGTTCTACGACCGAGCCGACGAAATCGAGCAGGCGCGCCGCTTGCCGCCGGACGTTGCCCAGCTGATGGCGGAAGCCGGTTTCTACCGCATGGGCGCGCCGGCAGCCGTTGGCGGGCTCGAGACGCCCCCGACGGTCAGCAGCCAGGTGTTCGAGTTGCTTGCCCAGGGGGACGCCTCAGCCGCCTGGGTCGCTTTTATCGGCATGACCTCCTACACCAGCCTTGCAGCTCTGCCGGCGGCAGTTGGCAGAGAGATCCTCGCCGACCCGAACACCCTGATGACCGGCGTGTTCGCCCCAACGGGTAAAGCAGACAAAGTTGACGGTGGCTTTCGTGTTTCCGGCCGCTGGCAGTGGGGCTCGGGCAGCCAGAACGCGGCCTGGGTCATGGGCGGCGTGATGCTGACAGACGGTGGCGAACCCATGCTGGATCGCCATGACCGGCCGCGCAGCACGATGGTGCTGATGCCGGCCAGCGAGCTCGAGTATCTGGACACCTGGCACGTGTCGGGTTTGTGCGGCAGCGGCAGCCTGGACTACCAGGCCCAGGACCTGTTCGTTCCCGAGGAACGCGTAGTGGGCTACAGCCGGCATGACGCGGTTCCGCGAACGCGCCTCCATGCCTTTCCAAACTTCACCCTCCTCGCCCTCGGCATTGGTGCCGTCTGCATGGGCATCGCCCGCGCGGCGATTGACGAGCTGGTTGCCCTCGCCGCCTCGAAGAAGCGTGTCGGGGCACGCAAAACCATTGCCGAACAGCAACTCTCCCAGATCACGCTGGCACAGGCGGAAGCCGACCTCAGGAGCGCACGGGCATTCTACTTCGAGACCCTGGAGGCCGCCTGGCGGTGTTCGGAAAACGACCAGAAAATCACCGTCGAACAGCGGCGCGACCTGCGGCTGGCGACGACCAACGCCGTCATGAAGAGCGTTGGGGTCGTTGAAGACATGTACAACCTCGGCGGCGGCAGTGCGGTTTATCAGACCTCGCGCCTGCAGCGGTACTTTCGAGACATCAACGTCGCAAAGACACACATCATGGTGTCCAATCAGATACTCGAAACCGTGGGTGCGCTGTACTTCGGTCTCGAGCCC
>JBCDGJ010000261.1:0-5691 GCA_038757945.1 Pseudomonadota bacterium
AACTGCTGCGCCGTCCCGGAGCATCTGAAGACTGATCTAGCGAGAGTTGCTGGCAGATTTAACTCTTGAGGTAGGGTCCAACATGGGGCGAAGGATTACGTTTGAATTGTCCGTGGACGGTGTGAATCAGTACGAGTTCGAAGCTCCTCACCTGACTATCTCATGAGCTCGGCAACGTCGATTGGTCTCCCATCTCTGGAAGCAGCAGTCCGGAGCCATGGTGTCGAATGAGGTTCGCGGGCGCGCGCAGAATTGAGACAGAATCAAAACAATCCAGAAACTCTTGGTTGACGGACGAGCCTACGCCGCTCTGGTTGCGCTACTTTTCTCTCGCCTGGAAACGCGCCCCTCGAACAGTGACGGGGGGTCGTAGGTTAGCGAGAGCTGCGCTAAAGATTGGTGGCCAGGGGCAGAAGCGATCCGGCAACCGCGTTGTGCCGACACGTGTCGGCAGCAAGTTGCCCTTTACCGGCTCTTTCTGATTCTGAGTAGAGAGATGGTGGCCAGGGGCAGAAGCGAACTGGCAACCACGTTGTGCTGGCACCGTGTCGGCTGTCAGTTAGTCTTGCGGGCTTGATCTGATTCTGAGTAGAGAGATGGTGGCCAAGGGCAGAAGCGAACTGGCAACCACGTTGTGCTGACACCGTGTCGGCAGTCAGTTAGCCTCGCGGGCTTGATCTGATTCTGAGTAGAGAGATGGTGGCCAGGGGCAGAATCGAACTGCCGACACGAGGATTTTCAATCCACTGCTCTACCAACTGAGCTACCTGGCCAGGCGGGTCGTCACTGCCGTGCAGTGACCGCTTTCAGAGCGAGCCGCGTATTAAACAGAGTGGCCGCTGGGCGGTCAAGGGAGCCTCAGGCGCCCGCATCGGGGTCCACATAGCCCTCGGCACGATCCACCGGCTCGTTGGCGAAGAATCGTCGACGCTGCTCGTTCAGGTACTTTCGGGCCTCCGGCTCGCGCACGCTCAGGTGCTTTTCGTTGATCAGCATGGTCTGCAGCTGCTGCCACTCTGCCCAGGCGCGGGCGGAAACGTTGTTGAACAGGTCCTGTCCGCCCGGCCCTGGCATGGGCGGTCGCTCGAGACCCGGTAGCTGCTCCCCGTACTTGCGGCACTGCACCATGCGCTGGGCGGGTGGTGCGGCGGAGCCGCCGTCCTGATTTTCTTCAGACACTAGTATGGGGCCGTGCCGCCGTCGACGCTCAGCAGCGTTCCGGTAATTCCGGCGCCGGCATCGCTTGCCAGCAGCAGCGCCGCGGCGGCCACTTCTTCAACGGTGTTGGGTCGTTTGATGGCACTCTCCTGAGCGAACAGGTTCACCATCTCATCGAAGCTCATACCCATGCTGGCGGCCGTATTCGGGCCATTGCCTTTGACGATGTCGGTAATGATCAGCCCCGGGCAGATTGCGTTCACCGTGACGCCCTCGGGACCTACCTCCTGTGCGACGGACTTGGTCAGCCCGTTGATGGCATGTTTCGCTGCGACATAAGCGCCGAGCACCGGCTTGCCGACCTTGCCTTCCACGGAGCTGATGTTGATGACGCGTCCCCACTTGCGGGGCAGCATGTGCTGGATGCTCGCGCGCATGGCCCAGAAGGTCGAGTACAGGTTCCACTGCATGCACTCGTCGAAGGCCGCGTCGCTCAGGTTGACGATGGGCTGCAGATCGCCAGCGCCGCCGGCGTTGTTGACCATGATGTCGAGCTGACCGAAGTCACGGATGGTAGCGGCGATGAAGCCCTCGATGCTGCTCTGCTGCATGGCATCGCCCGCATAGAAGCGGGCCCGGTCGCCGACGTTCAGGCTCTCGACCACCCGTGCGCCCTTCTCTGCATTGCGCGCGAACAGCGCGACGCGGGCGCCTTCTTTCAGGTATGCCTCTGCGATGCCGAGGCCAATTCCGGCGGTGCCGCCGGTGATGGCGGCTACTTTGCCTTCTAACAACATGATGAACGCTCCCCTGCGTTGAATTCGAATCGCCGCTGCGGGCGGCGGCAGCCGGCCGGTCCGTGTTACCTGTCTGCTGGTGCCAGGGCCAGCTGTTGCGGAGCCGCCAGCGCTTCGAGCAGCCGTACTGTTGGTGCGCTGAGGCCGAGGGCGGGTGCCGCGCCGCGGTCATACCAGCAGAATCGTTCCTCCTCGGCAACACCTGCTGTTCTGCGCGATGGGCTGAAGCGCACGGTGCGCGGATCGAGCTCGAGGTGATAGTGCGTGAAGGTGTGGCGGAAGGGCGTCAACGGTTCGGTCTCGACCAGCTCGCCCTCGAGCCAGTCGAGCTGGGCGGCAAGGGTCGAAAGGGTTGTGTCCGCAGCCGTTTCCGGCGGTGTCCAGAGGCCGCCCCAGATGCCGCTTGGCGGACGCTGTTCCAACAGCAGGCGATCCTTCGGGTCCAGAATGAGCCAGACCCGGGCAGCGCGTACGGGCTTTTCTTTCCTGGGCTTGCGGCCCGGGAAGTCCTCTGGCCGATCCAGGGCCCGGGCCTGGCAGCGCGCGGCAAGCGGGCAGGCGTCGCAGGCCGGCTTACGGCGTACGCAGAGCGTCGCGCCCAGATCCATGATGGCCTGGGTATAGTCGGCGGTACGTTCCGGCGGCGTGTGGGCTTCCGCCAGCGTCCAGAGCGTCGTGCTGACGGCGGTTGTACCGGGGTAGCCGGCGATGGCATGGAACCGGGTGAGCACGCGCTTGACGTTGCCATCAAGAATGACCGCGTGTTGTCCCTGGCTTATTGCGGCAATGGCGCCGGCGGTGCTGCGGCCGATGCCGGGCAGGGTCGTCAGGGCGTCCACGCCGGTTGGCAGCTCGCCGTTGAACTCAGTTACCACCTGCTGCGCGGCGCGGTGCAGGTTGCGGGCCCGCGCGTAGTAGCCGAGCCCGGTCCACAGGTGCAGCACCTCGTCGATCGGCGCAGAGGCCAGGGCGGCGACGCTGGGAAAGCGCGCCAGGAAGCGTTCGTAGTAGCCGATCACCGTTGCCACCTGGGTCTGCTGCAGCATGATCTCGCTCACCCAGACGCGGTACGGGGTGCGCTCCCGTTGCCAGGGCAGGTCCTTGCGGCCGAAGCGGTCGAACCACGGGAGCAGGGCTGTGGCCAGCCAGGCTGGATCCTCAGAACTCGTCATCGAACTCGAGGAACTCCTCGTCCGAGCGTTCGTTGTTGTCGAGAACGCTCTTGCTGAAGATTTCCAGCAACCCCCGCGCCGCCCGCTGGTAAGGTTCCGGCACCTTCTCTTCGATGATGCGGTCGAGTTTCGTGCTGAGCTCGCGATTGCCGCTGCCGTTCAGTGCGGCTGACAGCAGCTCCCGGGCGGCGACGCTATCGACGCGGCAGTTCGGATTGCGGGTCGAGCCTGCGCAGACGAAGGGAACGGGAACATCTTCGAGCAGGGCGCTGACCGGCAGCGACTTGGTGCTCTGCTCGCCGGAAAACACCAGCTGTCCGCGCAGGTCGAGCTGATCGGCGGTCGCCGACGGTCCGGGGATGAGCTCCCCGATTCCGCTGAGCGTCAGATTGTCGAGCTGTCCGGAGAACGTTTGTGCGTGACCCTGAACCTCCCAGCGCCCGAGCAGGGCTTCATAGCGCAGGCGATCGGGCCAGCTACCGAGCAGGTTGGTTTCTCCGAGTACCGCGCCGGCCTTTTCCAGCGGCTCGCTGGCCTGCCGCTTGAACTCGGCCAGATCAAGCAGACCGTCGTTGCTGACGAGGGTCAGCGTTCCTTTGCTCCGCGTCAGGAAGCGGGCGCGGCTGTTGCCCTCGCTGCGCAGCTCGCCGGCCAGATTGATGGGCCCGTCCCAGAGCAGCGCATCGGGACTCGTGTCGCCTCCGGCTTGCATGCGGGCGCCCGCTGCTGCTGCCCAATCCAGCAGGCGGCGGCTGTTGACCCCCTCTACCTGCGGCTGCAGGCGCCAGGTGGGCGTGCTTCGGTTGAGGCCGGCGTCGATGTTGACGCTCAGCTGCACGGCGCCGCCGAAGACGTCCGGTGCGGTGAGCTTGAGGCTCGCCGCACCGGCATCGTTGCGGCTCGCGAGGGACAGCCCGGTGAAGCGTTCGGCAGCGAGGGTCAGGCTGTCCAGCGCGCAGTCCAGCTGCCAGTCGGTCCTGCGCCAGCGCGGCAGGTCGAGCAGCGGGCGGAGCGCGGCAGTGGTGGTCGCCGTAGCCGGCAGCGGGCGTTCCGACGCGGTTTTGAGCGCCAGGTCTGCGCTGCAGCGGCCCTGGATCAGGTTGCCGCCGAGCTTCAGCTCGGGGAACTGCATGCGACGTTCGGCAGGGACGAACCGGAGACGGCCACCCAGGCTGATCTCGATGGGCTCCAGGTTGGGGGTTCGATAGCTGACTCGGGCCGCAAAGGGCGCCGGGCTGCCGGCGCGCAGGCTGCGGATCCAGAAGTCGGGCACCGCAAAGCGTTCCGATTGTTCGGTGCCGACCGCACCGCGCTCGCCGCGCAGCCCGGAGACCTGAAACGCCTGCACCTCCCAGCGGCTCGGATCGGCGGGTGCGAGCAGGACGGACGCGGTTGTCAGCTCGAGCCGCAGCTCATCGAGCGTCCAGGCTTCCCGCAGCGTGCCGCCCGGTGCTTCATCGATGGCGCGCACGCCGCTGATGGTGACGGCCGTGGGCCACAGGTACTGCCAGTCGAGCTGGCCATCGATGGTTGCAGTGAGTCCCGAACGCTGGCTGAGCAGGGACTCGAGACCCGGGCGCAACGCCTGCGAGCCGACCATCCACGGCAGCACCCCGAGTATCAGCGCCAGGGCAAGGAGTACCGCCGGAACGACGAGCAGGGCGTTTCGCAAAGGTCGGGGGCGAGCAGGTTATTCCGAAGCGACGGGGACGTTGGGTCGTCGCAGCAGTCGCATCGGGCTCCACGCTCGTGGCCAGCTGGGCCCGTTTCGGCGCATGGAGCTGTCTCGGAGGTGGCGGTCGAACACGCGCTGCGCGCCACGTTTGTCGCTGAAAGGTCCTTCGCGTCCGGTGGAAGATCGGCCATGCCCTCTGGCACGGAAATACCACTTGCCATCTTCACCCAGAAAAATGCGGCCGCTTCGGCGGCTCCGCGCTGCGCTGCCCTTCATGGCGCTGCTCACCGGTTCATACGAGTCCATAAGTATACCGTCCACCTACTAAACAGTGCATCTATGGCGCAGTTGTACAATTTGGCGACCGTATCTTGCAGCCAGACAGCTCAGCCAAGCCGCGTCGCAGGGGAATCAGCGTCAACCCGAGCACGGTCGCCGATCGGCCGGAGGACTGTCAATTCGCCGTGCGCTGATGCTTTAACCGCTATTCTCGAATGATCGGCGTATACTCCGCGGCTTTTTCCGGGAGCTGATCGTGACGGTAGAGGTGTTCGATCCGGACGGCGGCGCAAAAGGGCAGACTGGCCTGACCGCAACGGACGTTGCTCGGCTGCTCGAGGCGGCTCATCAGCTCGAGGCCGAAGACTTCGGGCTCTCGGAGCTGGAAATTGCCCGGTTGGGTCCACAGGTACGCAGCAGCGCCTACGACTGGTCGAAGCTTGTGTCCGAAACGGAACAGTCTGTCGTGGAAAGCCTGATCCGCCTCCTCACGCTCGCGGAGCAACGCTTTCCAGCCTGGGAGTCCGGGGCCGAGTCTCCGGTCATTCCGCTGGCGCGAGCGCTGAAGCAGCAGGAGGCCTATCCGACAGGTTTGACCGGCTGGATTCGG
>JBCDGJ010000262.1:0-5685 GCA_038757945.1 Pseudomonadota bacterium
CTCGCATCATGGCGGTGGAGATATTCCGCGGGCCGGACCACATGGCAATGCGGACCGGCAGATTCGTCAAGAGACTGCGCACTCCGCGGCCAGACGCACCTGGTACAGCTGCTGCAGCCGCTCGACCACCGGCCCGCGGCGGCCGTCCCCCTGGATCCGACCATCGATCTCTGTCACCGGCACCAGCCCGGCAAAGGTGCCCGTCACAAAAGCCTCCTGCGCACCGTACACATCGGTCAACGAGAAGTTGCGCTCCCGTGCGACGATGCCTGCTTCCCGACACAGTTCCAGCACCACGCCGCGAGTGATACCGCCCAGGCAGTAGTCGCCGCTGGAGGTCCAGACCTCACCGTCGTTCACGATGAAAAAGTGGGTGCTGTTGCAGGTCGCGACGAAACCCTGTGGGTCGAGCATGAGCGCTTCATCAACCCCGGCCTTGGTGGCCTGGATGCAGGCCATGATGCAGTTCAGCTTCGAGTGGCTGTTGAGTTTCTGGTCCTGCACGTCCGGATAGCCGCGTCGCACATGCACGGTAAACAGTCGAATGCCCTCCGTGACCGTGGCCGGCAGGGGCTCCTTGTACTCGGGAATGATCACAATCGTGGCCGGCCCGATGGTCACTCGTGGATCCTGGTAGGGCGTGGACTTCTCGCCGCGGGTGATCATCAGGCGGATGTGCACACCGTCAACCATCTGATTGGCGGAAAGCGTCTCGTACAGGCGCGCCTCAAGCGCTTCGGGGGGCAGACCGACGTCGAAATCGAGCGTTTTGGCCCCGGCGTAGAGTCGTTCCAGATGGCGATCGAGAAAAGCGATGCGGCCGTTGTGCACGCGCAGCCCCTCCCAGACGCCATCGCCGAGTACAAAGCCGGAGTCAAAGACCGACACTTTCGCCTCCGCCCGAGGGACCAGCACGCCGTTGAGGTTGATCAGGATGTCCTGGTTGCGGGCGTCCTGCTCATGGGCGTGCGTGGAATTCGTCATAGGCGCGGCGGTCTCGGAATGAGCATGGGTGTTCGTTCCCGGTAGCCCCAGTACTCAGGATCGTTACCCCAGCGCTTGCGGGCCCGGTTGTCGAGCATACGGATTCCGCTGATGTAGCGCAGCAGAACGAACACGAACAACGGCGAGATGAGGGTGAGGTACTGGTATCCCTGCAGCACCGGGTAGGCGATAACTGCAATGCCGCTCCAGAGCAAGATCTCGCCAAAGTAGTTCGGATGCCGGCTCCAGGCCCAGAGCCCTTCGGTAATGAACTGGCCTTCATTTTCCGGGCGGCCGTTGAACGCGCTCTTCTGCGCATCAGCGACGCTTTCAAAGGCGATTCCGATCAGCCACAGCGCCGCGCCGACCAACAGAAACCCATCGAGGGGGACCGTCCGTTCCGCCGTGATGGCGGCCAGAGCCGCGCAGGCCGTGACGAAGACCCAGGTTCCCTGGAGCGTCCAGGTCATCAGAAAGGTCGGGAATGAGTTGCGGATGCTGCGAAAGCGGCGATCTTCCCCGGCGGCCTTGATGCGGCGGAACAGAAACGGGCCCAGCCGCAGGGCCCAGAGCACGATGAGCGTCGCCAGCAGCAGGCTGCGCAGATCCATTGCGTCGGCCAGCAGGACCGCCGCAACCACCATCACGATGTAGGTAATGCTACCCGTCAGATCAAAGTAGTGCTCTGAGTGGGTGATCCAGGCGTGGACGAACATGATCCACTGGACCCCGAAAGCAAACAGGGCGCAGAGCACCATGACCGGCCAGCCACCGAAGCTGACGCCAGAGTGACTACCCGCCCACGCGACCGCAACCGCAACACCTATTGCCGCCGGAATACCGACACCGGCAACTACCCACCTACTCATGATCAGCGTCTCCCGCCGCTGCCAGTTGATCGCGCCGATTTTCCGACCGGCGCGCCAACGGAGCGTGAGGATAACGCTATTGTGCTCGCTTTCGCGAGGGCGCGGAAAACGGTTCGATACCGAGTTCGGGCGGTGGCAGGTCGTGCGCAACGACCACAGAGAACGGCGTCTGCGCATCCAGCGCAGCGAAGCGCTCGCGCAGTTGCGCCGTGCGCGCCGTGTCTTCCGGCACCGCCAGGTAGCTGTACCACCAGGCTTTTGGCTGATTGGCGAGCAATGCAGCCTTTGAGTTGGTGATGTCGCCGGTGAACAGATAGACGCGGCTGCCCACCGCAGCAGCGAACAGTGTCGATCCAGGCGTGTGTCCACCGAGGGTCTGCATCGCCAGCCCCGGAAATCCAGGGACCGGTGTCAGCGTCCGGCCATCGAGCACCTGAGCATTCGGGCAGTTGCGCAGCACTGCGGCGCCCTCGGTGGTGTTGCGGTTGTGCGTGCTGTGCTGCGCGGTGGTCTGAAAAACTGTCAAGGCAGGCTGACGCTCGCACAGTGCCCCAGCGCCCTGCACGTGGTCGATGTGCAGATGCGTGAACCCGATGCCGCGGACCTGAGCCAGCTCGCTGCCGAGCTGATCGGCGACACTGCCGTGGAACTTCTGTGGCTGCGCGTCCCACATCCGCTCTAGCAGCAGACCGAACGCCTCAGCCGCGGCCGCTTCCATCCCCGCATCGATCAGAAAGCGGCGGCCATCGGCCCACTCGAGCAGGTAGGCCGGGTGTGCCAACGCCCGGCCCGGAGCGCGCTGACTGCTGGTGTTGAGGTAGCTTACGGAAATCGGACCCGCGTCAACCGGGGTCGCCTGCAGTGAAACGGCCTCGGGCAGGGGCGGACGCACGGAGCGGATCTGGATCTGGGGCAGGAGCACCAGGACCACCACTGCTGCACAGAACAGCAGGCCGAGCAGCCACAGCAGCGTGCGCAGTCGCTTCATGTGTTCAGACCGGCCTCGTCATTGATCTAAACGCGCTTCGTCACTTTTTTAAACGCGCTTCGCGCAGGGCTTTGCGCCGGACCTTGCCGGCGTCATCGCGCAGGGGCTCGGTGACGAACTCGACACTGCGGGGCAGCTTGTAGGTCACCAGCCGGGAGCGCAGAAACTCAAGCAGCACCGGCTCATCGACACCGCCGTCCGGGCAGTCGACGATCGCGTGAATCTGCTGCCCCAGGTCCTCGTGCGGTAACCCGATCACGGCGCTGGAGCGCACGCCGGGACAGGCGTCGATGGCCGCCTCCACCTCCGCCGGATAGATATTGGCACCACCGCTGATCACCATGTCCGTGAGCCGGTCCGACAGGTACAGGTAACCGTCCTCATCCATCCAGCCCAGATCACCGAGGCTCTCCCAACCGCCCTCCCGCTCCCGGGGCTCCGCGCCGATGTAGCGGTAAGTGCTGCCCTGGCCGGTCTCCGGGCGCAGGTAGAGCTCGCCCACCTGCCCCGGCGGGCAGGGCCCGCCGTCGTCATCGAAGATCACGAACTCACAACCGGGCACGGGCCGGCCGACGCTGCCGCGATGATCGAGCCACTCGCGGCCGTTGATCACCGTGCGTCCCTGCCCTTCGGTGCCACCGTAGAGCTCCCAGATCACATCAGCGCCCAGCCAGTCGATGTAGGCCTCCTTCAGCCAAGGCGGACAGGGCGCGGCCAGATGCCACAAGACACTGAGACTGCTGAGGTCGTGCGCCAGGCGCTGCTCGTCCGGCAGATTCCAGACGCGCTGCATCATGGTTGGCACCAGGTACACGAGGTTGACACGCTCGCTCTCGATGAGCGCCAGGGTCCCCTGCGCATCGAAGCGCGTCGTGACCGTGACCTGACAACCGCGGAACAGCCCGTACATGGCCCAGAGAAAAGGACCGTTGTGATACAGCGGCCCCGGGATCAGCACGGAGCCCATCCGCGGAAACTCCAGGATCTCCTGCTCGGGGTCCACCGCCGACGGCAGGGCCGAAACGATCAGCTTGGGACGCCCGGTACTGCCACCGGAGGTCATCACTTTCAGTGACGTGGCCGTGGCTTCCGGTAGCGGCTCATCCGACAGCGAAGGGTCCGGCTCGAAACCCGCGGCCAGGTGCCGGATACCGGCCACCGGGCTGTCGGGCTCGGGTATTGGCGCACCAACCACCAGCGCCGGCGCTGCCAGCGTCACGATCTGATCGCGCTCGAAGGCCGGCAGGCGTGCGGAAACCGGCGCGGGGGTCGCGCCCAGCTTCCAGATGGCGAAGCAGACCTCGAAGAACTCCAGACCGTTCGGCAGCGCGACGGTGACGAAGCTGTCCTGACAAACGCCGAGCTGCGCGTAGGCCCGGGCCAGCCGGTTGGTGCGCGCTTCGAAGGCGTTCCAGGTAAGTGTTTTGCTCTCGTGGCGGAGCGCGATGCGCTCGCCCTGTTGCTTGGCCCAGTAGGCGATCAGACGGGACAGGGAGATCACGGCTGCTGCGCATCCAGGGCGATGGTGAGCTGCCGGCCTTCCTGCAGGCCGACCTCGATCCGCAGCACCCCGGCCGTGTCCACCCGGTAGGCGAGCGTCGTCAGCCCGCCCTCGGTGATCGCTTCGAAGGTGACGGACCGTTCGCCCGCGGACTGCAGGCGCATCGTCTGTGCCGGCGCCCGCAGGCGCAGTGTCGGGTCCCACTGCGCGATGCGCAGCTCCAGACCGTCGGGCGTATCCGTGATGGAGACGATCTCGAGCATCTCCAGCTGCTCATTGCGGCTGAACCGCACCAGGGCCGTCATCGCACCGGCTCGCGGCGGTGCCCAGTACTCCTCCAGCGTCTGCTCGCCCAGCGGTCCTTCCCAGGCCCCGGCCAGCCACGTCAGGTCACCGGTCGTCAGCGGCGCTGCGGCAAACGCCGCGGGCGCCAGACACGCAAAAACCAGCGATAGCCAGCGCGGGGCGCGAGCTGCACTCATGGCTTTGGCCCCGACCCGGTGGTCATCATCAGAAACCCGGTAAAGGCCGCGTTGTTCGGTGACAGCGACGGGTGCACCTTGCTCTTCATCAGATCGATCACGTCCCGGTAACCTTCGTAGAACGCCCAGCTCGGTTTTGGCTTGTACTCAAGATCCTCGATCTCGAAGTGCCGGATCACATTCTTCGTGGTGGTCGGCTTAACGAACACATCGCGCTGCGGCCGATAATGGTGCGGTACGATGCTGATCAAGCTCCACTTGGCAAGCTTGCCTTCCGCGAGCACGTCGAGGACCTGCTCAAAGCCTCGACGCTGGCTACCGTGCAGCATGGACTTGTAGCCGCCGATGAGTACTTCCCGGTCGCTGCGCGAAAGGCCCGCCACGTAGTCGCGGAACTTCGGCTTCTCGAACAGCGAGAGCATGGACGACCGCGTCACGATCCGGGAGACGTCATCGAGCAGCGTGGCTGGCTTCGCAAACTGTTTCTTTGCCAGCGCCGTCTTCGCAAACTCCGACAGCTTGCCCACATTGTGCCGCTTGCCGATGTGCGCCAAGCCCTCATCTGCGAAGCCCTGGGGATACATCTGGAAGAACAGCGCTTCCGCATCGCGCAGTTTCTTGAGATTCACGTCAGCCTTCGCCCTGCTCGAAGCGTTGCCAACGCGCACGCTGCAGCTGGTCAACCAGTTCAACCTGCTCGGCATTGGGAATGCCGCGATGAGCGACCGGCTTCGCCGCCAGTTCCAGATAGTTCCCGCGACCCGCCCGGTAGCGCTTCCAGGCCGGCGCATCCGCGGCAGTGGGTTTGCCGGTCTTGGCAAAGCTGACCCAGTAATCGGACAGGATCTCCGCCAGGGCCAG
>JBCDGJ010000263.1:0-5663 GCA_038757945.1 Pseudomonadota bacterium
CAATGTGGTTGAACCCGACCCCGAAGTTGGCGAGCAGCCGCGTGGTCTGCTGCGCCGCCGGCAGCGCTTCGAACAGGGCCGCGTCGAGGCGGTCTGTCACCGTCGGGCACAGCACGTCGGCCCAGGCCAGCAGCGCGGCCAACTCCACGGCCGTCAGCGGTTCGTCGGTCGGGTTCGTGCGCAGCTCAAAACGGGCTGCCAGCTCGGTCTCGACCGCGGCCGGCCAGCGGCGGGTCAGGGCGACTCGCAGCCGGCTCATGAGCTGTCCGCCGGCAGCCAGCGCTCGAGGAAGCGCAGCTGGTTTTCGCCCATGATGCCAGCGATCTGCGTTTCGCTGAGCCCTTCGGCAAGCAGTGCGTCCACCAGCAGCGCCAGGCGCGAGGTATCGAACGCGACCGTCGTTGCACCATCGAAGTCGCTGCCAAGCGCTACGGCACGATCACCCAGCAGGCGTACCGCGTAGGCGATGGTCCGGGCTATGCCTGCGGGCCTGATGTCGCAGACCGCAGCGTCCCAGTAACCGATCCCGATCAACCCACCGTTGACAGCAATACGCTGCATCAGCGAATCCGGGATGTTGCGCGGCGTGGAGCACGCACCGGCCATGCCCGTATGCGACAGGACAACCGGCCGGCTGACCCGGTCCAGCACGTCGGTGACCGACTGCGCGCTCGAGTGCGCTACATCGATGATGAATCCGCGGGCCTCTGCGGCATCCACCACCGCTCTGCCGAACGCCGTGAGACCACCCTTGTTGCGCCCGTGAAGCGAGCCACCGAGGCGATTGTCGAAAAAGTGGTGCAGGCCCAGCATGCGGTAACCGGCCGCCCACAGCGCCTCCAAATGGTCGATCTCCCCTTCCAGAGGGTGGGCACCCTCAGTCGCCAGCAGCGCGGCGACCGGACGCGGGGTCGATGCAGCGTTCCAGCGGGACAGGAAATCGGTCAGCTGCGCGCGGTTTCGAATCAGCTCGAGATCAGACGATCGGGCAGCCTGCTCCGCCCGGCGCGCCTGGTACAGCGCGCGCTCCAGCAGGCTGGTCCACGTAGCAGCCGGCCAGCGCTGTGCAACGACCAGCGCGGTGATGGTGTCGGAGTCCGCATCGTTGGATTCGTAGTTCTGTCCGGAGGGGCTCTTGGTGACCGCCGAGAAGACCTGCAGGGCAACGCCACCGGCCTGCAGGCGTGGCACGTCGACGTGCCCGCGCTCGGCGCGCTTGAGCACGTTGCGGTGCCACAGAAAGGTATCGCTGTGGAGGTCAGCCAGACGCAGGCGTTGATGCAGCTGCCGGCCGGCGGCGCTGACGCTGGCCGGCGCCAGCTCCGGCCTGAGCCGGTTCTGGCTGCGCTCCACAACGCCCGGTGCCAACGCCAGCACACCCACTACCGCCACCAGCAGCAGCCCGAGTACTCCTATTAACCAGCGCACACCGCTCCTCCCCGCTCCCCGTCTCCTGGCTACTGTCTCACGACGCCCAACGCTCTACTTCCCGCTTCCGGCTTCCGGCTACCGGCTACCGGCTACCGGCTACCGGCTACCGGCCGACTGTAGGCGCTGCAGATGCGGTAGGCTAGGACCGTGAACAGCTCCCCGGACATTGCGCGCGCCGCCTTTATCGCCGACAGCGCAGAACTATACGGCGCGGTCACCCTCGCCGAAGGCAGCAGTGTCTGGCCACAGGCCGTGCTGCGTGGCGATGCGCTGCACATCGAGGTAGGCGCCTACAGCAACATCCAGGATTTCGTGATGATCCACGTCGGGAGCGGTACCCCGAGCATCATCGGTCGCTACTGCTCGATCACCCACCACGTTACCGTCCACGGCGCCCGGATCGGCGACCATTGCCTGATCGGTATCAACGCAACGCTTATGGACGGCTCGGTGATCGGCGACAACAGCATCATCGCCGGCAACAGCATCGTGCGCGAAGGCCAGATCATTCCACCCAACAGCGTTGCCGCCGGTGTCCCGGCCAAGGTCCTTGCTACGCGCAACAACGGCGCCGCCAACAAGCTCAACGCCCTGGCCTACCACGAGAATGCCCGGGCTTTCGCGCGCGGCTACCATCGCCGCTGGGCGGATGACGACTACCCGGCGCTGACCGAACGCTGGCAGCGGGACCTGGCGGCCGAGTTCCCCGACGACTGACCGGTGACCACAACTGCCTCTCCCGATCCCCGCCGCTGGGCGGTGCTGGCCGGCGTCTGGATGGTCTACGCCTGTTTCGGGCTGATTGCCTTCAGCATCGCCCCGCTGGTGCCGGACATCAGCCGCGAGCTCAGCCTGTCCGCCACGCAGATGGGAACGATCATGGGCGCCTGGCAGCTGGTCTACATCGGTGCCGCTATACCCGGCGGCATGCTGCTCGATCGCCTGAGCAGCCGCTGGACGCTGCTCCTGGGTGCCGCGCTGATTGCCGCCTCCGCCCTCGGCCGCGGCCTGGCGACGGATTACTGGCAGCTGCTGCTGGCGGTCGGGCTGTTTGGCATCGGCGGGCCGATCATTTCCGCCGGCGCCCCGAAGGTTATCGCCGATCAGTTTAAGGGGTCGGAGCGGGGCCTTGCCATGGGGATCTACATGACCGGCCCCACCCTCGGCGCGGTGACCGCCCTGACCTTGAGCCGGCCGCTGCTGCTGCCCTACTTCACGGCGGACTGGCGGCCGATCATGGGCCTCTGGGCCGGAACCGCGCTGGCCGTCGGGGTGCTCTGGTTCCTCCTTGCGAGCAGCAGCGCGGCCACGCGGCAACATCCGCGGCGCACCGACGCCGACGGCAACCCGGGCGAAGGCACGCTGGCCGTCATCGGTGCTCTGCTCGGCGATCCAACCGTGCGGCTGGTGCTGCTGATGGCCGTTGCCGTGTTCATGTTCAACCATGGGTTGAACAACTGGCTGCCGGAAATCCTCGCCGCCAAAGGCATCGAGCGTGCCCAGGCCGGCTACTGGGCTTCCGCCCCGATGATGGTTGGCATTCTGGCGAGCCTGACGATACCCCGCCTGGCAACCCCGGCCCGCCGCCGCACGCTGCTGGCGGTGCTGTGCAGCCTGGCGCTGCTGTCGAGCCTGCTGCTGCTACCAGCGGCACTCCCGAGCACCAGCGCTGCGCTGCTGATTCAGGGCGTGGCGCGCTCGACGCTGATGACGATCCTCATCCTGCTGCTGGTGGAACTGCCCGCCGTGGGCGAACGACGGGCCGGAACGGCAAGCGGGCTGTTCTTTTCCTGCGCGGAAGTAGGCGGCGTCGCGGGTCCGGTGCTGATCGGCGTCCTCAACGACCAGACCGACGGGTTTGCTGCGGGACTCTATGCGCTGACCCTGCTCTGCGCCGGACTGTTTGCGGCCAGCCTGCGCCTGCGCGGGCAAACGGACTGAAGCAGCGCTCGCGAGATCATCCCGTGGTTGGCTGCAGCAGCCGGTCGATGGCTACAGCTACCGAAGGGCTGTTCGCGCTGAGAGACGCACACAGGTTCACCGCCGCGAGCGGAGCGCCGTGTCCCTCTGCCCAGCGTTCGAGCAGGGCCCGGTCCTGATTGACCAGACCCTCGCGGACCAGCGGGCTGACCATGCCGATCGATTCCTGCACCTCGAACTGGGCAATGGATCCAAGGGCCGAGACGAGCTTGGGCCCCAACAGCTGCGGCACCATCTGCTCACTACGGAAGGTTCGGAGGATGCGCTCCGCGGTAAACCGATAGAACGGAAGCACCGGATCACCAGCGCGGAACATCAGTAGCGCGTTGTGGATTCGCCGGTAAGACCGCACGCGTCCGTCAGCATCAGCCTGTAGCCAGTACTCCCGCCCGAAGCAGTGCCCCGTCGCCGGCAGCGCAAAGGCGTCAGGGCGAAAGATCAGCACGTCCGCATCAAGCCAGACCACGGGATCAAATCCTTCGGCGAGCGCGCATTCCAGCTGATAGAGACGGGCAAGGTCGGTGGCGACCACCGGCTGCGTTCGCGTTTTTGCCAGCAGCGCTGTCGGGACCGGGGCAAACAGCTCATCGCCGAGCCAGCGGTAATCGAGGTCCGCCGTTGCCGCCCAACGGCGAACGGAATCAATGCAGGTAGTGAGCCAGTCGGCCGGGAGCGGCGTCCGATGAGATTGGATCACCAGCCCCGGCACAGGTCAGGCCCAGCAGAGAACAGCGCGCTCAGCGGGCCATGTTGATGACCTTGAGCTGCGTAAACTCTTCGAGCCCCTCACGGCCGAGCTCCTTGCCGATGCCGGACTGCTTGGCACCACCGAATGGAATGCTCGGATCGAGCTCAGCGTGCTTGTTGATCCACACCGTGCCCGCCTCCATCTTGTCGGCCAGCGCGTAGGCGCGATCGAGGTTCGAGGACCAGATGGAGCCGCCGAGGCCGTACTCCGAGCTGTTGGCGCGCGCCACCGCGTCATCTTCTGATTCGAAGCGGATCACGGGCAGCACCGGGCCGAACTGTTCCTCGTCGACGATTCGCGAGCCGTCTTCGACGTCCCGGACGATAGTCGGACGGATGAAGTAGCCGTCGCGGTCGGGGACCTCTCCACCGGCGGCTATCTTGCCGTTGGCCCTGGCATCTTCGAGCAGCTCTTTGACCTTCTCAAACTGCATGCGGTTCTGCAGCGGACCATGGGTGGTGCCCTGCTCCAGCCCGTCACCAATCACCGCCTCATCAGCCAGCTTCGCGAGCTCGTCGACGGTCTCGTCGTAGATGGAGTCGTGTACGTACAGCCGCTTCATGGCGATGCACACCTGGCCGCTGTTCTGGAACGCACTCTGGAACAGCTGCGGCGCAATCTGCTTTGGATCGGCATCATCGAGGACCACGCCGGCGTCGTTCCCGCCAAGCTCGAGCGTAATGCGCTTCAGCAGTCCCGCAGCCCCGGCCATCACTTTCGATCCCGTGCCGGTCGAGCCAGTGAAAGACACCTTGCGAACGTCCGGGTGCGCGGTCAGCGCGGCGCCGAGATCGTTGGCGTCGGTGATGAAGTTGACGACGCCGGACGGCACGATGTCGCGGATCAGCTCGGCGATCTTCAGCGTCGACAGCGGCGTCGTCGGAGCCGGCTTGACGACGATGGTGTTGCCTGCGATCAGTGCCGGCGGCAGCTTGAAGGCCATCAGGATCAGCGGAAAGTTCCAGGGCACGATCGCGCCGACCACGCCCAGCGGCTTACGGTGCGCCTCGACCTTGCGGCCGCTGGAGTCATCCAGGGTTTCGACCGGCAGGTCGAGGCTCATGAAATAGCGGCAGAAGGCGGCCATCCCGTACACCTCGCCGGTGGCGTCACCGATGGGCTTGCCCTGCTCCTGCGTCAGGATCTGCGCCAGCTCCGTCGCGTTGGCCTCGATAGCGTCAGCAATCCTGCCGACCACCGCTTTGCGCTCGTCGATCGGCACGTTGCGCCAGCTGCCGAAGGCTGCTTGTGCCGCCGCCACTGCCTGGTTGAGCTGCGCCTCGGACGCACGCGGGCAATCCGCCAGCTTCTGCTCGGTCGCAGGGTTGACGACGTCCATGGTCTGGTCGCCAGCAACCAGTTCGCCGTTGATCAGCAGATGATAAGTGCTCATAGGGATTCTCCTGGGTGAAAGTGGTCTGCCGTGGCGTTCGCTCCAGCGGCCGTTCCGACCCCGACAACCGCGCCACGCTGCGCACGCGAACCCGTCTCGGCCGCGGGCGTC
>JBCDGJ010000264.1:0-5654 GCA_038757945.1 Pseudomonadota bacterium
CGGGCGCGAGGCGATGGCGTTCCGGCTGCGGCGTGCCGACTGTCGTCGCGATCCCTTTGATCATGGGCTGCTCGTCGAATCTGACGGCACCTATCGGGCGCTGCCCGCAGAGCGCTTTCTGTTGACGCCCACGCAGTGGTGGCAGCCGCCGGAGCCTGCGGCCGTTGAGGCGGAGGCCGTGCTGTGCCCGGATGCGGAACCGGGATTTCCCGTGGGCTGGCGCCTCACGATCGACGGCGAGCGCTTCGACGCGCGGGCGGCGATCGAAGACCAGCGAATGGCCACCAGCGTGCCGTACTGGGAAGGCCTCATCTATCTGTATCGTGACGGTGAGCGGATTGGTCGGGGGTTTCTCGAGATGACCGGCTACCGCTGAGCAACAGCAGGGATACCAGAAGTGATGAACGATGACGACACCCTTACCTGGCAACACCGCGGCCGCCGCTCCGGTCCGCAGCTGCCGCTGTTCGATGTCCACTTTGATGCCATGGAGCACCCGCAGTCCGGCACCGTGATGGATCGGCTGGTGCTCGGCTCCGTCGACTGGGTCAACATGGTCGCGGTTGATGAGCAGGCACGGTGCGTCATGGTGCGGCAGTATCGGTTCGGCGGCGGTTACATCACCCTGGAAACGCCTGGCGGGATGGTGGACTCGGGCGAGGATTCGCTGACGGCGGCGCGCCGGGAGCTGCTGGAGGAGACCGGCTACGGCGGTGGCAGCTGGCACTATCTCGGAGCGGTCGAACCCAATCCCGCCATCCACGATCATCTCTGCCACCACTGGCTGGCGCAGGGCGTGCGGCCGCAGGCAGAACCGGAGCCTGGTACCGGCGAGGCGATCGCGCTTGCGCATCTGAGCGCCGAGGCAGTGTGCGCGGCCGCTCGCAACGGCACCATCCGGCATGCGCTCGCGCTGTCAGCCCTGGCGCGCGTCTATCCCCTGTGGCACCCGAGCCTGGCTGCCGTCGCCGGGCCGGAGAGCGCCTGGCCACCGCAGGAGTGGGCGCGCCGGTAGCGTCGGACCATTGGCTCGCGTCCGCTGGGGAACGCCGTACCGGCACGGATTCTGCTGGTCCTCTCTGTCCGGATGGTGTCCGGATTCCACGGTCTGCGAGGCTCTGTTCGCGGGCCTCATTCTCGGCCACAATAGGTCGCTGGATCACCAGACGCAGTCAGGTGGTACGCGGCGACAACGCTGCGTGGGACGCGGCGATGGACGCTGTGTAGCAAACGGGGTCAGATGCTGTGTAGAACGCGGCGACGCGCGCTTTGTGCAACGCGGGCATACAGGCCGGGTGCAAAGCGGCGGCGGGCGCTGCGCGGAATGCGGCGGTAAATGATGAGCGAACCAGTAACTCTAGCCAGCCCGAGAGAATCGCTGACGCGGTTGCGCAATCGGGTCGATGAGCCGACTCCGGATGGACCGGCGCAAGCCCGACTGCTGCTCGTCGATGACAAGCCGGAGCTCCTCAACAGCCTTTACGAGCTGGTCACGTTGCACGGGTACCTGGCGGATCGCGCCCTCGGCGGTGCCGAAGCGCTGGAGCACCTGGCCAACCACAGCTACGACGTCATTCTCCTTGATCTGATCATGCCCGGGATCAGCGGCCATGACGTGCTCGACTACGCGCGCGAGCGCCAGCTCGACAGCAAGATCATCGTCGTCAGCGGTGACTCGAGCTTCAGCGGCGTCAAGCACGCGCTGCACTGCGGCGCTTTCGATTTCGTGAAGAAGCCCTATGAGGCCGCCGAGCTGGTGGCCACGGTGGAAACGGCGCTGCGCCAGTGCGATCTGGAGTCGCGCAACCTGACGATGGAAGCGCAGCTCAAGGATTCCGAGGAGCTGCACCGCTTCATCGTCAACAGCAGCCCGGACCTCGTGTACATGCTTGATCGAAACGGCTGCTTCACGTTCCTGAACGATCGCATCGAAACGCTGCTCGGCTACCGCAAGGACGAGCTGCTCGGCAAACATTATTCGGTCATCGTCGATGACGATCACCTGGAGCTCGCCCGCAACATCTTCAACGAGCGCCGCACCGGGGAGCGGGCGGCGCGCAACGTCGAGCTGCGGTTGAAGAGCAAGCTGCCGCGCAACGGCGCACGCTTCTTCCACGCGCAGTCGCTGTGGATGGAGCTGACGGCGATGGGCGTGTACTCCGACCCACAGGAACGCACCCGGGCAAATTTTTCCGGCACCTACGGAACGGCACGCGACATTACCGAGCGCAAGGAAGCCGAGAGCGTCATCAACTTTCAGGCGTACCACGACCTGCTGACCCATCTGCCGAACCGGGCGCTGCTGAAAGACCGCCTGACGATGGCGATCACCCACGCCCGGCGCAACCGTCGCAAGCTCGGGGTGATGTTCCTCGATCTGGATCGGTTCAAGATCGTCAACGACACGCTCGGCCACACCATGGGCGACCGGTTGCTGAAAGCCGTCGCCAAACGGCTGCAGAGCTGTCTGCGGCGGGGCGATACGCTGTCCCGGTTCGGCGGCGACGAATTTACGCTGCTGCTGCCCGAGGTACGCACGCAGGAAGACGTTGTGGTCATCGCCAGCAAGATTCTCGATCGGCTGAGCGCGCCCTTCCTGATCGATGGGCATGAGCTGTTCGTCGGCGCCAGCATCGGTATCGCCATGTATCCGGAAGCCGGCGAATCGGAAGAGGCGCTGATCCAGAACGCCGACATCGCGATGTACCACATCAAGGGGCGCGGCAAAAACGGGTATCAGTTCTACAGCGATGAGATGAATCATGAGTTCTCCTCGCGCCTGTCGATCGAACGGGAGTTGCGCAACGCGCTGTCCCGGGGTGAGCTGCGCGTGCACTACCAGCCGCAGATCGACAGCGGCAGCGGGCGCATGGTGGGAGTGGAGGCACTGGTGCGCTGGCAGCATGCGACCCGCGGGCTGGTGCCGCCGAATGACTTCCTCGACGTCGCACGGGAAACCGGGCTGATGGTTGCCATCGATGAGTTCGTCCAGGAACAGGCTTTCACTGATCTCGCCCGCTGGCGCGAGGTTGAGGGCTGCGATCTGCGGCTGTCGGTCAACCTTTCGACCACGCAGCTCGAGCAGGAAACGTTCGTCAATCGCTTTCTCAAGCGAATCCGTGATGCACGGCTGGAGCCGACCTCGATCAAGGTTGAGATCACCGAGGATACGCTGATGCAGGACGTCGAAGTTGTCGTGCCGAAGCTCAAGGCGCTGCGGGAAACCGGCATTCAGGTGGCGATTGACGACTTCGGTACCGGCTACTCCTCGCTCAGCTATCTGCAGCACTTTCCCATCAACACGCTGAAGATCGATCGCACCTTCGTTCGCGATATTCGCGCGGAGCGCTCTGATGCCAGCATCATCGACGCCATTGTAGCCATGGGCCGGGGGCTGAAGATGTCGCTGATTGCTGAAGGTGTGGAGACCCGGAGCCAGCTGCGCTATCTGCGCGACCAGGGGTGCCGGGAGATTCAGGGCTACATCTTCGCCGAGCCGCTGCCGGCAACGGAGGTCAAGCGTCTGCTGCTCGAGGATCCGTTCCCGGAGCGGCTGAAAACGCTGGTCGTTGAATCGGCACGGACCACCGCTTAGGCAATGGGAGACACAGAGCCGGGATTTACGACGGCGATCGTGCACAGCGACCGCCAGGAGCCGATCGAACACGGCTCGCTGCAGCAGCCGGTTCATGCCACCGTCGCTTATGGCTACGAGCGGGCTGAGGATCTCGCGGCGGTCTTTCAGGGGAAGCAGCCCGGCTACACCTATGGCCGGCAGGTGAATCCCACGGTCGAAGCGCTGCAGCGGAAAATTGATGCCATGGAAGGCGGGGTGGCCACGCTGTGCTTCGGAACCGGTATGGCGGCCATCGGGACGACGCTGTTCGCGCTGCTGCGCAGTGGCGATCATATGGTGGCGTCGCAGTTTCTGTTCGGGAACACCAACAGCCTGTTCCGCAGCTTCGAGCAGCAGGGTATTGGCGTCAGCTTCGTGGATGCGACCAGCGTTGCTGCCGTTGCCGATGCTCTCACGGAGCGTACGCGTCTCGTGTTCGTCGAGACCATCGCAAATCCGCGTACTCAGATCGCAGCCCTCGCCGAACTCGGGGAGCTGTGCCGGCAGCGTGACCTGATTTACGTCGTCGACAACACGATGACCTCGCCGTTTCTGTTTCAACCCCGGGAGGTCGGCGCGAGCCTGGTGATCAACAGCCTGACCAAGTACATCGGCGGGCACGGCAATGCCCTCGGCGGAGCGGTGACCGAAACCGGCTGCTTTCCCTGGGATCGGTTTCCCAACATTGATCCGCTGTACCGCAAGGGCGATCCGAGACGGTTCGGCGTGACGCAGGTCAAGAAGAAAGGGCTGCGGGATTTCGGCGCAGCGCTGGGTCCGGAGGCGGCCCATCACCTGGGCATCGGTGCCGAAACGCTGGCGCTGCGGATGGCGCGGCAGTGTGACACCGCGCAGCGGCTGACGACCGTGCTCGCCGAGCACCCGAAGGTGGCTCGCGTGTATTACCCCGGCCGGCCTGACCACCCGCAGCACGAGCGCGCGAAGACGCTATTCCGCAGCTTCGGAGCGCTGTTCAGCTTCGAGCTCGCGCCGGAGCAGGACATCTGGCGCTTCATGGCGGCACTGAACGTGATCGTGAAGTCCAGCAACCTCGGTGACAACCGCACGCTCATCATTCCTGTGGCGCACACGATTTTCCACGAGGTCGGCCCGGAGCGCCGCGCGGCCATGGGCATCGCTGACTCGCTGATGCGCGTCAGCGTCGGTATTGAGGAGCCGGAGGATCTCGAGCGGGACCTCATCGCGGCACTCGACGCGGCGTAACCGGCCGCGGCTGCATTCATGACGGGGGCAACACATGGCTGATCGGTTGACGGACAAAGTGGCGATCATTACTGGCGGTGCCGGCGAGATCGGTCAGGCTGCGGCGCGGCAGTTCCTGGCGGAGGGTGCACGGGTACTGCTGGCGGACCTGAATGAAACCGCGCTTGCGGAGGCGGTGCGTGCGCTGGACAGCAACGCCGTCAGCTACTGTGTCTGCGACGTCACCAGCAGCGCGGACAACCGCACCCTGATCGAGACCGCGGAAGAACGCTATGGCGGTGTTGATGTCTTTCTTGCCAATGCGGGCATCGAAGGGGATGTGCGGCCCATACCCGAGTATGACGAAGACCGCTTCGATCAGGTGATGGCCGTCAACGTCAAGGGTGTGTTCCTCGGGCTCAAGCATGCCATGCCTGCCATCGCCCGGCGTGGCGGCGGCAGCATCGTAATCACCTCCTCCGTGGCGGGCCTCTCCGGGTCGCCCGGGGTTGCCCCGTACGTGACGAGCAAACACGCCGTCATCGGCATGATGCGGAGCGCGGCGCAAGAAGGGGCCGCGGATAAGGTGCGCGTCAACACGGTCAACCCGTCCATGGTGTACGGGCGCATGATGGCATCGCTGGAAGCGGGCATGGCGCCGGACGCTGCGGCCACGGCCCGGGAGAACATGGAACGGTCGATTCCCCTCGGGCGTTACGCAACACCCGATGACATCGCCAGGGTCATGCTGTTTCTGGCCAGCGACGACGCCGAGTTCGTGACCGGGTCCGTCTACGTGGCGGACGGTGGCCTCTCGTCCTGAGATCGCAACAGC
>JBCDGJ010000265.1:0-5621 GCA_038757945.1 Pseudomonadota bacterium
GGCGGCATGGGGAAAAAGAGGCGCATCATCGCCTTGCTGGCCTTGGAAGTCACCTTCTTCGTGGGCCTGGCGGCGGTCGTGATCTTCTTCTGGGGCAGGCAGGTCCAGGCCAACGTATGCGGCAGCTGGCTGATGAAGCCCACGGTATCGCTCAGCACACAGTGGCCAAGGCCTGGCAGCTCGAGCTTGCGCGCCGTCGGATCCAGCGTCGCGAACAGCCGGTCTTCGGCCAGCACCGCCGCTTCGGTCAGCTGATTGAACAAGGTCGACTTGCCGGCATTGGTGTAGCCCACCAGCGCAACCAGCGGGACCTCGCGACGCTCACGGCGACGTCGTCGTGCAGCGCGCTGGCGCGCGACCGTGTCGAGCCGCGCCGTCGTAGCCTTTACCCGCTCGGCGAGCATCCGCTGGTCCATCTCGATCTGCGTTTCACCGGCGCCACGCAGCCCGATACCGCCTTTCTGCCGATCCAGGTGAGTCCAGCCGCGCACCAGGCGGGTCTGCGCATGCCTGAGCTGCGCCAGCTCCACCTGCAGCTTGCCTTCATGGCTGGCCGCACGATCGGCGAAGATATGCAGGATCAGCTCGGTGCGCGGCATCACGCGCGCGTCGAGCAGCTGCTCCAGGTTGCGCTGCTGACCGGGTCCGATGTCGTGGTTGAGCAGCAGAAGATCGGCCTCGTGGGCGGCCATGAGCGCTTTCAGCTCTTCGACCTTTCCGGCGCCGAGAAAGGTCTTCGGGTGTGGTTCGCGCCGCGACTGGCTGACCGACGCGCAGACCTTGAGACCGGCGCCCGTCGCCAGATCTTCGGTTTCGCTGGCTGCCGGCGCCTCCGGGTAGCTGCCGCCACCCGTAAACTGCATGGTTACCAGCACCGCGTGCCGGCCCAGTTCAGGACGATCAAAAAACATAGCCGTATCCCGCCGCGGGATCAGTCCTCGCCGCCAGCAGCGTCGCCCTCTTTCGCGTTGCCGCCACCAGACAGCTTGACCGCTCGCGAGGGCACAACAGTAGAGATTGCGTGCTTGTAGACCATCTGGCTGACCGAATTACGCAGCAGTACGACAAACTGGTCGAACGATTCGATCTGGCCCTGCAGCTTGATCCCGTTGACCAGATAGATCGACACCGGGATGCGCTCCTTGCGCAGCGTATTCAGGTAAGGGTCTTGTAGTGAATGCCCTTTCGACATGAAATTCTCCTCGGCTGCCGGCAACCTCTGAAATCCCCAGAGCGTCGAGTCCCAACCGAACATTGGCGCACGCTATCGGACCAGCGGTCCGCTCAGCGTGCGGGACTGAAATGAACATACGATCACAGGCTGGCGGTCCACCTGCGGCTGTGCTTCCGGCTGATCGTCAATTAACTGGTGCCAGCTAATAGGGTCAGCTATCTCTTCGACCCGCCGCGCAACGCCCCGTTCCGGTGCGCTCGCAAACTGCTGCAGAGCCCTCAGCCGAGCCGTTGAACGGATCAAAAGTCAGCCAGCTTCCGCCGTTGCTACGCATCACAGCGCGGCACGGCGCTGTATCGCCACTGTCAATTTACTATGGGGACGCCTCTGTCAGATTGCAAGGCAGGCCAGCAGCCGCTGGACCGCTGCCGTGATCGCAGTCGCGCTGCCATCCCATAACGGCTCCGCCGCCAGGGGCTCAAGCGCTTGCCAGCTGCGCATCCAGGTCAGCTGGCGCTTGGCCAGCTGCCGGGTGGCGGCACTGCCCCGCTCTTTCAGCATAGCGGCGTCGTAGGCGCCGTCGAGGTGTTCCCAGACCTGACGGTAACCGACGGCACGCAGTGCCGGCAGGTCGAGGTGCAGATCGCCCCGGTCCCGCAGCGCCCGGACCTCTTCGATCAATCCCCCCGCCAGCATGGCCGCAAAGCGCGCGTTGATCCGCTCGTGCAGGCGCGCCCGATCGCTGACCACAAGACCGGCGACCACCGGTCGAACGCCGAGCCGAGCCGTGGCGCCCGCCTGGTCCTGCTCGCGCCACCAGGCAGAGAGCGGACGACCGCTCTGCCGGTAGACTTCGAGCGCCCGCTGCAGCCGTTGCCGGTTGTGCGGATGAATGCCCGCAGCCGCGTCCGGATCAACCGCTGCCAGCTCGGCATGCAGCGCCGGCCAACCGCGCTGTTCGGCTTCGGCCTCGATCGCCGCACGCAGTGCCGGATCGGCCGCGGGGAGCGTCGTCAGACCAAAGGTGAAGGCACGACCGTAGAGCATGGTGCCGCCCACCAGCACCGGCAGCTGGTCCGCCGCAAGCGCTGCGCGGACCTCGGCATCGGCATCGGCAACGAACCGGGCGGCGGAATAGGCTTCAGCCGGATCGCAGATATCCAACAGCGCGTGCGGATAGCGCTCGAGCTCGGCTGGGCTTGGTTTCGCCGTGCCGACGTCCATGCCCCGGTACACCTGAGCAGAGTCCATGTTGATGAGCCGCACGGGACGTTCATCAGCGAGCGCCATGGCCAGGGCGGTCTTGCCGCTGGCCGTGGGCCCTACCAGCAGCAGCACCGGCGGAACGTTCACTGACCGCGCAGGAACGCCTGATCCAGGGCTTCGAGCGGCCACTCGATATAGGTCGGGCGACCATGGTTGCACTGGGCAGCACTCGGCGTGACTTCCATCTGCCGGAGCAACGCATTCATTTCCACCAGGGTGAGCGCGCGGTTTGCCCGCACCGAACCATGGCACGCCATCGTGGCCAGCAGATCATCGGTGCGATCCTGGATGCGGCGGCTCTGCCCGAAAATCGCAACGTCCGCCAGCAGATCACGGATGAGCTGCTCATGATTGCCGCGCGCCAGGGTGGCCGGCACGGCCCGCAGCGTGACAGACGTTGGACCGCTGCGCTCGAGCTCCAGGCCACAGGCGCGGAGCATCTCGTCATTGGATTCGACCAGGTCGGCCTCGGCTTCGCTGACCGGCACTGCCACCGGTACCAGCAGGCGCTGCTGTGCCAGGGTGCTGTCGGCATACTGGGCCTTCAGCGTTTCATAGACGACCCGCTCATGGGCAGCGTGCATGTCGACCAGCAGCAGGCCGCGGGCCGTCTGCGCAAGAATATAGATGCCGTGCAGCTGCGCGATCGCATAGCCAAGCGGGGGGATGCTGTCGCCGGTGCTCGGTGCCGCATGCGGCTCGGCGGCAGCCGCCACCGGGGACTGCCTCGGATCAGCCGTCGCCAGGGGCCCGTCGGTACCTGCTGCCCTGGCCGCAAACGCCAGCTCGGCGAAGGAAGGCGCCGGCGTATCCGACAGGAATTGCGCCGAAAACTGCCGGACCGCAGCGGCATCCTGCCCCGGCAACGGCGCAGACGGCCCGGCGTAAGCACCAGCACCAGCTCCAGCGCTGACTCCAGCATTGGGCCGCTCGTCGCGCAGCGCGCGATTGAGCGAACCGAAGATGAAATCGTGCACACGCCGCGACTCGCGGAACCGCACCTCGTGCTTGGTCGGGTGGACGTTGACGTCCACCGCAGCAGCATCGAGCTCGAGGTAGAGCACGAACAGCGGATGCCGGCCGTGGAACAGCACGTCGCGATAGGCCTGCCGGACCGCATGGGCAACCAGCCGGTCAGCCACCGAGCGACCGTTCACGTAGAAATACTGCTGGTCCGCCTGCGCCCGGGAATAGGTCGGCCTGCCCACCCAGCCGCGCAGCCGCAGCACCGGACCACCGTCAGATCGGGCCTGCTCGTCGACCTCGATCGCATGCGCCAGGAAATCCGGGGCAACAACCTGACCAAGGCGCTGCTCGTAGGCATTGGCCGGTAGCTTCAGCGGCTTACGGCCCTCGGCATTCAGCTCGAAGCTGACCTCCGGATGAGCAAGGCTGACCCGACGCACGATCTGCTCAATCCGGGCACGTTCGGTACGCTCCGTTTTCAGGAACTTGCGCCGCGCCGGCGTATTGAAGAACAGGTCCCGTACTTCGACGGTCGTGCCGGGCGGGTGCGCCGCGGGACGGACACCCTCCGAGACGCCCCCCGCAATCGTAAGGCTGCTGGCGACCTCAGCACCCGGCTCGCGGCTCGTCACCGTGACCCGGGCCACCGAAGCAACGCTGGCAAGCGCCTCGCCGCGGAAGCCGAGGCTCGCGATAGCATCCAGATCCGTCGCCGCGACGATCTTGCTCGTGGCATGGCGGTCAACGGCCAGCGGCAGCTCAGCGGCGGCAATGCCGCAGCCATCATCGCGCACCGCAATGCGCCGGACCCCACCCGCCTCGGCGGTAACTGTCACCGCGCTGGCCCCGGCATCGAGGCTGTTCTCTATGAGCTCTTTAACGATCGAAGCCGGGCGCTCAACCACTTCGCCGGCCGCGATCTGGTTGGCAAGCTGCGGGCTCAGCCGATGGATGGTGGGCATCAGCTTCCGACCGGAATGATCAACGTCTGCCCGATTCGGATGGCGTCGCTGGCGAGGCCATTGACCTCTCTGATGCGCCGTGCGGCAACGCCGTAACGTACCGCCAGCTCCGACAGCGTATCGCCGCGGCGGATGACATGCTTACGCTCCGGCAGCGCCGCCCGGGCAGCGAGCAGCGTGCCTGGCGGCGGTGTCTCAGCAAAGTAGGCGGCCACCGCCCGATCAATGGCCTCGGCGAGCCGGAGCTGATGGCGTTTGCTGGCGAGCTGACGGGCTTCCGTCGGATTGGAAATGAACCCCATCTCGATCAGCATCGACGGTACGTCCGGTGCGCGCAGCACCATGAAATTGGCGTGTTCCACTCCGACCTTGTGCAGCCTGGTGAGGGACTCGAGCTCGCCGAGCACCACCCTGCCTGCTGCATTGCTCAGCGCACGGTTGGCGTGCGTCGACATGTCAATGAGCACCTGCTGGACCAGGTCCGGCTGTTCGCGCAGCGCGATCGTGCCGACCCCGCCGATCAGATCGGACCGGTTTTCTTTCTCTGCCAGCCAGCGCGCCGCTTCGCTCGAGGCCCCCTTGCTGGACAACGTGTACACCGAAGCGCCGCGTACGTTGCTCTGTTTGAAGGCATCGGCGTGCAGCGAGAGGAACAGATCCGCCTTGGCCGCACGGGCCCGTGCGGTGCGTTCTCCGAGCGACACGTAGTAGTCGCCATCGCGCACCAGCTTGGCTTCGTAGCCGCTGCGGCGATTGATGCGGTCGCGTAGCGCTCGTGCCACCGCCAGCACGACGTCCTTTTCCTGCGCCCCGTTCGGGCCAAGAGCGCCGGGATCCTCACCGCCGTGCCCGGCATCGATCACCACGCGTACGTTACGCCGGGTGTTCGGGGCCTGCGGCGGCGGCCGGCGACGAATCGGCTGCGCCGCAACGCGGCCATCGGCGCTGCTGAACAGATCGATGACCAGACGATGCCCGTAGGGGGCGACGGGCTTCAGCGCAAAAGCCTTGGGCGTGAGCGCGCCGTTGACGTCCAGGACCAGCCGTTGTCCGGTGTCCCGCTGTGCCGTGCGCAGACGTTTGATGCGCGTGCGCCCCGCGGCTTCGTCGGCGTTGAAATGCGGACCGAGCCGCGCGTTCGGCAGATCGATGGAGATGCGATGCGGATTTTTGTAGACCGCCAGCTCGTAGGCCTGCGGCGCACTGACGTCGAGCACCACACGCGTGTGATCGGGGGCTTCGTGAATCCGCAC
>JBCDGJ010000266.1:0-5570 GCA_038757945.1 Pseudomonadota bacterium
CTGCGCGACGGCCGCGAACAGCGCCGCCGGGATCGTCTCCCCAGGACGGCAGTGATAGTAGATCGATCGGGCAAGCGCCGGCACCCGGAGCTGCGGAACCTGATGGCGGTCAGCGACGGCGCGGATGCGCAGGGCAAGATGATCGATGCCGCTGGCGACGACGGTTGGCGCAGCGGCCCCAGGCTCATAGCGCAATGCCACCGCGAAGTGTTCCGGGTTGGTGATCACCACGTCTGCGGTAGGTACGGCATCGAGCATGCGCTGGTTTGCCAGGCTCTGCTGTGCACGCCGCTGTGCGGCCTTGACCTCCGGCTTGCCCTCCGAGTCCTTGAGTTCGTCCTTGACCTCCTGCCGGGTCATCTTGAGCTTCTTGCGGTGCTGCGCGACCTGAAACGGCACATCGATCGCGGCGATCAGCGCGAGAACCACGGCGAACAGCAGTAGTGCCCCGCTCACGTAGCTCAGGCCATCCGGCAATGCGACTGCAACATCGACATGCCCCAGAGCGAACAGCGTATCCAGGGTCTGCCAGAGAAAGGCGATGGCCGCGCCGCTGATCAGCAGAAACTTGCCGATCGACTTCGCCAACTCCACCAGCGCCTGGACCGAGAAGATCCGCTGAAAGCCTTTGATCGGGCTGAGGCGCTCGCCCTTGAAAGCCATGGCTTTGGTCGAGAACAGAAAGCCCCCCAGGGCACCGGTGCTGGCGATGGCCACCACGAACAGCAGCGCCAGCAGCGGCCCGATCGCGGTCGCGCTGGCGTACATGGCGCGCCGCAATGCCGCCTGAAAGTCGAGCGCCGCGTAGTCCTGCATGGGGCTACCGGGTACCGCGGTTCCGGGTCCGAGACCGGCACCGGCAAAGCACTCCTGGGCAAAGGCCAGCAGTGCGCGAGCGCCAGCAGGAAACCACAGCAGCAGACCAACGGCCGCGAATCCCACCAGCGCGACCGTCGTCAGCTCCCGGCTACGCGCCACCTGGCCTTCCTGGCGTGCCTTCTCCAGACGCCTAGGTGTCGGCTCTTCGGTACGTTCCTGTCCGCTACTGCTTTCCGCCATCAGCGAACCCAGCCGTGCAGGTAGTCCAGCAGCGTGCTCGCCAGGCGCTCAAACTGCGGCAGGAAGCCGCTCAGAGCCATCCAGATGACCACCAGCCCGAAGACCAAGCTGAATGGGAAGCCCAGCGCGAACACGTTGAGCTGCGGCGCACTACGGCTCATGACACCGAACGCCAGATTCACAATCAGGAGTGCGCACACCGCAGGCAGGGCGACCATCACCCCACCCAGGAACATCCAACCGCCCAATAGAGCCAGCTCGCCGGCAAAGTCGGTCAGCGACAGGGTGAGCAGCTCCGGGCGATCCCGCAGCGCGAACACCAACACCTCAAGGGTGACGAGGTGGCCGTTCAGGGCCAGGTAGACGAGCGTGACGAGCATCAGAAAGAACTGCGACCAGACAGTGACCGCGATCCCGTTGCCGGGATCGACCATCGCCGCAAAACCGAGGCCCATCTGCATGCCCAGGAACTGCCCGGCGATCACGAAGATCTGAAAGAACACCAATGTGGCAAAGCCCAGCCCGATCCCGACCAGCAGGAGCCAGGCGACCTCCAGGAAGAGCCCAAGTCCGAACTCAAGGGGCTCGGCTGCCGGTGTCAGAGGCGCCATGGCAAGAGCAATGGCGAGCGCCACGCAGAGTTTGACCCGAGCCGGCACCATCCGATTGCCGAACACCGGCACCACCATCAGGAACCCGCCGATGGGGACCAACAGACTGACGATTCCCGCGAGCCAGCGAAACAGGTCGGCGTAAGCGAAGGTCATCAGCCGATCAGCCCCGGCACGTTGCTGACGATGCGGTGCGAGAACTCGATCAGCCGATTGAGCATCCAGGGTCCGAACAGCATGATCGCGAACAGCGTTGCAAGCAGCCGCGGCAGAAAACTGAGCGTCTGCTCGTTGATCTGCGTCGCTGCCTGAAACACGGCCACGACCAGACCGACCAGCAGGCTGGGCAGCACGATCAGCGCAACGAGCAGCACCACCAGCCACAGCGCGTCCCCAAACAGTGACAACACATCGCCCTGGGTCATGCGCCGAGCCCGAAGCTGCTGGCCAGGGTCCCCATGATCAGCACCCAGCCGTCGACCAGCACAAAGAGCATGATCTTGAACGGCAGCGAAATGATGAGCGGGGACAGCATCATCATGCCCATGGACATGAGGATGCTGGCAACGACCATGTCGATGACCAGGAAAGGAACGAACAGCATGAAGCCGATCTGAAAGGCGGTTTTCAGCTCACTGGTCATGAAAGCCGGGACCACCACGAAGAAATCGAGCTGTTCCGGTTGCTCTACCGGCGGCGCATCTGCCAGGCGCATGAACAGATCGAGGTCGGCCTCCCGAGTCTGAGAGAGCATGAAGTCCTTGAAGGTGCTCGATGCCGTCGCGAGCGCGCTTTGCGGCGACACCTCGGCGGCCATGTAAGGCTCAATCGCCTGCTCATTCACCTGCTGGAACACGGGACCCATGACGAAGATGGTCATGAAGATGGCGAGGCCGATGAGAATCTGGTTCGACGGTGTCTGCTGCAGACCGATCGCCTGACGCAGAATGGCGAACACCACAATGATTCGCGTGAAGCCCGTCAGCATGATGACGAAAGACGGAATCAACGTCAGGAAGGTCATCAGCGCAAGAATCTGCAGGCTGATGCTGTAACTCTCGCTGTCGTCCTCGCCCCGGGTCACGGACAGCAGGGGGAGCTGCCCGGGAACCGCCGCTGCCGCAGGGAACGTCGCCGACTCCGAAGCACCCGGGAGCGGCGCCTCCTGCGCCCCGGCCGCAGGACCCGTCAGTGACAGCAGCACCAGTATCGCACCCAGCAGGAAGGTCGAGACCGAACGCATCAGGACGTCTGCCCCCGAGCACGCTGTAGCAGGGACAGGAAATCGACAGCGCCGCCTGCGCTGCGCTCGACACTGTCATCGTCCTCCGGCGCAGGAAAATCCGCCAGCTTGACAATGCCCGCCGCGGAGACGCCGAGAAGCAACTCACGGTCGCGCACCCGGACCATGACCAATCGCTCGCGCGGCCCCAGATGGCTCGCCGCAGCCACCGTGAGCGGATTTGCAGCGGCCATTCCCTGCCAGCGCCAGCGCTTGAGACCGGCCGCCAGCAACAACAGCAGCGCAACGATCCCCAGCAGCGCTAGGGCGATGGTTCGCACGGATTCCGAGTCCACAGCGGTCATCAGTTCAGGCTGTGCAGCCGCTGCTCAGGACTGATGACATCCAGCAGCTTGATCCCGAAGTTCTCTCCAACCACGACGACTTCGCCGCGGGCGACCAGCGTGCCATTGACCAGCACGTCGAGGGGCTCTCCGGCCTGGCGCGTCAGCTCCACCACCGATCCTTCGCTGAGTTCGAGTAACCGGCGAATCGTGATGTTCGTGTGCCCTACTTCCATAGAAAGCTGGACGGGGATGTTCAATATGACATCGAGATTGGCGCTGCGGGCCGTATCCGCTGCCTCCGGCGTCGCTTCCGCTGTTGGTTCTTCGCTCATGCGATGAACTCCTTACCTGGATGGGTGAGACCGCCTCGGAGCTCCAGCGCTAACTTACCGCTGGACTCACCGAGCTTGCCCTTGAAGATCGGGATGTTGGCCACGTAGGCCTGGTGATCAGGAGGAACCTGCGCGTCGAGCACGTCGCCGGGCTTGAGCGCCATCAAATCCTTCAGCTGAAGCTGCGCCGTGGCGATCTGGCAGCGCAACGGCACGGCGGCATCCATGAGCGCCGCTGTCAGTCGGGGTTCCCAGGGCACGCCAACGTCATCGCCTTCGGTCCGACCGAGGCTGTCCAGCAGCGGGCGGTGCGCTTCGAGCCCCTTGTACGGCAGCCCCAGAAGCATGGTGCCGGCCAGCGCTTCGTGCGCGAGCGAAAACGACACGCAGGTCAGCAGGTCACCGGCCGCAAAGGTATTGACCAGATGCGGATTCGATTCTTCGGCAACCAGCGTTGTTCGGATCGGCAGGATGTCCGTCCACGACGCGTCCCAGCACTGAAAGGTGCGCTCGCGAACTCGATTGACGATGCGTAGCTCCGTCGGCGAAAACTGGTCGCGGGTGCGGTTGGAGCTGCCATCGCCGCCAAAGTAGAGATCCACCAGCCCGTGGATGAACGTGGCATCGATCGCCAGCAGCCCACTGCCGGCAAGGGGGTCGAAGCGGCATACAGCCATGCTCACCGGTGGGCGCGTCGAATCGCAGTAGTCTGCGAAACTGCGCGTCTCGACACCGCTGGCACCCACCTCAAAACTGACGCGAAACAAATCCCTCAACTCATCGCCCAGCTCGCGGGCAAAGCGCTCGGCGATCATTTCCAGGGTGGGCAACCGACCCTTGGACGGGTGCTGTTCGCGACCGAGCTGATACGGTCGCACGTCGTCCCGAGCCCCGGGTTCCACGTCCTCATCACCACCCGAGTGATTCAGGAGCGCATCGATTTCCTGCTGCGATAGCAGCTCTTCGTCAGCCACGAGCGTTTACTGCAGAACGAAGTTGGTGAAGAGCACGGACTCCAGGCCACCCTGCCCGGTCTCCGATTCGAGCAGCTCGTTCAGGGAGTCCCGCAACCGCGCCCGCAAGGCTTCTTTGCCTGCATGCGTACGAATGTTGTCGAAGGAGGCGTCGGACAGCACCTTCAAAATCCGGCTGCGGACCAGCGGAGTATGGTCGATCAGCGACTCGATCAGGTCAGGGTCGCGGGCCATGAGTGAGAGCTCCGCCTGCAGATACCGTGGCTTGGTATCGGTGACGAAATTGACGATGAAGGACGGCCGCATCTGATGGTAGATCGCGATCTTCGGCTTGACGACCTCCGGCTCCGGGCTCGCTGCTGTCTCCTCGCCCTGACCCAGAAAAAAGATCGTGCCACCGATACTCGCGCCGACCGCAACGAGAACCACCACGATCATGAGGATCAGGTTCTTTTTGCTACCGCCGGTCTCTTCGTCTGTCGCTTCCTGCTCCGCCATGCTCACCGCTCGCTGTTTCCAGGACCGCTGTCATCAGCGGGTCTTCTTGGAGTGTAGAACGGATATCTGACTTTGCCGGGGCAATGCGGCGTCGGAAAACTGTCGGTGGCGAATCAGGCGTAAGCGTCGAAGCCGCCACGGCCGCTGGGCGCTGTCGCCGTTGCGTTGTCGCTCTGCGCAGCGCTCCGTAGCGCAATGTCATTGCCGCGATTGACTGCAGATGGTTCGAGCGCATCGATGGGCTGCGCAGCGGCGGAGGACGATGACTCCTGCTCCCGGCGCTGATGCTCTCCCGACGATTCAAAGTCGAACGCGATCTGATCGAAGCCGGTCTCTGCCAGGGCTTGGCGCAGCCGCGCCACGTGGGCCTCCAGCAGCTCCCGCACCTGAGGCTGCGTCGCCGCGACGGAAACGGCGACCGCCTGCTCACCGGTGCTGGCGACACGAACATCGAGGCGACCCAGTTCCTCCGGATACAGCGTAACGCTCAGGGCGCGGCCTGAGCTGTCCACATTGCGCGCCAGCAA
>JBCDGJ010000267.1:0-5544 GCA_038757945.1 Pseudomonadota bacterium
CCGAAGGAAGCGAGGATCGCGGGCAGCACGACGAACCAGACGATCCCGACGCTCGGCGTGTCCTGGTACACGTAGAGATTGGCGCACTGATAGACGAACAGCGCCCCGGCAAAGCAGTGCAGGGCCAGATAGGTCTGGCCGCGCCGCAGCAACAGATACGTCACGCCCAGAGCCAGGCCGACGCAGAACAGCCCGAATGCCGTTTTCCAGTTGCCGACAAACGCCGCCAGGAGCCCGAACACGCCGATGAAGATCAGCGCGAGCAGCACATAGAATCGTGGCCCTTCGTCCAAGGGGCGCGACTGCAACGCAGCCGGTTGCTGTTCCGGGGGCTGCGGCTCGGCCATGTCAGCCCACGCCCTCGGCCCGTTGCACCAACGCAAGCGCGAGCTCGCTGTGCCGGGCCAGCAGCCGTTCGAGATCAAGCCCCGCAATGGTGCCGTTGCGAACGCGCCATGCCCCGTTCACGAACACGTGCTCGGCGCGCTCGGCACCGCAGAGCACCAGCGCGGCCAGCGGATCGTCGGCGCCACTGAACCGCGGCGCGTCGAGGTTGAAGAGCGCCAGATCTGCCGGCGCGCCAACGGCGATCTGCCCGAGCTCCGGCCGCCGCAGCGCCCGCGCCCCACCGGCCGTCCCCCAGCGCAGCGCATCCGCGTGCGTCGGCAACGCTTCGGCCTCCGCACTGCGCCCGCCGGCCAGGCGAAGACGCTGCAGCAGCAGCGCCTGGCGGACTTCCTGCATGAGATTGCTGCAGTCATTGGAGGCCGACCCATCCACGCCCAGCGATACGCCAACGCCCGCTCGCTCGAGTTCCGGCACCGGGCACATGCCGGAGCTCAGGATCATGTTCGACGTTGGGCAGTGGCTGACGGAACAGCCCGCGCGTCCCAGCGTCTCGATCTCCGCCGCCGAGAAATGAATCCCGTGAGCAAACCAGGTGCGGTCCGTCAGCCAGCCACACTGATCCAGATACTCGACCGGGCGACTGCCAGTGGTCTCGAGACAGAACGCTTCTTCGTCGATGGTTTCGGCGAGGTGCGTATGGAGCAGCACGTTCTCCCACGCCGCCAGCTCGGCGCTGGCCGTCAGCAGGTCGCGCGTCACGGAGAACGGCGAACAGGGCGCCAGCGCAATCTGCACCATGGCACCCGGCGACGGATCGTGGTGCGCGCGCAGAAGCCGTACGCTGTCTTCGAGGATCGCATCCTCGGTCTGCACGATGCTGTCCGGCGGGTGTCCGCCCTGGGACTGGCCGAGGCTCATGGAGCCCCGTGTGAGCACAACCCGAATACCCAGGCTCTGCGCGGCGGCCACCTGCAGATCGATGGCGTCCGCAAGGTCGTCGCTGAAGACGTAGTGATGGTCGGCCGCGGTGGTGGTTCCGGAGAGCAGCAGCTCAGCCAGCGCAAGCTCAGTGCTGCAGCGGATCATCTCCGCCGTGAGTCCAGCCCAGACCGGGTACAGGGCCGCCAACCAGGGAAACAGCGGCTGATTCAGGGCCGGGCCGAAGGCACGGGTCAGCGTCTGATAGAAGTGATGATGCGTGTTGATGAGCCCGGGAATGAGCACGCAGCGCTCCGCCGGCAGCACCTCGTCTACGGGTGCCGCGGGCCTCGCGCCGGCCGGCAGCAGCTCGGCAATGCGTTCGCCTTCGATCACCAGCCCACCCGCCGCCAGCGCCGGATCGAGCTCCGGGCTGAAAACGGCGCGCGGCTCGCGGATCCAGAGGCGCGACGCGGAAGGCGGCATGGTTCACTCCTGTCGGTCACCACAGCAGCAAGCGCTGCACGTTGGCGCATAATGGGGGAAACTGGCGATCAGGGTAAGATAGTGATCAGATCGGGCCGGCCACTCTCGGAGCGGGTCCCGACGATCAGCGCACAGTGGCGACTTAGAGCAGAGCAATGACAGAGGTGTTCATCAACGGTAAGGCCGAGTCCCTCGGCGACTTTGAGCCGGCGCAGAGCCTGCTCAGCTTCCTGCGCGATGAGCTTGGCCTGAAGGGCACCAAAGAAGGCTGCGCCTCCGGCGACTGCGGCGCCTGCACGGTGCTCATCGGCGCGCGCGATGGCGCCGACCTGGACGATGCCCAGCGCTTCTACGCCATCAACAGCTGCATCGCGCCGCTCGGCAGCGTCATCGGCCGCGACGTGATCACCGTCGAAGGGCTCGGCACGCCGGCCGCCCCGCACCCGGTACAGCAGGCGATGGTCGAGGAGCATGGTTCCCAGTGCGGCTTCTGCACCCCCGGTTTCATCATGGCCATGGCCGCGCAGCAGCTCGACACCTCACCCTTCCCCGCCGGCGAAGATCCGCACACCGTGAACGCCCGCAGCATCAGCGGCAACCTGTGCCGCTGCACGGGTTACCTCCCGATTCTGAGTGCGCTGGACAAGGCGAATGCAGTGGCGGCCGATGAGGCGCCAGGCGCGCCGGAACTGCTGCTCGGCTGCACGCCGGCGCTGAAGGACACCGTGGGCGCCACTCCCGGTCGCTACCAACGGCCGCAAACCGAAGCGGAGCTGAAGGCACTGTTGGGCGCTACCGACCAAGCCCCCGTGTTCGTTGCCGGCGGCACCGATCTCTGGCTCGAGGTGACGCAACGCTACACGGACTTCGAGCAGGTCATCGACCTGCACCAGGTGGCAGAGCTGAACCGCATCGAACGCAGCGATTCGGTGCTCAGCATTGGTGCTTCGCTGTCCCATCGGCGTCTGGTTCGGCTGTTTGGTGGCGAGCACCAGATCGGCACCGACCTGTACTGCCCGGCAGCGCTCCATCTGCTCGATCGCTTCGGCTCACCGCAGGTACGCAACCGCGGCACCATCGGCGGCAACCTGGGCAACGCCTCCCCGATTGCCGACTGGCCGCCGCTGCTGCTGTGCCTGGACGCAACGGTGGTGCTGGGTTCCGCCCGCGGGGAACGGTCTATTGCGCTCGCCGACTACTACACGGGCTACCGGCAGACGCTGCGCGACGCTGACGAGTACATCGCCCGCATCGAGATTCCGCTGCCGGCAGACTTTGCGAACCTCAAAGCCTTCAAGGTCAGCAAGCGATCGGACGACGACATCTCTTCGGTGTTCGGCGCCTTTGCATTCACGATGGCAGACGGAAAGATCACCCGCGCCCGCATTGCCTACGGCGGCATGGCAGCCACGCCGGTGCGGCTGCAGTCGCTCGAAGCAGAGCTGCTCGGCCGAGCACCGGATGCCGACACCATCACCTGGGCACAAGCCCAGATCGATCAGCTGCTAACCCCCATGACCGACGTGCGCGCCAGTGCCGGGTACCGGCTGGCGATGGCCGGCGAGCTGCTGGGTCGTGGATTGCGCGACGTGGCGGGCAGTGGACCAGAGACTGACGATGCCGATCTCTACGCGCTCGAGCCCATCGCTCTGGGAAGCAGCGCATGAACCTGGGGCCTAAGGACGATACGGCCGGTACGGCTGAGGCGCTGCCACAACGGATCGGGGCGCCCGCGCCACACGAGTCCGCGCTCGGCCACGTCACCGGCACGGCCCGATACATCGACGACCTGCCCACGCCAGCTGGCACCCTGCACCTTGCGACCGGCCTCGCAACCGTCGCGCACGCGCGCATCGATCAGCTCGATCTGGATACCGTGCGCACCGCACCGGGCGTCGTCGACGTCATTACCGCCGCCGACGTACCGGGCGAGCTGGATGTCGGAGCCGTGTTCCCCGGCGATCCGCTGCTCTCGGACGGTCGCGTGCAGTTCATCGGGCAACCGCTCTTTGCCGTGGTCGCCACCAGCCTGCGCGCCGCCCAGCAGGCAGCCCGCCGGGCAACGGTCGCGCAAACCGAGCTACCCGCCCTGCTGACGCCCGCGGAAGCCAAGGCCGCAGACGCCCACGTGCTGCCTGCCCGCACCTGGCGCAAGGGGGATGCGGAAGCGGCACTTGCGCACGCCCCGGTGCAGATCGACGGCGCGCTCTACGTGCGTGGTCAGGAGCACTTCTATCTAGAAGGCCAGATTGCGCTCGCCCTGCCCGGCGAGGACGACACCATGGTCGTGCACTCCTCGACTCAGCATCCGGCCGAAGTGCAGAAGCTGGTGGCCGAAGTCCTGGCCCTGCCGCTGCACAAAGTCGAGGTAATCTGCCGACGCATGGGCGGCGCCTTTGGTGGCAAAGAAAGCCAGGCAGCACCGCTGGCCTGCATGGCCGCGCTCGCTGCCGCACGCACGGGCCAGGCGGTCAAGTACCGGATGCCACGCCACGACGACATGGTGCAGACCGGCAAACGCCACGACTTCGACTGCACCTACCGCCTCGGCTTCGACCACGAGGGCCACCTGCTCGCCAGCGAACTGGAACTGCTCGGCAAGTGCGGCTGCTCCCCGGACCTGTCCGAAGGCATCGTCGATCGCGCGATGTTCCATTCGCACAACGCCTACTATGTGCCAGCGACCCGCATCGCGGGCCTGAGGCTCATGACTCACACCGTTTCGAACACGGCTTTCCGCGGCTTCGGTGGGCCCCAGGGCATGCTTGCGATCGAAGCGGCGATGGACGAAGCCGCCTGGAAGCTGAAGCTCGATCCGCTGGAGCTGCGCAAGCGCAACCTGCTGCGCCCAGGGGCGGCGGAAACGCCTTACGGCCAAACGCTCACCGACTTTCTGCTGCCAGAGCTGATCGAACAGCTCGAAACGAACTGCAACTATCAGGAACGGCGCCGCGCAGTCGATGCCTACAATCGCGCAGCCAACGCCGGCGGACCGGGCGCCAACCTGCGGCGCGGCATTGCGCTCACGCCGGTGCAGTTTGGAATCTCGTTCACCACCATCCATTTGAATCAGGCCGGCGCGCTGGTCAACATCTACGTCGATGGCAGCATCGAGCTGTCTCACGCCGGCACCGAGATGGGCCAGGGGCTCTACACCAAAATCGCCCAGGTGGTGGCCAACGCCTTCGGCGTACCGCGATCGCAGGTGCGCAACAGCGCAACGCGTACCGACAAGGTGCCAAACGGCTCGCCAACGGCAGCATCCTCCGGCTCGGACATGAATGGCATGGCAGCGCTGAACGCCTGCGAACGGATTCAGGCGGGGCTCGCGAAGTTTGCCAAAGAGACGCTCGGCTGGACGGATCCCCTGACCTTTGCTGATGGCCAGGTCCGGAGCGGCGACCAGAGCATGGATTTTCAGGCGTTCATCAAAGCGGCCTACCTGGCGCGCACGCCGCTATCGTCGACCGGCTTCTACGCCACGCCGGAGATTCACTTCGACAAAGAGAACGGCTTCGGCCGGCCCTTCTACTATTACGCCTTTGGCGCCGCGGCGAGCGAGGTGGCCGTGGATCTGGTCACCGGCGAGTACCGGCTGCTGCGCGTCGACATCCTGCACGACGTCGGCCAATCCCTGAACCCCGGCGTCGACCGCGGCCAAGTGGAAGGCGGATTCGTGCAGGGCTTCGGCTGGCTCACCAGCGAAGAGCTGCTCTGGGACGACAAGGGCCGGGTCATCTCAAACAGCCCGGCGAACTACAAGATCCCAACTGCGCACGACGTGCCCGAGCA
>JBCDGJ010000268.1:0-5407 GCA_038757945.1 Pseudomonadota bacterium
CGTGCCGCGGCTTCGCCGTGCCGCGATACCGACCCGTCGGTTCATGCCCATGCGCGTACTACCGCCGAGCGTGTCGCTGAATTTGCGGAACCATCGCAAGCTGCTGCTCGTCGACCGTCGCTGTGCGTTCACCGGTGGGATGAACATCAGTGCCCGGCACCTGCTCGAGCAGGAATCGGCCAACGTAGCGGCGGATGTCCACTTCCACCTCCGCGGGCCTATCGTCGATCGCCTGGTGACGATCTTTCGCGAGGATTGGGCGGCTGCCGGCGCGGTTGCAGACTGCCCGCTGACAGCGGCGGCGCCACAGGTTAGTGCACCTGGTCCTGAGAGTGCCGCGGTGCCTCCGGAGAGCTGTCAGTGTCGGCTGATCGCCGATGGTCCGGGTGACGAGCTGGACCGCCTGCCGCTGCTGATCAGCGGTGTTGTTTCGGCAGCCCGCTCCCGCGTGTGGGTGATGACGCCGTACTTTCTGCCCGAAGCCCGGCTCGTCGGCGCCCTGCAGAGCGCAGCGCTGCGCGGTGTCGACGTGCGGATCGTGGTTCCTGAGCGCAGCAACTGGCCGCCCGTGGATTGGGCCATGGGGCATGGGCTCTGGCGGCTGGTGAATGTCGGCGTGCAGATCGTTCTGCAGCCCCCGCCGTTCTGCCATACGAAGTATCTGCTGATCGATGACAACTATGCGCTGGTCGGGTCTTCGAATCTGGATCCGCGCAGCCTGCGGCTCAACTTCGAGCTCAATGTGGAAGTGTTCTGCCCGGCCCTGAACGCGGAGCTCGCCGCACACTTCGAAGCGGCGCTTGCCAGCGGCGCTGCCATCGACCAGTCCCGGATCCGCGATCGCGGCGTGCTCATACGGCTGCGGGATGCGTTTGCTGCGCTGTTTACGCCGTATCTGTAGCGCCATCCCTCCTGGCTCCCGCATTGAGCCTCAGCGTCAGATGGTGGCGCGGGCCTGATCTGGTTATCGTGGGGGCGGAAGGACACCTCGGCCGGCGGGGACCACCGGGCTGCCGGTCTGGTCGCGGATTGGCCGAGGTCTGACCGGGGTCTAAGGGGAGAGCACTATGTCAGATGCAGCGGCGTCCGCCGCGGCGCCGGCCGAACCCGTGGAACCACGCGTTCAGCCGGTCAGCGCCAGCTACCGGCGCTATGGGATCGGCCTGCTGTTCCTGGTGTACGTGTTCAACTTTCTCGATCGCCAGATCGTGACCATCCTGGCTGAGCCCATCAAGCAGGACCTCGGCATCGCCGACTGGCAGCTCGGGCTGATGACCGGCACTGCGTTTGCGGTCTTCTACTGCACCCTCGGCATTCCCATCGCGCGCCTTGCCGAACGCCGCAATCGTCCCTGGATCATCGGCCTGTCGCTGGCCGCCTGGAGTGCGTTCACCGCCCTGTGCGGGCTGGCGGCCAGTTTCTGGCAGCTGGTTCTGGCGCGGATCGGCGTGGGCGTTGGTGAGGCCGGTTGCTCACCGCCCGCGCACTCGCTGATTGCCGATTACACGCCGAAGGAGCAGCGTGCTTCGGCCATGGCGTTCTATCTGATGGGGAATCCGATTGGTGCGCTGCTTGGCGTGGTCATCGGCGGGCTGGTCGCCGATGCCTACGGTTGGCGCACGGCCTTTCTGCTGGTCGGTTTGCCGGGGATCGTCCTGGCTGTGGTGGTGGTGCTGACGCTGATCGAGCCGCGACCGAAGACGGCGCTGGCAGCTGCCCGCCAGCCCGACGGGCAGCACCAGGCCAGCTTCACGGAAGTGCTGCGGGTGCTGCTTGGCAAACGAACCTTCGTGCTGATGGCCAGCGCAATCTCCATCGTTGCCTTCATTGGCTATGGCCATGCGCCCTTTGGTGCATCGTTCTTTCTGCGGGTGCACGGCGAGGAGATCGCAGAGCTGGCCGCCCAGTTCGGCCTCGGGCCGATCGGATTCGTGGGCCTGTCGCTGGGCCTGATCCTCGGCCTGGCAGCGGGACTGGGCGTTTTTCTGGGCGGTGTCATCGGCGACCGGTTCGGCAACCGTGACGTCAGCAGCTACATGAGCATTCCCGGCATTGCGGTATTGCTGACGGTGCCGCTCTACACGGTGGCGATGCTGCTGCCGACCTTTCTGCCGATCCTGCCGCTGCTGGCGCTGAACTCCGTTCTGGTGTCGCTGTGGCAGGGACCGGTCTACGCGACGGTGCAGAACGTCGCGCCGATCCACATGCGCGCTACTGCAGCGTCCATCTTCCTGTTCATCGTAAACCTGGTGGGGCTTGGGCTCGGCCCGCTCGCCGTCGGGCTGGTCAGCGACATCCTGGCCGGTCCGTTCGGCATGGGTTCGGCCGAGGGCGTGCGCTGGGCCCTGATCGGTTCGCAGTTCCTCGCGATCCCGGCCTTCGTCTGCTTCTGGCTGGCACGCAAGACCATCCGCGAAGAGATGGAGGAGTGAGTCCGCTCTAGAGATTTCCGCGTCGCGGAAGTCTCTAGAGCGGAAGTCGGTTGGGCGGAAGTCTGTAGAGCGGGAAGCCCGCGGGGCGGTCAGCCGGCGCCTGCCCCGCGCTTGAGTCGCCCTGGGCGTGCCCCGGTGTCGGCGCCATTCCGACGCGTCACCGCGCCGTTGACCAGCGTTGCTACGTAACCTTTAGCACCCTGCATCAGGCGCGTGCCGCCGGCCGGCAGATCGCTGCGCAGCTCGAGCTCCTCGAGCGCAAGCCGGTCGAAGTCGATCACGTTCAGATCGGCGCGCAGGCCCTCCCGAACCAGCCCCCGATCCGCGAAGCCGAACAAGGCAGCGTTTCGCGCGGTCTGCCGATGAATCAGGTAGGGCAACGGCAGCGTCGGGCCGCGCTCGCGGTCCCGGCCCCAGTAGGTGAGCTGATAGGTCGGGTTCACCGCATCGAAAATCAGGCTGACGTGGGCGCCTGCATCGGACAGGCCGGTGACCGTCGTCGGGCTGAGCTGCATCTCGCGGACCGCGTCGAGGTTGTAGCGGCTGTAGTTGGTGAAGAACAGAATCACGAACCGGTCGCCGTCGCCGTCCACTAGGTAGTCGTAGAGGTAACCCATCTCATCGGTGTAGCCCTCCCGGGCGGCCCGCGCCGCAAGGCTGTCGCTGCGGTCCGGCTCGTAGGTCGAGTGGCCGCTGATGGGGAACAGGTTGTCGAAGTTGTAGTCGATGTTCGCGATGCCGAACTCCATGGAACCCGGGTGCGGATGATCGACGTTGGCTTCGCTGAGGATCGCGGTGCGGTTCTGCGGCTGCCGTAATGCGGCCAGTCGCTCTGCCCAGGGCAGCTCGGCCAGCCGCTTCCAGGTGGGTTTGAGCATGAACGGGTGATAGGTGCGCAGGCTCATGACCAGCCCCGTGGGACGGCTGCCAACCTGGGGATAGATCTGTGCGCCCTCGGCGTTCGCCTCTTCGCAGCGGGCAATGGCATCGCGCCATTTGTCGGCCCAGTCGTCGACCTGAAAGAGCGTAAACGTGAGCGGCCGGCCGCTGGTCAGACTGATGCGCTTCATCAGCGCAATTTCCTGTTCCAGCGAGCTGTGCTCCACGGCCAGCTCGTTGCCGGCGCCGAGGGTGCTCGAAGGAATCATCTGGAAGACGCCGGAGCCTGCGCGCTTCAGCGCCTGCGCGAGCAGCAGGATCTCGGCGTCGTTGGCGAAGGTGCCGGGTACGGGTTCACCCTGAATCGAGCGGTGGCCGAGGATGCGCGAGGTCGAGAAGCCGACGGCGCCGGCCCGCAGCGCGGCTTCGACGATCCCCGACATGGCCTGCATGTCCGCTTCCGTCGCCGCCTGGTTGGTGCGCCCGCGCTCGCCCATCACGAAATTGCGCACGGCGCCGTGAGCGATCAGCGAGCTGATGTCGAGGCTGTAGCGCCGGCTGGCCAGCAGGTCCAGGTACTCGGGATAGCTGTTCCAGCTGCCCCAGGGCATCCCCTCGTAAAGCGCGGTGCCCGGGATGTCTTCCACGCCCTCCATCAGCTCGATCAGGTCGCGCTCACCGCCGGGTGCGACGGGGGCAAACCCGACGCCGCAGTTCCCCATCACGATGGTTCCGACGCCGTGGCTGGCGGAAGGATCCAGCGTGTCGTCCCAGGTCACCTGGCCGTCGTAGTGCGTATGGATGTCGACCCAGGCCGGGGTGACCAGGGCGCCGTCGGCATCGATGGTCTGCCGGGCTGCGGTTCCCTTGAGATCGCCGATGGCCGCGATCCTGCCATCGCTGATGCCGACGTCTGCTGTGACGGGTTCCGCGTCGATGCTGCCATCAACGACCTGGCCGCCGGTAATCAGGGTATCGAACATGGTCTGCGCCTCGCGCCCGTTGCCGGATAAGCGCCCATGATAGCCGATACCGGCTGCTGTCTCGGAGCGCCTGTCCAGGGTTGATCCACCATTGCCGCGCGTTGAATCCGATTGCCGTCGATTGTTAGAGTCGGGGTGTTGAGCCGTGGGGCACAGCAAGTGGTCCCGGGCGACGTTGCGGTTCACTGCCGGACGCCTTTTCACTCATAACGGATGCGATCATGAACAAAGTGACGTGGGCTGCGATTGCCCTGATGAGCCTCTTCGTAGCGCCTCTAGCCGGCGCGCTGACCACCAACGAAGAGTTCATTCTCTATCAGATGACCCAGGGCAAGGCCGAGCAGCTCCGGGCGGCCGCTCGCGGCATTGTCGAGTCGGGTACGGATAACTCGGAGGTGCTGGATCCGCTCGCTGAAATCATGCTGCAGAACTACACCCGCGGCGGCGACTACATCGATGCGATCGCCTGGGCAGCGCGGGCGTTTACCGAAGCGGGCAACGTCCGCTACGTCGCTGCGTTGAAGGAGGTCGCCGGCGCCAAGGGCAATCGCAAGGTTCGGGGTGCGGCGAAGAAAGCGGCCAAAGCACTGGGCGATCCCGGGCAGACGGCTCAGTACCAGAAGGGCAGCGTTGATCTGGATGCGCTCAAGCAGTCCTCCGAAGCCGCCTATGCCCGCATGCTGAAGAACCTGAAGGCACCGGAGGGCATGGAGAGCATTGGAATCGTTGAAGTGGGTATGAGCCAGAGCCAGATCTTCGCGCGGTGCGGCCAGCCGACGTCAACCACGGCCTACATCACCGGCAAGAGCTTCATTCCCTTCAACTTCCGCGGCCGCGACACCGTCCGCACGCTGCTGCTTTATAAGGGCCAGGGGCGCATCGTGGTCGCCAACAACAGCGCCTATACCAGCAACGCATCCGCCATCGAGGTCATCATCGATCCCTCCGAAGTGGGCTACCGCTGAGCGCGGTGACGCCGCGGGCAGGGCGGTTGCCGGCGCGGCACCCGTGCGCTGATGCAGCGTTCATTTGGGCAGTAAAGAACGTATTCGGCGCTCTCAACGTGAATGCGCTCCCATGCTCCGCAACAGACTGGCCGATGTGGGTTTGATC
>JBCDGJ010000269.1:0-5378 GCA_038757945.1 Pseudomonadota bacterium
AGGAAGCCGAAGCTGCGGCTGATCAGCTCGATTCCAGTCCGCACGACGTCGCGGAAGCAGCCGTTGCGGCAGACGCGGCGAGTGCCGATGACGCGGAGGATGGCCATAGCGACGCCGACAGCGCAGAGGCAGAAGCGGCGGCAGACCCCGGTACTACTGAGGCGCCAGCTACGAGCGAAACCGAGGTCGTCGCGGCAGCGGTGGGCGCTACGGCAGCAGCACCGGTCGTCGAACAGCGCGGCGGCGCGCTGGCCTGGCTCGGTCTCCTGCTCGCCCTGCTGGCCGCCGGCGGCGCCGGCTACATCTACTACGAGCTGATCTACAAGGATCCCTTCTCGGACATTGCTGATAAGTACGCGCCGGCCGACGCGGTCGAGACCATCGACCGGGTGCGCCAGAACGTCACGCGCAATACGCAGACCGAAGAGGAGCTGGCGGCACAGATCGTCGATCTGCAGGCTGAGCTGGAGCGCGCCAACGCGACAGCGGCGGAACAGGTGCAGGAGCTGTCCGGGTCGGTGAGCCGAACGGTCAGCACCGTCGAAGGCAAGCTGGACGAACAGCGTGAAAGCCTGCGTGCGACCGAGAAGCAGCTCATGGCAAGCCTCAACGATGTTGCCAACCGGGCTCCACCTACGCGTGCCGAATGGCGCGTTGCCGAAGTCGAATACCTGCTGCGGATCGCAAACCACCGCGTGCTGATGGAGCGCGATGCGGAAGGCGGGCTCAGGCTGCTGGAAGCCGCGGATGCCATTCTCGCCGAGCTCGACGACTTTGGTCTCTACCAGGTCCGCGCGCAGCTTGCGGAAGAAACGCTGGCACTGAAGCGGGTCGGACAGGTTGATGCGCAGGGCATGTTTCTGCGGCTGGAAGCCGTCAAACGGGAGCTCGATGGCCTGCCGCTCGAGGTGCCGGAACTGCTGACCTCGCGGCCGAGCTCGGAGCTCGGGGAAGAAGCTGGGTTCTTTGCCCGCGTCCTGGATCAATTCACCCCCTACTTCTCCTACCGGAGCGAGCTCAAGACCCGCATCGAACCGCTGCTGTCGCCAGATGAAATCACCTACCTCGAGCTCAACCTGCGGCTCATGCTCGAGCAGGCTCAGCTGGCCGCGCTGCGCGCTCAGCAGGAGATCTTCGAGCAGAGCCTCGACAACGCGGCCGACTGGATGACCAAGTTTCTCGATGCCAGCGATCCCAAGGTCGAGCAGATCGTGCGCGAGATCCGCGAGCTGCGGGACAGCAGCGTACTGCGTGAGCTGCCGGATATCTCCGGCTCGCTGCGCGCGCTACAGGATACGGAACGGGGCACCTGATGCGCTTGTGGGTCCTGACGCTGCTGATCTTCGTCTTCATCGCCATTGGCGGTGTGGTCGGCATGCTTGCCGGCCGGGATCCGGGTTACGTGCTGATCGCCTACGACAACCAGTCGATCGAGACGAGCCTCTGGCTGGCGCTGATCCTGGTGTTCGTCGGCTTCGCGCTGCTGGTGGTCACGGGGATTGTCCTCTGGCGGCTGCTGCGAAGCCACGTTGCCCTTGGCCGCTGGTCGAATCGCCGGCAGACCGAGCTGGCGGCAGAACATACGAGCCAGGGCATGCTGCTGATTCATGAAGCAGAGTGGTCCGAGGCCAAGCGGCTGCTCGGTGCGGCCGCTCCACAGGCGCCGGTGCCGCTGCTCAACTACCTTGCGGCGGCCCGCGCAGCGCATCAGCTCGGCGAACGCAAAGAGCGGGATCGTTTCCTGGTGCTTGCTGAGCGCAGCCAGAAGGGCGCCGATTTCGGCGTGCAGCTCGCACAAGCCGAGATGCTGACCGAGAGCGCTGAATGGCCCGCCGCGTTGACGCTGCTTGAAACGCTGAAATCCCGAGCACCGCGGCACCCGCGCGTGCTGTCGCTGCTGGCTCGTGCCTACGTCAGTACGGGCCGCTGGCAGGCGTTGGCGCAGCTGCTGCCCGGCATGCGCAAGGCGCGGGCCATTTCCAACAGCTGGGTGGACTCGCTGACGATCCGCGCCGCCTGTGCCGAGCTCAACGCGCTTGACGATAGCCCGGAAGCCCGGCGCGAGCGCGAACGTCTGTGGAAACGGCTGCCGAAAACCCTCTACCGTGACCCGACGCTGGTTCTGGCGCTCGCCCGCTGCGCCGAACGACAGGCTGAACTCGACTATGTGGCAGAGCAGATTGACTACACCGTTTCTGCTCTGATCAAGGACGAAGCGGCCGCGGCAGCGGCCGCCGAACCGCTGCAGGAGCTCGTTGGGGCGTATGGGAGTACCACCGTACCCGCCAGCCGCGAGCGTGAAGCGCGGCTGCGCAGCTGGCTCAACTGCCGCACTACCGCGGCGCCGGCTCAGCTGGCCCTGGCGCGCTTGCGTATCCTGCAAGGCGACAGCAAGACCGCCCGGGAGCTGCTCGAAGGGGTTGGTGATCTGACCCTCGCGGCGGAGCAGCGTACGGCCAGAACCGCGGCGCTGGAACTGGCGCGGCTGTATCTGGCCCAGGGCGAGGATACGGGTGCTGCAACGGTGCTCGAGCGCGGGTTCAAGCACCTCCGGCCCGTCGGCATGAGCGCCATCGAGAGACCGCGGACGGAGCCGCCGGCGGCTTCCCGTCTCGCAGCGGAAACTGCTACCGGGCCAGAGTCGGAACCAGCAGCTCCGGAGCCCGCCGAGCGGAAGGCAACTGAGCCGGAAGCCGTTGAGCAGGAAGAGGCAGAAGGCGCTCCAGAGGCGCGCGTAGACGCGGCGCGATCAAACGCTTAGCGCGGCGCGTATTCGTAAGCGTCGGCAGCAAACCGCGCGGCATCGAGACCGGCGGCCGTGAGCAGATCGTGCACGGTATAGACGAAGGCCGGACCGCCGCCGATGAGCACCCGGGCGCGACTGTCCTGTAGTCGCGGTGCCGCGTCCCGCAACCAGACCAGCCCTGTGTTGTCGGCGCCCAGCGCCGGATCGCTGACGCGAACCAGCTTGAGCCCGGCGGTCTGCCAGAACGAGTCCTGCGGATGCCTCAGCTGCTCCTCATCCGAACCGGCGAGAGCCAGTACTTCGTAGGTCGGGAGCCGTTCCGGCGCCTGGTCGGCCACCGTCTCGAGGATGGCGTAGGCCTGTGAAATACCCGTGCCGGCGCAGACCAGCAGGCTTGGCGTTGTAGCAGCAACATCCCAGCATACCTGGCCCCCGGGGGCGCTCAGCTCGAGACGCGTTCCAGTGCGCAGCAACGCGTTCAGCGCGTCAGCCTGCGGATCACCTGGCGTCGCTCGGTACAGGAAGCGCAGCGTCGGCAGCCGGCTCGGACCGGAGGCAATGGAAAGCGTCAGCAGCTTGCCGTCGGGCAGAACGATGGCGCTGTACTGCCCCGGGCGAAAGACGAAGGCCTGCGGGTCCAGAAGCTCGAGCTCCAGCAGCAGCGGCGCCAGCGGGCCTGCGCCCAACGCGAGGTGTCTCAGCCGTGCAGGGTGCGTGGCTTCGGTCATGGATTCGGTAGTAGCTTCGGCGACCGCGCGGTGGTGGCCGTCCTGCGGGGGCAGCCCTGCGAGGGCCGCCCTGCACAGCCGGGCCGTGCTCCGGCTTGATGCGCTAGCGGGCCTTCATCGAGGCGAAGAACTCATCGTTGGTGTTCGTGGTCTTCAGCTTGTCGATGAGGAATTCGATGGCCGCCAGATCGTCCATGTCGTGGAGCAGCTTGCGCAGGATCCACACCCGATGCAGATCCTCCTCGCTCATCAGCAGCTCTTCGCGACGTGTGGCGCTGCGGCGGATGTTGATCGCGGGGTAAACGCGCTTCTCGGCGATTTTCCGCTCCAGGTGGAGTTCCTGGTTACCGGTACCTTTGAACTCCTCGTAAATGACTTCATCCATCTTCGAGCCGGTATCGACCAGGGCGGTTGCAACGATGGTCAGGCTGCCGCCCTCTTCAATGTTCCGTGCCGCGCCAAAGAACCGCTTCGGGCGTTCCAGGGCGTGAGCGTCGACACCACCCGTCAGAACCTTGCCCGAAGAGGGTACGATCGTGTTGTAGGCGCGGGCGAGACGAGTGATCGAGTCGAGCAGGATGACCACGTCTTTCTGGTGCTCTACCAGCCGCTTGGCCTTTTCTATGACCATTTCCGCCACCTGCACGTGCCGGCTCGGTGGCTCGTCGAAGGTGCTCGCCACAACTTCGCCGCGCACTGAACGCTGCATCTCGGTGACTTCTTCGGGCCGCTCGTCGATCAGCAGCACGATCAGTACAACTTCCGGATTGTTGGAGACGATGGACTGCGCGATGTTCTGCAGCATCAGCGTCTTACCGGCTTTCGGCGGCGAAACGACCAGCGCCCGCTGGCCCTTGCCGATCGGTGCAATCAGATCCACGACCCGAGCCGAGAGATCTTCGGTGCTGCCGTTGCCCCTTTCGAGCACCATGCGTTCGTTCGGGAACAGCGGCGTGAGGTTCTCGAAGAGGATCTTGTGCTTCTTCGTGTTGGGTTCGCTGAAGTTGATCTCGTCTACTTTCAGCAGTGCGAAGTAGCGTTCGCCGTCTTTCGGAGGCCGGATCTTGCCGGCGATGCTGTCACCGGTGCGCAGGTTGAACCGCCGGATCTGCGACGGTGAAACGTAAATGTCGTCCGGGCCAGCAAGGTAGGAACTGTCTGGCGAGCGCAGGAACCCGAAGCCATCCTGCAGAATTTCCAGCGTTCCTTCGCCGTAGATGTCTTCGCCGTTCTTCGACTGTTTTCTGACGATCGCGGCGATGACTTCCTGCTTGCGGGACCGTGCCAGGTTTTCAAGGCCCATTTCGCGTGCCATATCGACCAGTTCACCGACTGGCTTACGCTTCAGATCCGTTAGGTTCATAGACATGGGTGACGGGGGTCCTCAAGGCTGGATAGAGCGCGCATCAAGCTGCAATGGCGCTGTCGTTTAGGCCGGCTGCTGTGCTCAAGACGGGCAGTCAGCGGTGGTGTTGTTATTGCTCTTGTATTGCGTTGTGCCGGGATCTGATCCCGGATCAGTGTCCCGACGAGGTCCAGAGCGCTGGTTCAGGAGTCCTTGTTCCGGCTGATGGTCTTTCGGTTTCAGCAGCAGTCTCAGAAGCAATCAAAGAACCGGCGGTCACTGGCTGACTCGGTCGGTCTGCGGCAGCGTGTTCTGCCGTTGACCGGGTTGCCATTGATCGTCTACAGGGCTTGCGCGTTAAACGGCTGGGCGCACTCTCCTCTCAACGGTGCGGCCAGCGGCATGCCGTTTTTTTCGGATTGTTTCCCTGGATAGAAACTTGAGATCAGGGAAATTCGAAGAAGCCGGCTGGGGTGTCGGCGGTGGGCGCAGGACGCTGCCGACTTCTGAAGTGTATGAATATTCGCCGTCAGGTCAAGGGTTGGCGGCGTATTCTGAG
>JBCDGJ010000270.1:0-5378 GCA_038757945.1 Pseudomonadota bacterium
CGCGGGGCGATGGCGAAAACCTGGCACGCCCTTCGCACTACCCCTTTCAAGCAAGCCGGAAACGGGTTGCGAGCACAGAGACGATCAGAAGTAACTCGAAGCTGGAGCACCATCATGACGAAAATCAAACTGGAAGAAATGACCAACTGCAGGGACCTGAACGGAGCAGAGCAGGCCGAGGTGCGGGGCGGCTTGAGCTTCGGCCTGCAGCAGCAGCTGAACCAGCTGCAGTCGAACCTGAACGCGCGCGGTCAGATTCTCTTCAACCCCTACTACCAGTACAGCGTCATTCGCAGCAGCCAGCAGGCCTGGCGTTCTCTGTACGGGCGGCAGATGCCCTACTTCTTCCCGATGCCTGCGTGGTAACCACGGGACTGAAGGCTCGCTCGCGCCCAGGGGTACGCCCGGGGCGCAGGGCACCCCTCGAGCTGTCCTCGACGGTCTCCCCAGCGCTGAACGCCAGTCCGACCCTCAGCTCTCTTCATCATCCTCGCCATCAGCCTTGGGCCCAGGGCCTGGTTCGCTCGTAGAGCCTGCCGAACTGGGTGCCTCCGCGGTTCGAACTGCGCCGCGGACGCCGGTGCCTGCGAGCCCGGAGTCGGCTGCGGGGCGGGCCCCGCTCACAACCACTTCGACCGGACCAGACAGGTGAAGATCACGCTGGGGGAAGGGAATGTTGATACCGGCCGCGTCGAACCGTTCCTTTACCGCACGCATGAGGTCCCAGTAGACGTCCCAGTAGTCGCTCGTTCGTGCCCACGGGCGAACCACAAAGTTCACTGAGTTGTCGCCGAGCTCATTGACGCGGATCGTCGGTACCGGCTCCGGCAGAACCTTCGGATGACTGGTGACCACCTCTTCGATGATGGACTGCGCGGTCGATATATTGTCGCCGTAGCCGATACCGAAGACCATGTCCACGCGCCGGGTCTTCAGCGCGGTTGCGTTGGTAATCACGTTGTTCCAGATGGAATCGTTCGGCACCCAGTTCACCTGGTTGTCGAAGGTCAGGATGCGCGTTGAAACGAGGGTCATGGTCTGAACCTTGCCGAACACACCGCCCGCGTTCACGACATCGCCCACATCGAACGGCCGATACAGCAGGATCAGCATGCCGCTGGCAAAGTTGCTGAGCGTACCCTGGAGCGCCAGCCCGATGACCAGGCCGGCGGCGCCGATGGCCGCAGCGAGCGGCGTGATGTTGATCCCGAGAGCACTCACCGCGACCAGCAGGCCGATGAGCATGATCGCGCGGCGACTCCCCCCCACCAGAAAGTCCAGCAGCAGGCTGGAGGTATCGGGCAGTCGCCGGACCGCCGCACCGACAAGGCCGCCGACGATACGGGACACCAGCCAGAACACCAACAGGATCGCGAGGAACTTGCCGAAGTTGAGGGCCAGTTTCTGTCCGCCGGAGGGGCTGAGCGCCCAGGCCTTCGCCTGCGCGTAGAACACCGTGGGATCGCTCAGATCGATGCTCTGCCCCGTCGCGTTGGCAATGTACTGCCGGGCCACGCTCGTATCGCCGCCACGCTTGGCAAAGACCTCGAGAGCCGCCTGGAGGCGATCGACGGTCGCGTTGATGATCTGCTGCTGTTCGGTCGCCAGCTTGGCGATGACTTCCTTACCGCCTTGCCCGCTTGTTTTGCCGAGCGCGATGTCCATGCGGATCCGCTTGCGTACTTCACGCTGAAGAATCTGCAGCCAGGCGTCCACGCGCTCCTCGAGCTGCGACAGACGCAGGGGCTGAAGCTCCCGAACCAGCTCCGACGTGGGCACGGTCCAGGGCGCCAGCCGCTCATGCACGGGCGGCTCTTCGCGAACCCGACGAATCAGCAAACGAGCGGCGTCCTCCTCTGCACTTCGACGCTTGTCCAGCTCGGGTGCCGGCAGGTCCACATTGGTAACCACGGTAACGTAGGTTCGGCTCTCGCCCAGATCTGCGCCTTTCGCCTCAGCGGCATCGATCAGGATCGTCGTTCTGACGGCAAGCTCGTTTCTGAACTGGTAGATCAGACCGCCGCGCCGGAGCAGCTGGGCTTCGAGCTCGTCGTCTACTACCACGCCGGCCCGTTCCATACGTTCAAACTCGATGACCAGGTCTGAAAGCGCTGTCGCCACGCGCTGCAGGAAAGACAGCGCGTCCGCCACACGGAGCTCGAGCTCGGCGCGGGGTAAGGGGGCAACCCTGAACTCGAGTTCGCTCCGCGGTTGTGCCGCAAGATCGGCCGCCGCGGCCCCGGCTATCGCACGGCGAAACCCCTGCGCGGATTCGCCATCCGCCGGTAACGGGGCGGACAGGATCGGGGAAACGGGATCAGGCGCAGCCGGTTCGTCGGCTGCTACGGCGGGTACGGCAAGCACCAGGCTCAACAGCCCCCAGGGCGCCAGCCTCCGGTAGCACCAACGGATAGCCTGCCATAACACCAGTGGCCCGCCGTAGCCCGATCGCCATTGAATCTGCTGCTGCATACCGTTGTGCCCTGTGCTTCTCAAACCGTCGATGCAGACTTGCCTGCCCTCGAGTCCACGTCATTCTCTGTACCTGGATGTGAAACACAAGCGGCACCGGGCGCTTGGACGTTGCACAAGCTTCCTGGCGCCATTCGATCGTCGGTCATCCGATTGCGACGACGCAGCGATCGCCGGGTAGCGTGCTAGGCTCGCCGCGTGCGGCTGCAGCACCCCATACCCAACGTCACCGGAGACAGGACACGTGAACAACCTGCAACGACGCGGTTACTCGAACAGCCACAAGCTACGCCTGAGACTGCTCTGCGCGGTTGGCATTGTCCTGGGAACACTCGCACCACCACTTGCCGCTGCCGCCGCCGATGGAGATAGAGACCGATCAGAAACTCTTAGGGACTCGGAGTGGCGACTCGTCGCCTTTCAATCCATGGATGATGCGATCGGCACGATTCGCCCGCCGGAGGGTGCCAGGTTCACGCTGAGGCTCAATGCGGACGGCAGCACAAACCTGCAACTCGACTGCAACGTCGCCAACGGGAGCTGGTCGGCACAACCGGACGGCAGTGGCGACGGCGGCAGCTTCGAGTTCGGCACCCTCGCCGTCACCCGTGCGCTCTGCCCGCCGCCAAACCTCGACGAACGTATCGCACGAGACACGCAGTTCGTCCGTTCTTTCCGCCTTCGCGACGAGCGGCTGTACCTCGGCCTGATGGCGGACGGCGGGATCTACGAATGGGAACGGGTCAAGCGCATCGCAAATGCCGAGGACTCAGACCCGGCCCGGCTTGGCTGGATGCAGGGTTTCCCGCCACCTCAGGAGCGGCTCATCGGCCAGCCTGATTCCAACTACTTCAGCTTTCCGAAGCTGCGCTGGTCCGTCTGCCACCTGCGCGAGCTGCTCCCGACGCGGCAAGTCAGCCGGGGCCTTGGTGCGCCAAGCCGACTCAGAAGGAGGCTGGACCGCGCCATTGACGAGCTGAGCTTCGTGCCGATCGGCGGCGACGAACCCATGACCTGGCGGCAATCGCTCGCGGCAAACTACACGGACGGAATAGTCATTCTGCACCGGGGGCGAATCGTCTACGAACGCTACTCGGGGTGCCTCGAAGAAGCTGGCAAACATGGAGCCATGTCGATGACCAAGTCGCTCACCGGTCTGCTCGCAGAGATCATGGTCGTGGAAGGCAAGCTCGATGAAACGGCAGCAGTCTCAACCATCGTGCCGGAACTCGGAGCCAGCGCCTTCGGAGATGCCACGGTACGCCAGGTCATGGACATGACGACGGCGCTGGACTACAGCGAGGACTACAGTGACCCGGCAGCAGACGTCTGGATCTATAACGCAGCGGCAAATCCGCTGCCGAAGCCGGCCGGCTATGAAGGCCCTCGAAGCTACTACGAGTATCTCCAGACCGTCCGCAAGCAGGGCCCGCACGGACAGGCGTTCGGCTACAAGACAATCAACACCGATGCGCTTGGCTGGATCCTGGCCCGAGCCAGCGGTCAGTCCGTTGCCGACCTCCTCTCGGAACGACTATGGCAGCGTATCGGTGCCGAGCAGGACGCCTACATGACCGTTGACTCGATCGGCACGCCATTTGCCGGAGGAGGCCTGAGCGCAGGACTGCGCGATCTGGCCCGCATTGGGCAGCTCATGCTGGACCAAGGTGTCGCCAACGGCAGGCGACTGTTTCCGGCCGAAGTGGTTCGCAACATCAGCGCGGGCGGCGACAAGGCAGCCTTTGCCAAAGCAGGTTACACGACGATCCCCGGAGGCAGCTACCGCAGTATGTGGTGGAGCTTTCACAACGAACATGGCGCCTACGCAGCGCGTGGCGTCCACGGACAGACAATCTACATTGACCCCTCGGCGAAGATGGTCATCGTGCGCTTCGCATCGCATCCATCTGCGAAGAACGCGGTCATTGATCCAACGTCCCTACCGGCCTATCAGGCCGTCGCAGAACATCTGCGATCGCGCTCCTGAGAGACGATAGCCAACGCGCTGCGCTGGGCAGACAAATGGTCTGCAAGCAGGCTCAGGTCACCGCGCTGCGCGCGCGCCCCCGGTACTCGGCCAGCACGTCGCCGCTACAGAGCTCAGCCAGCACGGTCAGCGCCGTTCCGACATCGGCAAAGGCGTTGTAGAGCGGCGCAAAGCCGAAGCGCACGATGTCGGGCTCGCGGTAGTCAACGATGACCCCCCGCTCGATCAGCGCCTGCGACAGCGCCCAGGCATCCGGGTGGCTCACGGCCACTTGGCTGCCGCGACGCGCATCGGACAGCGGCGTCAGCACGCGAAAGTCCCGCAGGCGCGGATCATCCACCAGCCCCTGAATGAAGCAACCGGTCAGGTGCAGGGATTTCTTCCGCACAGCTTCCATGCTTACCCGATCAAACAGGTCGAGGGCACTGTCGAGCGCGGCCATGCTGATGATCGGCGGCGTGCCAACCTGAAACTGGCGGATCCCCGCCGCACGACGGTACGCCGTCTCGAAGGCAAACGGTTCGGCATGGCCCAGCCACCCGGACAACGGCTGCCGTGCCCGCGCCTGGTGTCGCTGCGCCACGTAAACGAAGGCCGGCGCACCCGGTCCTCCGTTCAGAAACTTGTAGCCACAGCCAACGGCCAGATCGACCTGCCAGTCGTCAAGGGCAAGCGGAACCACGCCGGCGCTGTGCGCCAGATCCCAGAGCACCAGCGCACCAACCCGGTGAGCTGCCGCCGTGATCTCCGCCATATCGAGCAGCTCGCCATCGCGAAAGTTAACCTGCGTCAGCATCACCACGGCCGTCTGCTCGGAGAGGCTGCCGGACAGCTCCTCAAGCTCGATCTTGCGCAGCCGGCAACGCTGTTCGGTAACCAGGTCGGCCAGACCCTCGGCCATGTAGAGATCGGTCGGAAA
>JBCDGJ010000271.1:0-5354 GCA_038757945.1 Pseudomonadota bacterium
CTTTCACCTGTACAACTCCACGTCGACGCTGCAACGCAAGGTGGTCTTCGAGATGGACGAGCAGGGCATTATCCAGCTGGCGCTCGACGGTACCAAGATCGTGCGCGACGGGCTGGCCAAGCTGGACTCGAACATTACCTTCGAGTACTCGCCGGAATCCTTCACCGGCACCGAGCTGCCCTTTGCGGTCGATATCTGCAGCGCGGTCATGGAGGAGTGGGGAGCGACGGCAGAAAGCCCGATGATCATCAACCTGCCGTCGACGGTGGAGATGTCGACGCCGAACATTTATGCCGATCAGGTCGAGTGGTTCTGCCGCAACTTTCCCAAGCGCGATCACATCGTGGTCAGCCTGCACACGCACAACGACCGTGGCACCGGCGTGGCGGCAACGGAGCTTGCGCTGATGGCGGGTGCCGAGCGCGTAGAAGGTACGCTGTTCGGTAACGGTGAGCGTACCGGCAACTGCGACATCGTCACCACGGCCATGAATCTCTTCAGCCAGGGCGTGGATCCGGAGCTGAACTTCATGGACATGCCGCGTATCCGCGCAACCGTCGAAGAGATCAACAAGCTGCGCATCGCGGAACGCCATCCCTATGCCGGCGATCTGGTATTCACGGCCTTTTCCGGCTCGCATCAGGATGCGATCCGCAAAGGCATGGCAAAGGTGGATCGGGATCACTGGGAGGTTCCCTACCTGCCCATTGATCCGGCTGATGTCGGTTCTTCCTATAAGGAGACCGTTCGGGTCAACAGCCAGTCCGGAAAGGGCGGGGTCGGCTTCATCCTCGAAGAGGTCTACGACATCGCGCTGCCGCGGCCGATGCTGGTCGAGTTTTCCCAGATCGTGCAGCAGCTGACCGAGCAGCTGGACCGGGAGATCAAGAACGCCGAAATCTTTGACGCCTTCATTGCTGAGTATCAGATCGAAGCCGGGCCTTACCAGCTGCGGGACTACGACCTGCTGCCCGGGCGCGACGATGCCGATCAGCGGATCGTTGCCCGCCTGCTGGCCAACGATCAGCAGATCAGCATCGACGGCCAGGGATCGGGCCCCATCGAAGCCTTCGTAAACGGCCTCGTGGAAACGCTGAACGAGCCGCTCAACATCGTCGAGTATCGCGAGCAGTCGCTCGACGCCGGCAGCGATGCACAGGCGCTGTGCCTGCTGGCGATCGAAGACGAGGGGCGTGGCCCCTGCTACGGGATCGGCCTGTCGCGGAACACGATCACGGCATCGCTGGCGGCAATCGTCTCCGCCATGAACCGGCGCTGGAAGCGCGCCAGCTAGGGCGCGGCCGGGGAGCAGGGCGGCAGGGAAGAACCGGACGCGGTCAGGCCGCGTCCGTGCTTTCGTAGGCGACCGGAGCGGTGATCTTTACCGTCTTGACGACGTTTTCGTTGATCTGCAGCGTTTCGAAGAAGTAGCCGTCGATCTGCAGGCACAGGTTGTTGTCGGGGATGGTCTCCAGATGCTCCAGCACCAGCCCGTTCAGCGTTTTCGGACCGTCCTCCGGCAGGGTCCATTCCAGGGCTCGATTGACTTCCCGGACCAGAGCCAGACCGTCGATCAGGAAGCTGCCATCCGCCTGCGGTGATATGTCCGGCATGTGCGCTGCGAAGTCGGTCGTAAATTCGCCGACGATCTCTTCGAGGATGTCCTCCAGCGTCACGATGCCCTGCACGTCACCGTATTCGTCCACGACCAGAGCGATACGACGGCGCATCTTCTGAAAGTTGAAGAGCTGCGTGTGCAGTGGCGTGCCTTCGGGCACGTAGTAGGGATCAGCGGCAAGCGCCAGCAGATCCGCTTTGACGATGTCCTCGGCATTAATGAAGCGCGTCGTCCGGCGCAGGTGCAGGATGCCCAGAACGTTATTGACATCGCCCTTGTAGACCGGCATGCGGGTGTGCTGTGACGTCGACATGCTGGTGATGATCTCGTCGATGTCGTCCTCGATGTCGATGCCGACGATCTCCTGCCGCGGCACCATGATGTCATCGACGGTCACGTGCTCGAGATCCAGCACCCGCAGCATGATGTTCTGCCGGCGGCCGCTGAACCGCAGTCCCTGATCGACGACCGTGCGCAGCTCCTGGAGGCTGAGTCCTTCGTCGTCATCTCCAGCCTTCTTGCGAATGAACGGCTGCACCAGCAGGTTGCTCAGGCCGTTGATGAACCAGACGCCGGGGTACAACAGCCGCAGCAGCGGGCGCAGCAGCAGCGCCGAGGGAAAAGCGATCATCTCCGGGCGTTCGGCGGCGATGGTTTTCGGGCCAACCTCAGCAAACACCAGGAAGAACACGGTCAGCGCGATCGGGGCTATGACCACCCCGGACTCGCCGAAGAGCTTGAGCCCCAGCACCGTTGCGACGCTGGCGGCAGAAAAATTGACGAGGTTGTTGCCGATCAGAATTATGCCAAGCAGGCGGTCCGGGCGCTTCAGCAACCGTTCGGCATTAATTGCGCCGCGGTGACCTTCATTGACCAGATGTTTCAGCCGATAGCGGTTGAGCGCCACCATCGCAGTCTCGCTGCTGGAGAAGTACGCGGACAGCAGGGTCATGAGCAGAATGATGCCGAACAGCGCGAGCGCCGACAGCTCGGTGAGACTCATGGCTCGACCAGCAGCACTTCAATCACGAATTTGCTGCCCAGGTAGGCAAGCAGCAGCAGTACGAAGGCGACCATGGTGAAGCGAACGGCGATGGTTCCGCGCCAGCCGAACAGGTAACGGCCGGTCAGCAGCGTGGCGTAGACCAGCCAGGACATGGACGCGAGTACCGTGTGGTGCACGACCCGCTGGGCAAAGAGGTCTTCGAGGTAGAGAAAGCCCGTGACGATGGCAATGGTGAGCACCGCAAAGCCGAGCCAGATCATTGCGAACAGCAGCCGCTCCATGGTTTCCATTGGCGGCAGCGTTGCCAGCAGCGCGTTGTGGTCGCGGCGCCGCAGCCGGCTTTCCTGATAGCCGACGATGATGCTCTGGGTCGCGCCCATGATCAGAATACCGTAGGCGATCAAAGCGAAGAGGATATGCAGTATGAGCGGCGTCGGCAGCGAACGGATGGGCTCGGCGTCGTAGGGGAGCAGCAGGCGCAGGGCAATGGCAATGGCGCTCCCCGGCAGCGTGTACAGCAGCAGGCTGCCGACGGGAATGACGAAGCTGGAGGCGGCGACGAACAGCGTTGCGATGAGCAGCAGCACCACGAGCGCCGTCAGCAGGTCGAGCTGCAGGCCCTGGCCGCTGAGCAGCAGCCCGTAAGTCATGAGTCCGTGACCGATGATGCCGCCGGCGGACAGTATGCCGGCAAACAGAGCCGTTCGACGGCGGCTGGCGTGTTCGTCGTTGGCCGCGCTGAGCGCGGGATCGTGCGGCAGGATCGAATCAGCGGATGCCAGCAGCCCACGCGCCACCAGTCGGGTTGCGATCAGGTACAGCGCAATGGCAACGGCGCCGGCTAGCGTTGTGGCGGTCAGCATGTTCGCCCGCGGGCATTCAATGAACGTCTAGTCTGTCACAAGCCGCAGGGGGGTTGTAGCGGCCACCCCGGTGACCCGGGCGCCGCTACCGCGGTGCTACACTGCGCCGCCAGATCAGCCGAATTGCGTTACCCCATGTTCGAGAGCCTGTCCGATCGCCTCACCGAAACGCTTCGCGGCCTGTCCGGCAAGGCGAAGCTGACCGAAGATAACATTGCTGCAGCGCTGCGCGATGTCCGGGTGGCGTTGCTCGAGGCGGACGTTGCGTTGCCGGTGGTCAAAACCTTCATCAGCCAGGTGCGCAGCAAGGCGCTCGGGCAGGTTGTGTCCACCGCGCTGAATCCTGGCGAAGCCTTCGTCAAGATCGTCCACGCAGAGCTCGTCCGGGTGATGGGCGAGGCTAACGATGCGCTGGATCTGGCGGCGAAACCGCCCGTAGTCATCCTCATGGCGGGATTACAAGGCGCTGGTAAGACGACCACGGTGGCTAAGCTCGCCCGCTTCCTTAAGGAACGGGAAAAGAAGAAGGTGGCCGTGGTCAGCGCGGACGTCTACCGGCCTGCTGCAATTCAGCAGCTGGAAACCCTGTCCGAGGAGGTAGGGGCTCACTTTCTGGCTTCCGCTGGGGACGAGCAACCCATCGACATCGTGCGCCGGGCGCGGGCAGAGGCGGAGCGGCAGTTTGCTGACGTGCTGATCGTCGACACCGCGGGGCGACTCGCCATCGATGAAGAAATGATGTCGGAAATCAAGGTATTACAGGAGTTTCTGCAGCCTGCAGAAACCTTGTTCGTCGTTGATGCGATGACGGGTCAGGACGCTGCGGTCACCGCCAAGGCGTTTAATGATGCACTGGCACTGACCGGCGTTGTGCTGGCCAAGGCCGACGGCGATGCGCGCGGCGGTGCGGCGCTGTCGGTGCGCACCATTACCGGCAAGCCCATCAAGTTCATCGGTATGGGCGAAAAGACCGATGCGCTGGAGCCGTTCTTTCCTGATCGCATGGCCTCGCGGATCCTCGGCATGGGCGACGTGCTGACGCTGATCGAGGAAGCTGAACGCAAGGTCGACAAGAAAAAGGCAGAGAAGCTAGCCCGCAAGATCACGCGTGGCCAGAAATTCGATCTGGCGGATTTCCGCGATCAGCTCGAACAGATGCAGAACATGGGCGGGGTTTCGAGCATGCTCGACAAGCTGCCCGGCATGGGCCAGCTCCCACCGGGTGCCGCAGCGCAGCTGCAGGACGATACCTTCAAGAAAATGGCGGTCATCATCGATTCCATGACGTTGAAGGAACGCCGGCATCCCGATCTCATCAGCGGCTCCCGCAAACAGCGGATTGCGCGCGGCAGCGGAACCCAGATTCCGGACGTCAATCGTCTGCTGAAGCAGCATAAGCAGATGCAGAAAATGATGAAGAAGGTTTCCAAGAAAGGCGGGATGCAGAAGATGATGCGTGGCATGAAAGGGATGCCGGGGCTGCAGGGCCCGGCGGGTGGCAAGCGGTGAGACGCGCCAGGCCGGTTGCAAAACTGGCCAGCTTCCTTAAGATACGCGCCTCGCAGAAATCCGACTCGGCAGATCAACGCATGCTCATCATCCGCCTCACGCGCCATGGCGCCAAAAAAGCGCCGTTCTACCACGTCACCGTGGCCGATCGAGCGGCGAAGCGCGACGGCCGATTCGTGGAACGCGTCGGCTTCTACAACCCGGTATCAAAGGGTAATGCGGAATCGCTGCGGCTGAACCTGGAGCGGGTCGACTACTGGGTCTCCGTGGGCGCCCAGCCGTCGGAAACGGTGGCTCGCCTGATCAGCAAAGCCCGCAAAGCAGCCGCCGCCGAGGCGCCCGCAGCCGCCGCCGAAGC
>JBCDGJ010000272.1:0-5341 GCA_038757945.1 Pseudomonadota bacterium
AAACGCGCCGCGCAGGCCGAACACGAAGCGAGTCGTGATCCGTTCGGTGACGGACTCGTTCGAGCCCCAGTCGTCGGCATCGATGGTGATGTGAAGACCCGGGCCCGCACCGGCGGGACCGAAGGGTGCGCTGACGCCTGCATAGGCGGTGACCAGCTCTTCCGGCAGGAAGGGGTTTTCGAAGGACTGGTACACCAGGTCACGGAAGTCGTGACCGCCGCCGCCGAAGGTGATCTCCTGCTCGTCGTACTTGGTCTCCCAGAATGCCTCGAGCTGCGGTGAAAACTCGAACCGGCCATTGAAGGCGATCGAGAGCTGCTCGGATTCAGGAATGACGAACGGCCGGTTCGGCGCGATGAAGCTCTGCGAGGCACCAAACTGGTTGACCGACGCGCTGTCTGAGATCAGGCCGTCCTGGTAAGGCGTCAGGTTGCCGCCGGCATCGATGAACCAGCAGCCGCCGAGCACGAAGTCTGTGCGAAAGCCCTGGAAGCTCTGCAGGCAGTCGGCCGTACCGTCGCCATCGAGGTCTGGAGAGTCGCCGAGCGCCACGTCGCCGCCGAAGTCGCTGGGAGCGACGACGCCATAGGGCGAGGTCAGGCTGAAGACCCGTCCCGGAAGAAACGCCTGGGGCGGCGCCGTTGCCGCACGGTCGATCAGGGCCAGCTCGGCGCTGGTCAGAGTCGGCGCGGTGCCAAACTCATCGGTGAAGTCGGCGACGAAGTCTTCGGCGCTGGTTGGGATGTTGAAGCCGCGCGGATAGCGGCCCGCGTCGATGCTGTAGAACTGCGCGAAGGCCGGCGTTGAGCCGGTTTCGATGTCGCCGATCTGGAACTGACGGGCCGGGTTCCGGTCGTCGTCAGCGAGGCGGTCGTTGGCCAGGAAATCCCGGTCGCCCTGACGGATGCCTTCCTGCTGGTTGTACTGCACGGCGATGGTGACGTTGCCGCGCTCGTTCGCGAAGTTCTGACCCCAGAGCACGGAGCCGCGGATGCTTTCGCCGTCGCTCTCACCGGACAGTCCCGGGCTCAGATCGATCTCGAGCCCTTCGAAATCCTCTTTGAGGATGAAGTTCACCACGCCGGTGACGGCGTCGGCACCGTAAACGGCGGAAGCGCCGCCGGTCAGCACCTCGACCCGCTCGATCAGGGCGGATGGGATGGTCGAAACGTCGACTGCGCTCGTGCCTTCGATACCCGCCACGTGGCGACGGCCGTTGACCAGCGTCAGCGTCCGTTCGAAGCCGAGGCCGCGCAGGTTCAGCGCGCTGCCGCCCACATTGTTAGACTCTGCCGTGTTGTCTGCCGCGTCGTCGATTGAGTTGCTGTTCGTGACCGACGACAGTAGCGCCGGCGTGTCGTTCAGCACCTCGGCGATGTCGAGCGTACCGGTTCTGTTGATGTCCTCGGACGAAATCGTCGAGATCGGTTGCGGCGAGTCGACGTTGCCGCGCGTGATGCGCGACCCGGTGACGACCACCTCTTCAACGCCGACGTCGTCGTCGTCATCCGCCAGCACCAGCTTGGGCGCGAGGCTTGCGGATGCGATCAGAAACGTCAGCGCAAGGACAACATTGCCCCTGTGAGTTCCAGTCATTCTATCCCCCTGATCTGTGGTTGCAGCTTCGAGCTCTACCGGGAGCGGCAGCGTCCTTTGCTACATTTATCGGGCTGATCGGTGCCAGCCTCCCCTTTGCTAGGCAAAAGTGGTGCCAGATGGTGCGCGCAGTCCCTCTGGTTCGAAGAAAAGAACGCTGCGGAGGACCGACCTCAGCGTCGGCGGTGGATTCAGGGGGGCAATGGGGTGCCAGATGCCACAGTTTTGTGCTCAGAGCAGCTCTAGGACCTGCCCGTAGCGCCTCTAAGGACGATTGCGCTCCGTTCCGAGGCGTTTTGTGCACCACTTTGGGTCAAATTTGGCGCCGGCGACGTCGAGCATGAGACCCCGGAGCGGGAAATGGGATCGATGGCGTGCCCGCCGCTCTGGCATGAACCCGTCGCTTGGTACTGGTGACCTACAGCAGCAACCCAACGCAGTGGAGACCAGCAGATGTTCAAACGCACCACAGTGATCCTGATGTGCATAGCCTGCGCAGCGCCGTCGGTACAGGCCGCACCCGCGCTCGGACCGGCCCTGTCATCAGACGTAAATCCGACGGTCCGGCGACCGATTCAGCCGCAGGTTCAGAACGATCCGCGGCTGGACCGAAAACCCCTCTGGACGGCACCGCGGAATCTGAAGCAGCTGGGTACGGCAGGCGGCATTGATTCCGATATGCCCGTGTACCGGCACCGCGGCTCCGCGGGCAGTATGAATCTCACCCACGACATCCAGCTACGGCCCGCATTCTGAGCCGACCCAGATCCGGTCGACGCGCGCCGAGCACCATCGCCGTAAGCGTCGACCGTTTTTGAGTTCGGGGACCAGACCAGCGAAACTGTCAGCACTAGGCACAGCCCAGCGGCCGATCTGTTTCAGCAACTCTGATGGACCCGAACCCCATGACCGAACTGACCTGCTTTAAGGCCTATGACATCCGCGGCGAGCTCGGGACGCAGATCGATGCGGAAGTCTGCGGCAGGATCGGCCAGGCCTTTGCTGCGTTCCTCGAGCCGAAACGCGTGGTCGTTGGCGGCGATATCCGTCTCACCAGCGCGGAGCTTAAGCAGGCCTTTGCGGAGGGCGTGATGCGTGCGGGAGCCGACGTCATCGACATCGGCCTGTGCGGCACAGAAGAGGTGTATTTTGCGACGGCAGACCTCGGCGCCGATGGGGGCTGCATGGTCACGGCCAGCCACAACCCGATCAACTACAACGGCATGAAGCTCGTCCGCGAACAGTCCCGGCCACTGTCCGCGGATACCGGGCTGGTCGACATTCGCAGGCTCGCAGAGGCGAACGACTTCGCGGCGGCCGCTGCCTCCGGAACACGGGCGACGCTCGATCACAGCGCCGCCTACATCCGCCATCTGCTGACCTATCTGGAGCCTGCGGCGCTGAAGCCGCTGCGCATCGTCACCAACGCCGGGAATGGTGCCGCCGGTCCGACCGTCGACCGCCTCGAAGCGGCGCTCAAGGAGGCCGGTGCACCGGTCGAATTCCATCGTCTGCACAACGATCCGGACGGTACGTTTCCGAACGGTATTCCCAACCCGCTGCTGCACGAGCAGCAGCCGGTCACCGGGGATGCGGTCCGCGCCGCGGGCGCCGACTTCGGTGTCGCCTGGGATGGCGACTTTGATCGCTGCTTTTTCTGGGATGAGGACGGCACCTTCATCGAGGGCTACTACATCGTCGGGCTGCTTGCCGAGGCGTTTCTGAAGGCGCGTCCGGGGCAGAAAGTCATCTACGATCCGCGGCTGGTCTGGAACACGGTTGAAATCGTCAGCGCTGCCGGCGGTGAAGCCGTGCAGTCGAAAAGCGGTCACGCGTTCATCAAGCAGCGGATGCGTGAGATCGATGCGGTCTACGGTGGAGAAATGAGCGCGCACCACTATTTCCGCGATTTCTCCTATTGCGATTCCGGAATGATCCCGCTGCTGCTGGTCATGGATCTGCTGTCCCGCAAGGGCACGACCCTGAAGCAGGAGGTGGGTGAGCGCATGACCCGCTACCCCTCACCCGGCGAGATCAACAGCACCGTGGCAGATGCAGACACGGCGATTGCGCGGGTGCGCGCGCACTTCGCTGACGGCGCGCTGCGGGAGGATCTGACCGATGGCGTATCCCTGGAGTTCAGCGATTGGCGGTTCAATCTGCGTAAGTCCAATACCGAGCCCGTGGTCAGGCTGAACGTCGAGACCCGGGGTGATCAGGCACTCATGCAGCGCCGAACCGATGAGCTGCTGGCACTCATCCGCGCCTGATCGGTCTCTTTCTGGAACCGCGGTTCGCTGGATACTCTGGTGAGCCAGGTATCCGGCAACACGCTCATTGCTGTTGGCATGGTGCTGATTGTCGCCGGGATCTGTTTCAAGCTCGGGCTCCTGTCCTGGTTCGGCCAGCTGCCCGGCGACATCCGGATCGAGCGCGGCAGTACGCGGATCTACCTGCCGGTGACCTCGATGCTTCTGGTGTCGATCGGGTTATCCGCCGTGCTCGGCCTGCTACGCCGGCTCTGAGCCCTGCTTCGGAAGCAGCCAATGAACGGCGGGGTGTAGCCAGGCGATCAGATTAAAGGGACGCGCAGACGTGCCCGCCGTCCACGGTCAGCACCGAGCCGCTCATATAGCGGGAGGCGTCGGAGGCCAGCAGCAGCAGCGGGCCATCGAGATCTGCCAGGGTGCCGTAGCGGCGCAGCGGTATGCGCTTTCTGAAGGGTTCGAAATCAGCGCTTTCCAGCAGTTCCCGGTTGATGTCCGTGATGATGTAGCCGGGTGCGAGCGCGTTGACACGAATGCCGTAGCGGGCGGCTTCCAGCGCCATCACTTCCGTCATCCGCGTCATGGCGCCTTTGGAGATCGCGTAGGGAAACTGGCCTTTGTTGGCGCGCCGATCGCTGATCGATGACGTCATGATGATGTTGCCACCACCGAGCACGTTCGCTTCGACGTGTTCCGTATACGCCTTCGACGCGAGCCAGGCGCCTTTGACGTTCGTCTCCAGCACGAAGTCCCAGTCGGCTTCCGTGATCATCGTGTAGGTCAGCGATCCGGCTTCGACGCCAGCGTTGTTGATCAGCACGTCGATTGGACCCTGGGCTGCTGCGGCAGCGGCGATGAACGCGGTGACGCTGTCGGCAGTGCGGACGTCGAGCGGCAGCGCGGTAGCCGTACCTCCCGCAGCCTCGAGCTCTGCAACCAGCGCCTTGAGCTGCGCAACGCGGCGGGCGCCAAGAGAAACGCGGGCGCCTGCGGCTGCCAGCACGCCGGCAAAGTGCCGGCCGAGCCCGGAAGATGCGCCGGTAATCGCGATGTGGGTGTCCGTCAGGTTGAACGGCTGCATCGATGGGTGCTCCGGATTCAGCGCAGCGTCATGCCGTGCAGATCCCCGGCCTCGCGCCAGCTTCTGAGCAGGTCGTTGAACGCGTTGATGCCCGGCGCATAGGGGGAGTTCTGCATGTTGGTCTGGCCGGCCCGACCTTCGCGGTTGTAGTAGCCGGGCGTACACTCTTCGAGAAATGCCGTTGCCCCGGTACCGGCCAGCGCGATGATCTGCGCGACCCAATCCGCTTCCGCCTCAGCGGTGACTTCAATGACCTGCTTGTCGCGCTCCTCGCGGTATTTCTGGCGCAGCGCTTCCGGATCGAAATCCAGCTCGGGAAAGAGGTTGTGCAGACGCTCGCGCTCAGTGGACATGCGGCTCCCCGGTCAGCAGGTCGTGGCGGCCGATGGTACCCTAA
>JBCDGJ010000273.1:0-5270 GCA_038757945.1 Pseudomonadota bacterium
GGGTGGGAACCGTCCTGACCGGGGCCGTCCCGGGCGGACCTGGAACCGAGACTTTTGTGAGATCCTGCCGATCATGACCGCAGTTCAAAGCCCAGCCCAACCCGTCAGCCGCATCGGCATCAGCGCGCTGTCCTGCTACGTCCCTGCTTACGAGGTGCAGCTCGAAGACTGGTGCCGCTGGCGCGAAGACAACTGGTCGAAGGTCGCGCAGGTCGTCGGCAACAGCTTCCGTATGCGCGGACCAAACGAGAACGCCTACACGATGGCGGCGACGGCGGTCCTGAAGCTGATCCGGGATCATGACGTGGATCCTGCACAAATCGGCTTCCTCGGGCTCGGCACGGAGTCGAGCACCGACAACTCCGCGGGTGCGGTAATCGTCAAAGGAATGGTGAATCAGGCGCTGTCCGCCCAGGGGCACGTCCCGATCGCCAGAGCCTGTGAAGTACCCGAATTCAAGCATGCCTGCCTGGGCGGCGTATACGCCATGAAGGCGGCGGTGCGCTACCTGGCCACCGACGGCGCCGATCGGGTTGCCATTGTCGTCTGCGCCGACGTCGCCGAGTACGAGCGATCCACCTCCGGCGAGCCGACACAGGGCGCCGGCGCCGTTGCCATGCTGATCGAGCCCGAGGCGCGCATCGCCACCATCAACCTGCGCACCACCGGATCCGCATCCGACTACCGCGGCGTCGATTTCCGCAAGCCCTTCCTGCGCTTCATGCAGCAGGCCCCAAGCGAGCTCGCACAGCCACGGGACTTCCCGGTGTTCAACGGCAAGTACTCCACCAGCTGCTACGTCGACGAGGTGCTGGCCGCCATGCGCGATCTGTTCCGCCGTTTGCCGGGCTCGCCGGCGACGTTCCTGCGGAACCAGGGCGCGATCTTTCTGCACCGTCCCTACCAGCGGATGGCCGAAACCGGGCTCAGCATCAGCTACCTTCTGGCACTCGCACTCGGGGACGAGGCAGACCAGGCCGAGCTGGCGGGCTACGCAGCCGCTGCCGAGGTCGACCCCGCGGCGCTGAAGACCGAGCTGATCGAAGAGCACCCGGACCTGGGGCCGGCACCGGAGGTCGTCGACAGCCATCCGCTGGCGACGCAGACAGCGCGCGTATTCCGCAGCACGGAGACATTCCAGCAGCTGATGACCCGCCTCGGCACCGGCCCCGTTGGACGGGTCGGCAACCTCTATACCGCATCGCTGCCCCTGTGGCTCGCGGCCGGCCTGGAGGAAGCCGCAGCGGAGGACCTGCCGCTCGGGGATCAGCTGCTGACCATCGGCTACGGGAGCGGTGATGCCGCCGAGGTAATTCCGCTGGAGCTGGTGCCCGGCTGGCAGGCTGCTGCGCGGCGCAGTGCGGTTGCCGACGCGCTCGAGCACGCCATCGCCATCGACCAGGACACCTACGAGGCGCTGCATGAGGGCCGGCAGCCGGATACGCTTGGCGAAGTCGCAGTGGACCGGTTCGTCATCGACCGCATCGGTGCGCGCAACGCCGGCATCAACGACCTGGGCATTGAGTACTACCGCTACGACAGCGCTTAAACGCCTGACCCAAACGACCGCTCATGCCGACTGACGTGGAGATTCTGAAGAACCGCTTCGTCACCGTGCAGCTGACGCTGCTATCGATCGCGGTTGCGCTGATCCTCGAAAATCTGCTCAGCATGCTGCTCGATCTCGAGGTCTGGTCCTGGCTCGTCGCCGCCCAAGCCTTTGAGGTCGGCACCAGTGCCATCTCCATGTGGGTCGGCTTTGCGCTGGGCATCAGCGCGGTCAACAAGCCGCCGCACCTGATGGATTTCCTGGTGCACTTCATGCTCCTGTTCTCGCTCAGCACCGCGGTGTACTTCATCTCCACCGGTTATCTGCCCGGCTACTTTCTCGCCAGCACCGTTGGCTCCGGCAGCGCTGCCCTCACCCTGTGGATGGATCACAGCACTGCCAGACGGTACGGCGCGTCCGGGCCCGTCAACACGGCGAAGCTGTTGACGCTGGTCGCAGCCTTCGAAGGAACGCTGGCTCTGCTGACCCTCGCTACGGACATCAGCCACAGCTGGATCACCGCGCTGATCCTGCCGGTGATCCTGCTGCAGGGATCCGCGGCGTACCGCTCCATACGCCAGTGGCAGCAGGTACTCGGACAGGCCTCTTGTTGAGGGAAGCAACGGCGGGACGTTGGGCGGAAACAACGCTCGGCCGTGCAATCGAATGCCCGCACTGAAACGCTCAGCTCGATTCGTTAGCTTTTTGCAAATGATAATGATTGTTATTTATTTTCAACTTCGGGTAATTGATAGATTCACACTATCGTGGCGATTCAAAGGTTCAACTGTCCTCCCGGTTCAGGCTGACCAATACTAAAAATGTGCCGAGATCCGGCAACGCGGATAACAGACTGACCATTCGCGGCAGTACCCAACAGGCGTATACGCCACACCTACTGATCCAGCATGAGGTAAATCATGGAGCTGAAAGACAGCCAGACCCTGCAGAACCTGAAGGACGCGTTTGCAGGCGAATCGCAAGCCAACCGTCGCTACCTGTACTTCGCCGCCAAGGCAGACGTTGAGGGCGAGAACGACGTCGCCGCGGTGTTCCGCTCCACCGCCGAAGGCGAAACGGGCCATGCGCACGGTCACCTCGAGTACATGGAAATCGTTGGCGATCCGGCGACCGGCATGCCCATTGGCAACACCGCGGACAACCTGAAGGCAGCCATCGCCGGCGAGACCCACGAGTACACCGACATGTACCCGGGCATGGCGAAGACGGCACGTGACGAAGGATTCGACGAAATTGCCGACTGGTTCGAAACGCTGGCCAAGGCCGAGCGCTCACACGCGAACCGCTTACAGAAAGCCCTCGACGCCATGTAAGGCGTCCGCTCCGGGCCCGAGGCGCCCGGAGCAGTGACTTACCGTCGCCGCCGCGCGCTGGCGCGGCAGCAACGGCATTTCGAGCAAGGGGCTTTCAGCCCCTTTTTTATTCAGCTCCTCACTCGATCAGCAGGTCTGGAGAACCCATGAAAGAAGGCAATCTCGAAGCGCCGAAGCGGGCTGCCGTCCGCTGGCAGGAACCGGAATATCTTGACCAGGACGCCCTGTACTCCGAACTCGAGCGGGCCTTCGACATCTGCCACGGCTGCCGGCGTTGCGTCAGCCTGTGCGATTCGTTTCCGACGCTGTTCGACCTGGTGGACGAATCGGACACGATGGAGGTCGACGGCGTCAGCAAAGACGACTACATGAAGGTCGCCGACCAGTGTTTCCTCTGTGATCTGTGCGCCGAGACCAAGTGTCCCTACCTGCCGCCGCACGAGTGGGCCCTCGACTTCCCGAAGCTCATGCTGCGCGCCAAGGCCTACAAGTTCGAACAGGGCCAGAGCAAATGGCGGGATCGCCTGATCACGAGCACGGATACGGTGTTCAACGTGCTCGCCAAGCCTGGAATTGCAGCACTGGCCAATGGCGCCAACGCCAACGGCCTGTTTCGCAAAGCCATCGACAGCGCAATCGGCCTGCACCCGGACGCACCGCTGCCCCCAATCGAGTCCGGCCGGCTGGTAAAGCAGATCGACCCTCATCCCGCCCGGGCGGCGGCACCCCTGGCCTGTGAGCGGACCACCGGCAAGGTCGCAGTCTTCGTGACCTGCTACGGCGATGCCACCGATCACGCGCTGGTGGAAGACCTCATCGCGGTACTGGCGCACAACGGCATGGACGTAAAAGTGTTGCAGGATGCCAAATGCTGCGGCATGCCCAAGCTCGAGCTCGGGGACCTGAAGAGCGTAGAGGCCCTCAAGGATGCGAACATTCCTGTCTTCCTCGAAGCGATCGAGCAAGGCTACGACATTCTGAGCCCGATCCCGTCCTGCGTGCTTATGTACAAGCAGGAACTGCCGCTGATGTTCAGCGAAGACGCCGAGGTGGAACGCGTCAAAACGCGCTTTTTCGATCCCTTCGAATACCTGATGCTGCGGCACAAGGCGAACCTGCTGAGTGGTGTGTTCAAGCAGGGCCTTGGCAAGGTGGCTTATCATGCCGCCTGCCACCAGCGGGTGCAGAACTTCGGCGCCAAAACCCGGGAGTTTCTGTCGCTGCTTCCGGACACGGAGGTCACGATGATCGACCGCTGCTCCGGTCACGACGGGACTTACGCGCTGAAGAGCGAAACCTATGACAAGGCCATGAAGATCGCACGCCCGGTCGTCAATCGCGTCGCCAAAGTCGAGCCTGATACCTTCGGCAGCGACTGCCCGATGGCCGGGCGCCTGATCGCGCACGGTATGGCCGACCGCGGCAACGAAGATGCCGCTCATCCGATCACCATGATCCGCCGCGCTTACGGTATCTGAATCAAGCCGGCGCAACTCGAGAAACAGAAAGAGGATTACACGACCCATGGCAGCCGCCGAAAAACTGTCCCGCAGCGACCTGATGACCCTCGAGCGCTACGCCGAGGAGCGACCAAGCTTTCGCCAGCGAGTCATCCAGCACAAGGCGCTGCGGCGGATCGCCCTCGGCCCCCACGTAACCCTGATGTTCGAAGACCGCCTGACCATTCAGTATCAGATTCAGGAGATGCTACGGGTGGAGCGTATCTTCGATGCGGCAGGAATCGAAGAGGAGCTGGACGCCTACAACCCGCTGATTCCCGATGGCCAGAACCTGAAAGCCACCATGCTCATCGAGTATCCGGACGTGGAACAGCGCAAAACCGCGCTGGCGCGCATGCCAGGGGTCGAGCATAAGGTCTGGCTTCAGGTCGACGATCACGAGCAACGTTTTGCAATCGCCAACGAAGACCTCGATCGTTCCAACGACGAGAAGACCGCGGCCGTGCACTTCATGCGCTTCGAACTGACCAGCGAGGACATTGCCGCACTGCGTAACCAGAGCGCGCTGCGGATCGGCATCGACCATCCGGAACTGCCCCATACGGTTGAGCTGAGCCCGGAATCGCGCGCTGCGCTGACCGCCGACTTCGGCTGAGCCGATCCTCTCAGGCCGTCGCCGGCCAACACCCCGCAGCGAGCGGGGTACGCCGGCACACTGGCGGCCGGATCACCGTTCCGGCCTTCTGTTCCGGCGTCCGCAGCGCCTTCTTTCTCCGGCTCGTTGCTCCGGCTTACTTCTCTAGCTCACTTATCTGGCTCACTTCTCTGGCAGGGGAATGAACTCATCGTCGCCGGCCACGCCGTCGAATCGCCCCTCAGCCCAGTCGCGTTGGAGAAAAGTGAGAGAAAAATTAAGAAATAGTCTTA
>JBCDGJ010000274.1:0-5238 GCA_038757945.1 Pseudomonadota bacterium
CAGCTGCCGGCGGATGTTGAGATGGTGATGCCGGGCGACAATGTGAACATGATTGTCGAGCTGATCAACCCGATTGCGATGGATGAAGGGTTGCGGTTTGCGATTCGGGAAGGCGGCCGAACAGTTGGCGCGGGCGTAGTTACCAAAATCATGGAATGATCTTGGCGCGCCAACCGTTCGGCTAGAGTTTGTCCGAGCATAGCTCGGCCAAACTCTCAGGCCGATCTGCTATTCGAGGGTGTTGCTGGAGCCATTAAGAAAAGGCTCGGTAGTTGGTTCCTCAGATCGGGCGACATTTGCCTGGTTGGTGATGAGAGGCAGGGCGGTTTGTCAGAAGTGCGTGGAATGTCAGCCGCGTCGAGCACCAGAGGTTCAGTTTCGGTTTAGGTCAGTAGCTCAATTGGTAGAGCAGCGGTCTCCAAAACCGCAGGTTGGGGGTTCGATTCCCTCCTGACCTGCCACTGAATCGGGTGGCGCAGGGCAGAGCCGGACAGGCACGAGCTGGGACGGTTCGGTGGCGGATGGTTACGACAGCGGGCAGGCATGACAGTGGCCGGGCCTGTCTGGTCAAAGCAGCAGGTAAGAGTCTTTGAGCACGAATACTGAAGCTTCAAGATCGGGTGCGCTCGATGTTGTTCTCTGGCTGCTGGTCGGAGGGCTGGTCGGCGCCGCGGTCTATGGAAACTGGTACTTCCAGGATCAGCCGCTGCTGTATCGCGTCGGCGCCATACTGGTGGCAGCTGTTGTTGCGGTGCTCATTGCGGTGCAGACGCACACCGGACGCACGACCTGGAGCCTGATGAAAGATGCACGCAGCGAGATTCGGCGGGTGGTCTGGCCGACGCGTACGGAAACCACGCAGACGACCCTTGTTGTGCTGGTGCTGGTTTTCGCCCTGATTCTTTGGATGCTCGATAGCGGCCTGAGCTGGCTCGTTTCGATGCTCATCGGCTGAAGGAACGCCGCTGCTATGTCAAAACGCTGGTATGTGGTTCACGCCTACTCGGGATTTGAAAAGGCCGTCGCACGGTCCCTTGCGGAGCGGGTGGCGCTCTCGAACTTCGAGGAGTGCTTCGGTGAGATCCTGGTGCCGACCGAAGAAGTGGTCGAGATGCGGGGTGGCCAGAAGCGGCGATCGGAGCGCAAGTTCTACCCCGGCTACGTGCTGGTTGAGATGGAGCTCAACGACGACACCTGGCACCTGGTGAAAGAGACGCCGAAGGTGATGGGTTTCATCGGCGGCAAGGCTGACCAGCCCGCGCCGCTGACGGACGCTGAAGCGCAGGCCATTCTCGATCGCGTCGCTGCGGGCAGCGAAAAGGCAACGCCCAAGACCGTGTTCGAGCCGGGCGAAATCGTGCGCGTGGTGGACGGACCGTTCAACGACTTCAATGGCGTGGTTGAAGAAGTCAACTACGAGAAGAACCGGCTGCAGGTGGCAGTCACGATCTTTGGCCGGTCGACACCGGTTGAGCTGGATTTCGGCCAAGTCGAAAAGGGCTGAGCCGGAACAAATTAATCCCCGGGGAGCGGCGACTTGTGAGCGCTGCGTCTGCACCCGCAAGGAGCACAGAACGTTATGGCTAAGAAAGTAGAGGCCTACATCAAGCTGCAGGTTGCGGCGGGTCAGGCCAATCCGAGCCCGCCGGTAGGGCCGGCGCTGGGCCAGCACGGCGTAAACATCATGGACTTCTGCAAGGCGTTTAACGCCCAGACGCAGAGCATGGAACAGGGTATGCCGGTGCCGGTGGTTATCACCGTCTATTCGGACCGATCGTTTACGTTCATCACCAAGACGCCGCCCGCCGCGGTGCTGCTGCGTAAGGTGGCTGGTATTCAGAAGGGCTCGCCGACGCCGAACACGGAAAAAGTGGCCAAGGTCACCCGTGCCCAGCTCGAAGAGGTGGCGCAGATCAAGATGCCGGACCTGACTGCGGCCGATATGGATGCGGCCGTCCGCACGATCGCCGGTAGCGCGCGGAGCGCCGGCATTGACGTTGAAGGAGTCGTCTGATGCCTAAGATGACCAAACGAATGAAAGCCATCGCCGAGAAGGTTGATCGCGAAAAGGCCTATGCCATCGAAGAGGCGGTCGGTCTGCTGGCTGAGCTGTCCAGGACAAAGTTCAAGGAAAGCATCGACATCGCGGTAAACCTCGGCGTCGATCCGCGGAAGTCGGATCAGGTGGTGCGTGGTGCCACGACGCTGCCGCACGGCACGGGCAAAACGGTCCGCGTCGCCGTGTTCGCACAGGGCGACCTGGCGGAACAGGCCAAAGCGGCTGGCGCCGACAAGGTCGGGTTCGAGGATCTGGCCGATGAGGTCAAGGCCGGGAATCTCGACTTCGATGTCGTGATCGCAAGCCCCGACGCAATGCGTGTCGTCGGGCAGCTCGGTAAGGTGCTCGGGCCCCGTGGCCTGATGCCAAATCCGAAGACCGGCACGGTGACGCCCGACGTCGTGACGGCGGTCAACAATGCGAAGGCCGGCCAGGTGCAGTTCCGGACCGACAAAGCCGGCATCATTCACGGCAGCGTGGGCCAGGTTGGCTTCGAGGCCGACAAGATTCGCGAGAACGTTGAGGCACTGATCAGCGATCTCAAGAAAGCCAAGCCGGCATCGGCCAAGGGTGTTTATCTGCAGCGGGTGACGCTGTCGACCACCATGGGGCCGGGGCTTTCGATCGATCAGGGTTCGCTCACGATCTGATCGCGAGCGACACAGAACTTTGAAGGGGCCCGGTACCGGCGCGGCAGATTGCGATCAGCGGCCCGGAACCGGCAACCGTCAAAGACCGTAGGGGGCGGACAGCCAATGGCTGGACCGGCTTAATGTCCTACGCAGACGGTGAGCCCGAGAGCAGTTGGATCCGGCAGGTGCAGACCTGTCTGGGCCTTTGGCTCGAGGACCTCGCCGCAACAGGCCCAAAGCCGGCTGACCGGCTGCGGGCAACGAGGCGCTGTCCGTTCCGAAGGGGACGTGTGGCTCCAGACAGGAGAAAAGTGTGGCACTGAATCTCGAGCAGAAGAAGGAGATCGTTGCAGAAGTAAACGAAGCTGCCAGCGCTGCCCTCTCGGCGGTGCTTGCCGACTACCGTGGACTGACCGTGACGGAGATGACGGAGATGCGCGCCAAGGCGCGGGAATCCGGTGTTTACCTTCGCGTCATCCGCAACACGTTGGCCAAGCGCGCCATCGCTGGAACCGAATTCGAGTGTATGACCGAAGCCTTTGTCGGTCCGACGCTCGTCGCGTTTTCCAACGAAGAGCCGGGTGCAGCGGCACGGCTGCTGAAGGACTACGCCAAAGATTTCGAGAAGCTCGAAGTCAAGGCTGTAGCCATCGGCGGCAACCTCATGGGTGCAGAAGCGCTGGACGCAGTTGCCAAGCTTCCCACCCGTGATGAAGCGCTGGCAACGCTGATGGCCGTCATGCAGGCGCCGATCGTGAAGCTCGCTCAGACGTTCAACGACGTCCCGGGCAAGCTGGTGCGGGTGGTAGCGGCAGTGCGCGATCAGAAGCAGGAAGCGGCCTGAGGCCGGTCTTCGAGCAGCAACGAATCCAGATACTGAAGGTCTTAGGAGAACAACATGGCTTTGTCGAAAGACGACATTTTGAATGCAATTGCCGATATGAGCGTCATGGAAGTTGTGGAACTCGTTTCCGCGATGGAAGAGAAGTTTGGCGTTTCTGCGGCAGCAGCGGTGGCTGTTGCACCGGCTGCCGGTGGTGACGCTGGTGGCGGCGCGGCGGCTGAAGAGCCCGCTGAAGTCAGCGTCATCCTCACTGGCGCCGGCGACAAGAAGGTTAACGTGATCAAGGCAGTTCGCGCGATCACGGGTCTCGGCCTGAAAGAGGCCAAGGAACTGGTTGACGGTGCACCGTCACCGATCAAGGAGAACATTGAGAAGGCAGAAGCCGAAGAGCTCAAGACGCAGCTCGAAGAAGCGGGCGCAGCGGTCGAGATCAAGTAAGCTCGATACCGTTCTGATCCGTTTCTCTCAATTGGCCGGCGGTTCGGTGCCTGAAGTTCAGGTGCCGGGCCCCGGTCTTTCGCGTGCCCGCGAAACGGCTCGCAGCCGAGCGCTGCGGACCGGCGGGCAGGCGGTCGAATCCGTTGGCGACAATCGCGGCCTGGTCCGCAGAGCCGCCAGTGGATCGCAGCGGCTGGTCACTGCTGGCGCGAGCCCCGCGGCAGCACAGGTACCAGTCACCCATTCTCTCTAGGAGATTTGCATGGCTTACAGCTTTACAGAAAAGAAGCGTATCCGGAAGGATTTCGGCAAGCTCAGCGCGCCGATGGACCTGCCGTATCTGCTGGCGATCCAGGTCGATTCATACGACAAGTTTCTGCGGGTGGACAACGAGACCAGCGATGACGCCGAAGTAGGTCCGGAAGATGTCGGCCTGCATGCTGCGTTTCGTTCTGTATTCCCAATCGTAAGCTACTCCGGGAGTGCTGCACTCGAGTACGTGAGCTATCGCCTCGGCGAGCCGGTATTCGACGTGCGCGAATGTACCCTGCGCGGCACGACCTACGCCGCACCGCTGCGGGTCAAGGTGCGCCTGATCATCTACGACAAGGAATCGTCCAACAAGGCGATCAAGGACGTGAAGGAGCAGGAAGTCTACATGGGCGAAATCCCGCTCATGACGGAAAACGGCACCTTCATAATCAACGGCACCGAGCGGGTCATCGTCTCCCAGCTGCAACGGTCTCCGGGCGTGTTCTTCGATCACGATCGCGGCAAGACACACTCCTCAGGCAAGCTGCTTTACAGCGCCCGCATCATTCCTTACCGGGGTTCCTGGCTCGACTTCGAGTTCGATCCGAAAGATGCCCTGTTCGTGCGCATCGACCGGCGCCGTAAGCTGCCGGCGAGCATCATCCTGCGCGCGCTCGATTTCTCGACTGAGGACATCCTTGGCATGTTCTTCGAGACCAACACGTTCCGCTTCACCGGCGAGGGCCTGCAGGCCGAGCTGGTGCCCGAGCGTCTGCGCGGTGACGTCGCTACCTTCGATATCCTCGACGGGGAAGGCAATGTCGTCGTCGAGACCGGTCGTCGGATCACGGCCCGTCACGTCCGGCTGCTGGAGCAGAGTGGTCTCGAGTTTCTCGATGTGCCCCGGGAGTACCTGCTCGAGCGGGTAACAGCAAAAGATCTGATTGACACGGAGAGCGGGGAAATCCTGTTCCCGGCCAATACGGTCATCACCGAAGAGGTCCTCGAGACGC
>JBCDGJ010000275.1:0-5195 GCA_038757945.1 Pseudomonadota bacterium
AGCTCGACGACCCCGGAGATCAGCGTCCAGAAAACCCGAAACGGCACTCCCTCGTGCATCAGCGAGACGTAGTAAGGAATGTTGGTGAAGTGCGTCACCCCCGACAGGAAGAACAGGGAAGTGAAGAGAAAACGCGCGACCAGGTTGAGCGTCACATGATTGGGGAGCTGGTATTCTGCAAACATAAAGCTGTTCCGGTTCGTAGGAGCGGGGCGTAGCCCGTCGGGTTTCGGAGTCTCGATGAGCCGCGTCCACGGCAACTCAGGCCGAATGTGCGGCATGCTGTGCGATCCACTCGCTGATGCGCCGCTTCCTTGCCGGGGTGGCATCCTCTGCAACCCCGGCCACGACGTTCGTCAGGCGCACTGCGGCGAGCGCCTGACGGTACCCCGCTTCAGCGCGCTGAAACGCCGCTGCAATGGGACAGGGGCCCGAACACTCCGCGGGCGACGCACCGCAGGGACCGCTGCGCCGCACCTCCGTGCAGCGAAAGCTTGGCGCCGTGCCCTCGATTGCGGCGGTGACATCCCACAGCGACACCGTCTCGGGCAGCCGCGCCAGCCGATAGCCACCAGCAGCCCCGCGTTTCGCTGAGACGATGCCTGCCCGGCTGAGCGCCTGCAGCTGCTTGGCCATGTAGGGCAGCGGCACGCCGAGAAAATGCGCCAGCGCCTCTCCGGGCAGCACTGCACCGGGCGGCAGCAGAGCAAGGAGCGCGCAGGTGTGTGCGGCCCATTCGACACCCTTGCCAATCTTCATGGATCGCCAGCGGTCAGCGCGCGAGCGGCTGCCTCAGACACCAGAACAGCGTCGGCCGCGTTCGCCGTTGCCGAGCTCAAGTCAGGAACCAAGCCGGTCGCGAAGGGCAGCAACGCGCGCACCGTTGGCACCGCCATCCGAATAGCCGACGCGTGACGCGGAACGCACGTGCACCGCATCTTCGTCGAGCCGGAACTCAACATCGTCGACGAACTTGAACGTGCTCGAAGTGAACTCCGCTGCTACGTACCCCGCATCCTGCTGCGTCACGGTGCCGCCCAGGTCTGCAATAACTCCTGGGACGCGCTCCCAAACTCCGACCGGCAACGGCGCTACCTTCTTGTCTTCTGGCGTGTTGAGCTCGCTGGAGACGCAGTTCGGAGACGCCGGGCAGGGTGTGAGCTGGCCCTCGCTGAGGCCAGGCGCCGTACCGGTCTGCGATTTCCGGCCCAGGTAGAAGAATCCCGCAGTGCCCAGCACGAGCAACACCACCAGCCCTATAACAATTGTTTTCATCACGCTCACCGTCCAACGCCATTCAAATAATGGATAAAATATATCCATTATTGGAATCAAGGTCAACCAGGGGTCCCCAAGGCTTCGATATTGGCTCGTGCAGTTCAGCGCCCGCGCCCGCTCGTCCGTGCCGGCACGAGCGGCAACCCCTCAGCTGGTCGGGCACTTGTCGCCGTCGAGCCCTTCTATGAACGCTGTGATCGCCGTCACCCACTCGGGCTCATCCAGCATCGGCGCATGACCGCGACGTGGGACTTCCTGGAACACCATGTGCCGCCGGTGGCGCTGCATCTGCTACGCGCGGTCGACTGCCAGGATGTCAGGCAGCGCTCCGCGCAGCTTGGCCACGTCGAACCTCATGAGCTCGCCAAACGCCGCCCCACCTCGGACCGCCGGTTCGCCCAACCCTCGCCCCGGAGGTCCCGGAATCACCCCACCTGGCGCTGGCGACGCCACGCCGGGCCCGCTTGGGGCCGCACTTAAACACTGCAGACAAACCCGGGCCCATTGCCGTGGGATACGCGGTATATTTCTTTCCCCCTGGTAACTTCCTTTTGATTTGCCCGCCGCTGCTGTACCGCCCGAATAGCCGGGCGCGGGTCAGTTCCACAGGCCAGAGGAACCTGAGCAGCGAGAGAACTCCAGTGCCCGGTGAAAACATCGAAATCGAAGGCTACGAGATCATCCGCCAGATCGCCCGAGGCGGGATGGCCATCGTCTATCTGGGACGCGAGATTGCGCTGGATCGAGAAGTTGCCATCAAGGTGATGGACACCAATCTCGAAGTGCTGGGTGAGGACCTGGTAGCCCGGTTCCGGCGCGAAGCCCAAATCACGGCCTCAACCAGCCATCCGAACATCGTTTCTCTGCACAGCTTCGGCCTGGTTCAGGGCAGACCGTACATCACGATGGAGTATCTGAAGGGCGGCACCCTCCGGCAGCGGCTGAAGAAAGCGCAGACCCTGAGCGTCGACGCCGTGCTGACCCTCGGCAATCAGGTCGCCAGCGCGCTCGAAGTCCTGCACGGCCGCGGCGTGGTGCACCGTGACCTGAAGCCGGACAACGTTCTGTTTCACGAGATCGGGCACGCGGTGCTCACCGATTTCGGGATCGCAAAGCTGTTCGAGGCCAACACCCAGCTGACCAGTGCCGGAATGACCCTCGGCACCTACGGCTACATCAGCCCGGAACAGGCCGTGGGCGAGGCCATCGACGGGCGCAGCGACATCTACTCGCTCGGCGTCATTCTCTACGAAGCACTGGTGGGCAGCCTGCCGACCCGCGCGGAATCCACCGCAGCTTTTCTCTACGCCCTGGTGCACTCGACGGTCAGCTCGCTGCCGGAGGAATATACCGGTCTGCAGCCTCTCTTCGACCGCGCCCTGGCGCGGGCACCAGAAGATCGATTCGCCGACATCACCGAGTTCCGGCTGGCGATCGAAGAGGCGTCGCGATCGCTGATGCTCGGCAAGCTGGACGTCAACGCAGCCGCCCCCGCGGTCACGGCGCCCGCGGCAGAAATGATTGAGGAGGCGACGAACATCGTTCCGACGCCAGTCCCACAGGAGCTGCCGTCACCGGCGCCAGAGGCTACGCACAGCGACGAAACTGCTGAAGACCTGATCGCTAGGCTGGCAGCCAAAGAATCGGAAGCACCGGAGGAACTGGAAGAATCAGCAGAACCGGAAGAAACCACGGTTCGCAACGATCCGGAGTTACTGGCCGCCTCAACGGAAGAAGCAGCGGAAGAAGAAGCAGAAGAAACCACCGTCCGCACTGATCCGGAGTTACCCGAAGAGGCCACGATCCGCGTAGGCGATGGCTCGACCGATGCAGCGGCCGCAGAGCCCGACGCAGCAGCCGCGCCAGACGAACCCTTCCAGAAGCGCTACGAACCCATCCTCAGCGAGGCCCGGCCGAGCCCCTCACGGTCCTCGCGGCAGATGAGGATCAGGCGCAACACCGCTACTTCGGAGCGTGCCAGGTCAACCGGTACCTACAGAGCAACGAACGCAACGAAAAGTGCAGCGCCGGTCCCGCTCATTGCTGGCGGTTCGCTTGCAGCCCTCGCCCTCCTCGCCGGAATTAGCTGGTGGGTAATGTCCGGCCAGGAATCCAACGACGACTCGACGAGAGAGGAAACGGTTGCCAACGCGGTTGCAGACGCCGGAATGGAGGCGGTCGCGGACGCAGCGACAGCCCCACTGGCCGCCCCGCTGTCATCGGAAGCCATCGCGGACGCTGCACCGGCACCCGACGCCGATCGGATCGATGCGTCATCAGAACCGGTCGAAACACCGCTGGATGAGGCCGGCGCAAGCGCGGCGGGACCGGCGGCTGTTGCTGACAGCAGGCCCGCGATGTCCGTAAAGCGCGAGAGTGCCAATCCGGACCCTGCGCCGCAGCCGCAGGAACCACTGCTCAACGCGCAGCTCGCCAACGAGCTATCGGAACTGCTGCGGCCGCCGGTCACTACCGACGAGCTAGTTCAAGCACTCGAGGCCCTGTCTGCTGCCGGGGAACCCGCCGCGGCCTTCAACCTGTCTGCCGTGGCCCAGCCGCTCCGTGATCAGGTCAACCTATTCGTGCGAACGCAGCTCCGTGAGCGCGCTTACCTGGGGCTCGGACCAGTGCTGTACCGGCTGCAGGGACTCGAAGCGCTCGGCCTCATGTCAGCGGATTCGCAGCAGCGGCTCGATTCGCACCTGGGCAACCTCGCGGCTGAAGCAGCGTTGCAGTTCCGTCTCGGCTATCTGAGCGCTCCAGAAGACAACAACCTGCTGCTCACGCTGAACAACATTTTTTCGATTGATCCAGCGCACGGAGCCGCTCTCGAGCTCAAACAGCAGAGCGCCGAACGATTGGCTGGCATCGCCAGCGAAGCCTGGCTGGCAGGGACCGGGGATCTCGCCACCAACGACACGCTCTCGAGCGCCGCCATCGAGTACATGGGGCAGGCGCTCGAGTTTCATCCGGACGCCCCGGATGCGCCTCTGTGGAAGACCATGCTGGAAAACTGGCAAACCACAATGCCCGCTGTTGGCACGCAGTCCGGCAACAACTCTCAGCAGAGCGAAAGCACACAAACAGGGTCTGAACCCGACGTGTAACCAATCGCTAAGCTGCTTTTCGCTGTACCTGCCGAAAACACACTGAGATTGACAAGTTAGCAACTCAGGTTGCTGCTCCAATGGCAAACAGTTTTGTGTATGTGAGCAGGCTACAGCTATAGTTGAGGCTGCTCGGAGCCAACCCCGGCGTAGCGGCTAAAAGCCGTCGCCAACCGTTGATCGGGCTTTCCAAGCGTCAACGAATGAAGAAAATTGAACCACAGTGATTGCCTGGACTTCCGAATCTTCGATCGCATCGTTCGCATCCATCCAGCGGATCGCGTCTCTCGACGTGCGGTGGAGGTCAACTACGGAGCCTTTCGAACGAACGCTGCTTATGCAGACTTTGAGTTGGCGATAACGGCACTCGGGGGGCGCTATTACCTAGAAACCGAAGACGGCGTTAAGGCGTCCTGCTCGGACAGGACGGCGTTGCAGTATGACCTTGAAAAAACGATCTGCATTGGACTCGAGTTGCTGCGGAGAGATCTCCTTTTCATTCATTCAGCCGTGGTTGCTCGAGACGAGGAAGCTTTTGTTTTGGTCGGAGAGTCCGGCGCTGGCAAGTCAACACTCACATGGGCACTACTTCAAACTGACTTTGCTTACGGCAGCGACGAGCTAGGTCCCATTGACAAGAACGGACTTGTTTACCCCTACCCCCACGCTCTTTGCCTCAAGAGCTTGCCGCCCAAACCATTCGTAGTCCCGGATTGTACATACCGGACTGAACGAACCTTACATATACCGATTCAAGATACAAAAATCAAAATACTGCGCACCGCACTTCCAGTGACTCGCGTCTTCTTC
>JBCDGJ010000276.1:0-5190 GCA_038757945.1 Pseudomonadota bacterium
ACTGGTTTTCTGCAGCGAGGTCCCCTAGCCTACGCGGCTGCGCTGCGCCGCCGCCTGCCCGCGGTCGATGCGCCGCCCTCCCCAGCCCCCAATACGAGTACCCACAGCAGCCGATGTCGATGCGCTACCGAGTCCCCGTGCTTTTCGCGCTGCTGCTCCTCGCCGATTCCCTGAGCGCTGAGAGCGCCGGCGAAGCCATTGTGCGGCAGAGCTTCGCGCCCGCCGATTTTGCTCGCTTTGCGCCCCGCACAGCGCTCGATATGGCGCGGCAGATCCCGGGGTTTCCTCTCGATGACCCCGATGAGGACGACCAGGCGCGTGGGTTCGGCCAAGCCAACACCAACGTGCTCATCAACGGCCGGCGCGTCTCTGGGAAATCGAATGGGCCGGTGGCAGCGCTCGCGCGCATTCCCGTCAACAACGTGCTCCGGCTTGAGATCGTCGACGGCGCCAGCCTCGATATTCCAGGCCTGTCTGGCCAGGTGTTGAACGTCATCACCCAGGGCGGGGGCCGGATCTCCGGCCAGTACCGCTACTCGCCGCTGTACCGCACGGATCGCGTGCCCTTTCAGGGCCGCGACTTTTCGGTCGCCCTTTCCGGCGGGGGCACGGCGTCCGAATGGACCCTGAATCTCACCAACGATATGCAATACCGAGGCTCGAGCGGCCCGGAGTTCGTGACCGACGGCACCGGCGCGCTCGTCGACCGCCGCGCAGAGCAGGTCCTGGATCTGACCGACATCCCAAGTCTGAACGGCGCGTACACACTGACCACCGAGCGCGGCAGCGTGCTCAACCTGACCGGCGAGGTGTACTGGTCCTTGTCCGATTTTGAAGAGATCTCCCGACGCAACCCGATGGATGCCACGGCAAATGTGCGTTACCTGGAAGAAATGGAGGACGAGTTCGGCTTCGAGCTCGGAGCCGACTACGAATTTGGCCTCGGCATCGGACGCCTTAAGCTGATCGGGCTGCACAGCTTCGCGGATTTCCCGAATGAGGCAAGGGTCACCTTCGACTTTGCCGATGGCCGGCCCCAGTCCGGCTCTCTGTTCGAGCGTGAAAACGAACAGGCGGAATCGCTGCTACGGGTGGAGTACAGCCATCCGGGGTTGGGCGGTGACTGGCAATGGGCGCTGGAGGGTGCGCACAACTATCTCGACATCGAGTCCGCTCTGTCGGTACGAGACGACAACGGCGTGCTCGTCCCCGTCGTGCTGCCAGGCGCGTCCTCCCGCGTTGAAGAGGACCGGGCAGAGATCAACATCAGCTACAGCCGCGCTCTGTCAGAGAAACTGCAGCTGCAAACTTCGATCGGTGCCGAATACTCGGAGCTGAGCCAGCTCGGTGAGTTCGGGCAGGTCCGCAGTTTCGTCCGACCGAAGGGCTTCGTGTCACTGAACTGGCGCGCCTCAGAGGCACGTAATCTGTCACTACAGCTTGAGCGCCGCGTTGGGCAGCTGGACTTTGCGGACTTTGTGGCCTCGGTGAACGTCAACCAGAATCAGGTGGACGTCACCAACACGAATCTGGTCCCGCCGCAGAGCTGGATTGTCAATTTGCAGCTGCAGCAATCGCTGCAGGCGTACGGCTCCCTGACCCTAAGCGGCTTCTACGAGCGGGTGAGCGACATCGTCGACCGCATCCCGATCGAAGGCGGTGGTCAGGCGCCGGGCAACATTGACTCCGCGACCCGCTGGGGTGCCACCACCAGCGTGACGCTGCTGTCCGAGCCCTTGGGCTGGCGTGGCGCCAGGATGGATCTGGACGCCTCCTACACGGATTCTGACGTGATCGACCCGCTCCTCGGCAGTAGCCGGCGGATCTCCGACGATGACTACATCGCCTATGAGATCAACCTGCGCCAGGACTTTCCTAATAGCCCCTGGGCCATAGGCCTCGAGATAGCCTACAACGAAAACAGTCCGCTGGTCCGCCTCGACCAGATCACTCTCTTTCAACCGAGCACGATCTTCACGCGCGGGTTCGTTGAGCACAAAGACTTCTTCGGTCTAACCGTCCGCGGGAGCGTGGCCAACCTGACGGATCGCAGCAACAACTTCTTCCGCACGATCTTCAACGATCGCGCGGTGAACGATGTCCGCGCGCGGGAAGAACGCTTTCTGGACTTTGGACTGCTCATTGGCATCGAGGTCGAGGGGAGCTTCTAAAGGCTCACGCCTGAACGCAGCAGCCGGCCTCAGCGTAGCAGGTTCCAGGTAACGAGTACCAACGCCAGCGCGCTCCAGCTTTGCCATGTGCGGCGCAGGATCGTCCGGGCGTTGCCACCCTCCGCGGTGGTCTGCACGATATCTGCGCCGCCCTGCACGCGCAGAATCTGCGGCACGTCGACGGACAGGCTCTGGACGTTAAAGGCCAACGCGCCAACGGCGAAACCTGCCCCGGCCAGACCGAGCGTCCCAGCGCTGTAAAGCGCGAGCGCGAGCACCAGCGTCAACACATAGCCCGCAACGCCGCCCCAACTCAGCCAGAGAAACTGGCGCCGGCTGTGTGCTTCCAGATCAAAGCTGCCGAGCAGCGCGCCCGCGTACGGCAACAGCGGCATGCATGCCCCAGCGAACCTCGCCCCGAGCAGATGGCCCCACTCGTGGTACACGTAGCACAGAGCGTACGCAGCGATGAAGGCCAGGCTGGGCACGAGCACCGTGCTGACCATGGAGGGTGCTCTGCCCTGCCAGAGCGACAGGCCCCACAGGGCGGCCGCCATCAGCAGCGTCAGGATCAGATCACGAGCGATCCAACCGGCCAGAGACGGTTTCGCGGCTGGGGATGCGATCTCAGCCACGGCTTAGCGCCAGGCCGCCGGGAGCTGCCGGCGCCCCCAGAGAAAGAACGGTGCGATGCGAGTGCCGGTGCCGAGCAGCCGCAGTTCCGGCAGTCGGTCCAGCAGAGCGCGAAGAGCGATCTCCGCCTCCATTCGAGCCATGGGCGCGCCCAGGCAAAAGTGCACGCCGAGGCCGAACGCCATGTGCCGGGGTCGCGCACGCTGCAGATCAAACACATCGGGGCGCTCAAAGACGCGGGGGTCGCGGTTCGCCGCTGCGTAGTTGATGAGGACCTTGCTGCCTTCTGGCATGGTTACGCCGTGCAGGGTCACCGCCCGCGTGGTGCTGCGGTACAGCCCCAGCACCGGCGGGTCGTAGCGCAGGCTCTCTTCGATCGCGGCGTCGATGAGGGAGCGGTCGCTCAACAGCATCAGCCAGCGCTCCGGCGCCTCCAGCAGGCGCCACAGCAGGTTGGTGATGAGCGAGGTGGTGGTCTCATTGCCGCCGACCAGCAGCTGCATCAGCACGGACAGCGCATCTGCGACGCTAATAAACGAGCCGTCTTCGAAGCGGGCGCCAGCAATGAGCGACAGCAGATCGTCGGGGACCGGGGTGCCGACCTCGATCGCCGAGCGTCGACTGAGCAGGTGATCGCTCATGTACGCGAGGAACTGCTGCTGTTCCGCAGCGTACTGCGCCGGATCCTCAGCGCCCATGGCGGCGACCTGAATGTCGGACCAGTGCTTGAACTGCTCAAGATCCGCGGTCGGTACGCCGAGCATCCCAGCAATGATCACGACGGGCAGCGGGAAGGCAAAGTCATCGTGAAGATCGACCTGCCCATCGCCAGTGAGGATCGTGTCGATCAGCTCGTGGGTCAACGCCTCCACGGCGCCGCTGAGCTCGGCGAGCGATCGGGGCGTAAAGGCGCGCTGCACCAGCTTGCGCATAAACGTGTGCTGCGGTGGATCACACAGCATCCCCTGGGGGTTCGTAAAGCGGGGGCCCTGGCCATACTGGCTGGAGAAGGTGTCGATATCGCGCAGCGCCTGCTCGACGTCCTCATAGCGCGACAGCGTGTAGAACGGCGGATCGAACTGATCCGTGCGATGGACCGGACAGCGCTCCAGCAGTTCATGATGACCCGCGGCCGGATCGGCCATGACCTTAGCGGCGAAGGGGCTCCAGGACATCAGCAGATCCCGACGGTTGGTCCGGGCAGTATACCCGCAGGAGCGCGAGCCAATTCGGCCAGCCGCACGCGGGCCGTGTCAGGACGAGCCGCTCAGCTTGGGCAACCGCAGCACATGCGCCAGGGTCTCTGCCTGCCGCTCCAACGGCACCGCAATGCTGGCCGGGAACAGCATCGGTTCATTCGTGATGTCCTGCCATTGCGCCAGGCGCTCCGGCAGTTCATCGGGCGTGCCGGCAATCGCGATCTCATCGACCAGATCGTCCGGGATCACCGCGGCCATGCCCTTGAAGTCATAGGTCGACAGCAGCTTGCGACAGGCGACGCCGACCGCCTCCAGCCCATGCAGCGCCAGGATGGAATGGTAGTGGTCGACGGAAAAGGAGAAGCCGATCTGACACTTGGCATCGAAGCGGGCGAGGTCCACATTCTCGTTCAGCGAGACAATGATGTGCGGCAGGATGGGACAGGCGCCCTCGGACCGGCCTGCGCTCTGCTCCGCCTGACGCAGGAGCGGCATCGACACTTCGCGATGCCAGCGTCGCGTATGGACCGGATGACCCACCAGACCATCGGCGAACTCGCCCGCGGCCGAGATCATGCCGCGATTCACGCCCGCCAGCAGCAGCGGGATCTCCGTTCTCGGTCCCGCTTGCCGCAGATAGGCGGGAATCTTGAGATTCCAGCTATCGCCCGCCCAGGAAAACCCGGGACCTTGGGTCGCAAACAGTTCGCGCAGCAGACCGAACAGCTCGCGCGCGCGGGTCACCGGCTTGCCAAACTCGACGCCGTACCACTCTTCGTTCATACGCTGCAGGCCCGTGCCCAATCCGGGTCGGAAGCGGCCCTCGCTGAGCGCATCGATATCCAGGATGCCGCTCCCGAGCACCATCGGTGAGCGGGTAAAGGTATTGGCGATGCCGGTGCCGATCTCGATCCGATCAGTGGCCGCGGCGATGGCGGCGGCTTGGACCAGCGCGTTGCTGCTTTGAAAGTCGACGCACCAGACGCTTTGAAATCCGGCAGCTTCCGCCCGCCGGGCGGTCTCCAGATTCTCGGTGACGCTGCTCCCGGTCAACAGCAGTCCGAACTTCATCATCGCGCCCCTGGGTTGCCCTACCCCGGGATCTTGCTCGCCCGTTGGCGGCAAGTCATCCGATCATGAGAAGCGTTCTGCTGCGCGGCTAGTCCGCCAGCGCCAACAGGCGCCCG
>JBCDGJ010000277.1:0-5067 GCA_038757945.1 Pseudomonadota bacterium
CCTCGACGGAGCATCGGGTGCTGCCGGTCCGGGGGCCCCAAGACCGCTACTCCATTGCGTTCTTTATGGACCCCGACTCGGACGTGATGGTGCGGTGCCTGCCGGAGATGATCAGGGACCGCCCGGCGCGCTATGCCGACACCACCGCGGGTGCCCATATTCAGCGCAAGATCCTCGCCACCCATCGCGCCTAGACCTGCTTTTGCACCATCATGAGGCGCGCTAGGTGCTTTGCCCAAGCAGGCCGCACAGCTATAGTGCGGCCTGTCAGGAAAGGACCTGCACTGCTGCGCCCAAGGCCCCGTTCAGAGGACCGGCACAGCGGCCCCGAACGCTCACGCGCGCTTCATCAGGACCGTCCCGATGCATTGGCACGGCGATTGCTGGCCACGGACTCTGGAGACAAGTCCAAAAACAACCTGCATCCATTGCGGAATCACAATCCGAACGCGAGCGCGGTGAGCGCTTATCACAAAGGGGGATAGTTTTGTGAGTGTTCAACGCAACCTAACCAAGGCTGCGCGGCGTCCTGTGGCGCTGTTGCTGGCCAGCACCCTGCCGGCGGGCGTCGCCTACGCCGCTGAGCAGGACACCTCGGGTGTTATCGAAGAGGTGGTCGTCACCGGTGAGCTGCGCAGCCAGCCCGGTGAGAACGTCGAGTCGGTTCTCGGCTTCCAGAAATCCCTGCTCGAGCTGCCGCGCTCTGCGTCGACGGTGTCCTTCGAGCAGCTGGAACGTTTCAATATTCAGGATATCGACGAGCTTGTTGCTCTTGCACCAGGTTCGTTCACTCAGTCGTTCTTCGGCGTTGCCGGGTCGCTTGATGTTCGTGGGACCCCGGGGGAGACCTACTTCCGGGGGATCAGGCGACTCGATAACCCGGGTAACTATCCGACCCCGATTGGCGCTGCTGATCGGATCGACATCGTTCGCGGACCTGCTTCACCGATCTTCGGGCCATCCAAGATCGGCGGTTATCTGAACTTTGTGCCAAAGTCAGCGCGGGCAGACGGTGGTCAATATCTTGCAGAAACAGAAGGCGACATTAGCTACACGGCTGGTCGATGGGGTAAGAGCATCATCACCGCCGAAGTTGGCGGACCTGCAGAAGTCGCCGGCAGAGAGTTCGGGTATTACTTGTATGGGCAAGTCGAGGACTCGGATAGCTACTACGACAACACCGCGACGGAACAGACTTTGATTCAGGCGTCCTTCGACATGGACATCACTGATCAGCTTCGGATCCAGTTCGGTGGCATGTACCACGACTACGAGGGCAATCAGGTCGCGGGTTGGAATCGGTTAACGCAAGACCTTATCGATAACGGCACCTATATCACGGGTACACCATTGCCGCTTGACACTAATGGTGATGGCTCGATTTCTCATCAGGAATTCGATACTGATGGCGATGGTTTCACAAACCTGAACCCATTCCGCTTTGACTTCCTCAGCGGTCAGGTTGCCAACGGCGGATCTCTGATTCCGGGCAGCCCTGAAACGCTTGATGAACTCGAGGTGCTGGTGGGCGATCTTTCCCAGCTCCAGCTTCAGAATGTGGGGACCGCTCAACTGAGCGGCAGCCAAGTGCTCGTCGCGCCTGACGATACGCTTGAAAATGAAGCGACAGTCCTCTACTTCGATGTCATCTATGAATTTGACAGCGGGTTGCAGCTGAAGAATCAGCTTTACTACGAGCAGTATGACAACCTGAACGAGAACGCTTACGGATTCTCGCAGTTCCACGATACCTGGGTTGTCGAGAACAAACTGGTTCTATCCAACACACATGAGCTGGACGGTCTTGACGTTAGCTGGCAGCTCTCGCCTTCTCTGCGCTACACGGATTTCGAGCATGCCGATGACTACACCAACGAGTACTTTGACCGCCGTGACTTGACCGGCCCGTCTACTGCTCTGGACCGTCGTCTGCTCGCAACCCGAATCGATGACGATTACACCGAGTATTACATCGGCGATTATCTGAACTGGGGTATTGCAGCGCTGATCGACCTGGATTGGGAGTTTGGCCTGAACATCACCGCGGGCATTCGCTGGGACAGCATCGATATGGAGAGCAGGCAGCCGGTTGATCAGCTGCTATTCGCCAGTTCCAATAATTTCTGTCCGGTTCCTGGTTGTGAAAATGCTCAAGCGGACGACACCTTTGACGGTGAGAGCTGGACGTTCAGCATTAGCTACCAGACGCCGTTTGGCCTGCGTCCGTACTTCACGATCGCCGAACAGAGCACTGTGATTGCTGGACAGGGTGCTGAGATTCAGACGGGCAATATTGCTAGCGGCGGTGCCTTCGATACTTCCGAATTGATCGAGGCAGGCGTCAAGGGCAGCTTCCTAGATAACAAGCTCTACATGGCTTTGACCTGGTACGAACAGGAACGGACAGACTTCTCGGCACAAGCCATCGTGACCAACCAGGCGACTGAGACCGAAGGCTGGGAGTTTGAAACTCGCTGGCAGGCGACGGATCGTTTTCTGTTGACGTTTGGATACTCAAACATCGAAGTAACCAATATCAATACTCTAGATACTGGGTTTCGCTTTAGTTTTATCGGTGCGGATGACTTGCCCAATATTGCGCCGGACGCGCTGTACGGCGGAACGTTGGGTGGCAATATCTTCCGACCCGGTCGCGACGGGGCGCGCCGTGCCGGTATGCCCGAAGACATCTTCTCGATTACAGGTACCTACGACTTCACCAACAACTTCGCTGGACACTTCAGCGTGATCGATGTTGATGAAGTCAATTCTGGCTTCTCAGGTTCGGTTGTGCTGCCAGACTATACGTTGCTGAATCTCGGTGCGATCTACTACACAGACAGCTGGCAGTTCAGCGTTAACGTAAAGAATGTGACGAACGAGGATTACTATCGGTCGAACTTCCCGAACCTGTTCGGCGGCACGATCGTACTTCCTGAACTACCGCGGCATTACGTTGCGACGTTCAAATACAGCTTCTAGAACTCTGTCTCGCGTGTGTTGAGTCTGATCGAGTCGATACGCGCGATGTACCGCAGACGCCGGGCGCAGTGTGCCCGGCGTTTTCTTTTGCGTCTGCTGTTTGCGGCGGCATTGGTTGGGTTGAGTGGCTCGGCTTTGGCTGCTGCCACTCAGGAAAAGCCGCTGCCGATCAAGGTGGTCGTCGTCAGCATGTTCGAAACGGGCGAGCTGACCGGCGATGCGCCCGGTGAATTCCAGCTCTGGATTGAGCGGATGCCCCTGAAACAGCAGTGGGACTTTCCTCTGGGAGAGTATCCGCTGCGCGGCAATGACGATGGCGTGCTGGGCATCTGCACCGGCGGCGGCCAGCCCAATGCCACCGCCTCGATCATGGCCCTTGGCCTCGACCCGCGTTTTGATTTAAGCCGCGCGTACTGGCTCATCGCCGGCATTGCCGGCGGTGATCCGGAGGATGTGTCCTTGGGCTCGGCGGTCTGGGCGCAGCACGCCGTTGATGGGGATCTGCTTTACCAGATCGATGGCCGCGAGATTCCCGACGATTGGCCCTACGGGCAGATTCCCTTGGGCGGTGAAGCGCCGGCGGATACGCCGGAGGACATCTACACCGACTGGACCCTGGATACGATCCACTTTCCGTTGAATGCTTCTCTCGCGCGCTGGGCCTATGCGCTCACCAGTGAGGCGCCGCTGTTGGATACGCCCGCGCTGCGGGATTTTCGAAAGCAGTTCGCGAAGCGCCCGAACGCGCGGCGCGCGCCGTTCGTGACCCTCGGCGAGACGTTGGCTTCGAGCACTTACTGGCATGGCGATCTCATGAATCGCTGGGCTAATGACTGGGTTCGCGTGTACGCCGGAGCGGATGCCAACTTCATGACCAGCGGCATGGAAGATGCCGGCACCCTGACCGCCCTGGGTCGGTTGGCGCGGCTCGGCAAGGTCGATACGGACCGTGTGCTGATTCTGCGCACGGTCAGCAATTACACGACACCGCCTGCGGGTCGCGACGCCGCCTGGAGCACCACGGCGCCCTATCCCGATGACGGCTATCCAGCGCTCGATGCGGCCTATCGCGTCGGCCGTCGAGCGGTGGATGCGCTGCTTAAAGACTGGCCGCAAACCCGCGATACGATTCCGGGCGCGGACGACTGAGGAGAGATCATGCGCTCGATGTTCCGTAGCGCCCTGTTGGCCCTGGCGCTGCTGTGCGGACCACCGGCCGCGGCGGCGGACTGGTTCGAAACCTTCAAGGACACGGCCAGCGACGATGAGCTGCTGCGCCTGATGACGGCGCTGCCCAAGGGCGGGGATCTGCACAACCACATCACCGGCGCGGTGCACTCCGAGTGGTTCTGGGACCTGGCCATGCGCGCCCGCGAGCGCGGCTATCGCTACTTCACCAAGATCAAGATCAACAATTGCCGCTACGGCACCGATGAGTACGGTCCAAACCGATACCTGCTGCTGTTTCGTACCATCCCGCAGGCGCACTTCGACAGCTTGAGTCCCTGCGAGCAGGCAGAGTATGTGCCGCTCGATAAGCTCGACACTCCCGTGCGGGAAGCCTGGCTCAACGCCCTGCGGCTGGATGCGGACTTCGAGGGGCGGGCGGAGTTCTTCGAAGCGCTGTGGCCGCGCATTGACGGCATGTTGAGCAATCCCCACCTGCTCGCGGATCTGTTGGTCGAGAATATGAAAGCGTTCGGTGCGGAAGGTTTGCTGTACCTCGAGGCGCAGCTGCCGCTGAACGGGATGCGCGATCCGCAGGGCGAGCCGATCAGCGAAGACGAGGTGGTGCAGATCCTGCGCGAGCGCCTCCGCGAAGACGATGCCGTCGCCACCGGCGTAACCGTACGGTTCCAGCTGGCGGTGCTGCGTTTCCTGCCCGGCGCGGAACGCTTCCTGGAGAAGATCTACACCTTCGTGCATGCCCACGATGACTTTGTCGGGGTCAACATGGTGGGCCGGGAAGATAACGACAAGGGCTATCCGTTACGTTTCCTCGAGACGTTGCGCAAGCTCAGGCGCACCGTCGGCGATGTGCCCCTGGCCTTTCACGCGGGCGAGGTCGATGAGCCCAACGAACAC
>JBCDGJ010000278.1:0-5059 GCA_038757945.1 Pseudomonadota bacterium
ACTTGATGCCCCATTGACGGCGCGCTCAAGTTTTCTTGACGCAACACCGCCTAGCGTGCCGCTCTCTCTTCAAAGGAACGCTTCTCATGATCAGTCGCCTACTGCTTGCGGCAGTGCTTTCGCTATCAGTCGCCGGACCTGCCGCTGCGCAGGCCTCAGAAAAACCAACGATCGCGGGCATCGTCAGCGCCAGCGGCGATGGCTTTGACTTCAACATCAACGATTTCGACGTGCTGCTGGCCGCTGTCAAAGCCGCTGGGCTGGTGGATGCGCTGAGTGATCCGCAAGCACAGCTCACGGTCTTTGCTCCGACGGACCTGGCCTTTCTTCGCCTCGCTCAAGACCTGGGATACACCGGTCGCAATGAAGCGGAAGCCTTCGATACGATCGCCGGAGCCCTGGCGGGTTTAGGCAATGGCGATCCGATCCCTGTGCTGAGAAACGTACTTCTGTATCACGTCAGCCCAGGCGCCCAGCCATTCGAAGATCTGCGGCACGGCGACCCGGTGGCCACGTTGCTCGAAGGGGCATCGATCGTCCCGCGCAGCCTGCAGATCTTTGATGCGGATCCTGAGTTCCGCAACCCGCGCTTTGTGGCCCCCGCAGATATCGAAGCAAGCAATGGGTTCGTACAGATCATCAACCGGGTACTGATCCCGCTGGATATCGACAACGGCTTTCCCGGCGTTGGGACGATCACCGATATCGTCGCGGCTAGCGGCGGTCTGGGCGATGACAACCGCGACGACTTTGATCTGCTGCTACGCGCCGTCCAGGTCGCCGAGCTAGGACCGGCGCTCGGCGGAGAGCTGGGCGAGCTGACGGTTTTCGCGCCCACAGATCGTGCGTTCGTCCGCCTCGCGCGCGCCCTCGGGTTTCGCGGAGCCTATGACGAAGACGCCGCATTCGCGTTTCTGGTCGATGCGTTGACCACGCTTGGCGAAGGCAATCCGATCCCGGTGCTGACCAATGTGCTGCTTTACCATGTCACTTCGGGAGCGCAGCCACTGAGCGCCGTCCTCAGCAGTGAAGCGGTCGAGACGTTACTTCCGGGCGCAACGCTGACCCCTAATCGGTTCCGGCTCGGCGATGCCGATCCCGGCATTCTGGACCCGCGCGTCCTTGAGCAGCTGGCAGACATTCGCGCCGACAATGGTCTCATTCATGTCATTAATCGGGTGCTGCTCCCGGTACGAGTGACCACCGACTAAGCGAGTGGCGATTGGCTCTCAGCGGAGCTCGACCCGAATGAGTGCCGGCCGCTGGTTGATCTCCAAAGATCCACCGGGTGCCGGGTCGGCGTGGCGAAAGCGCTGCTCGAAATGCGGGTCGTAGCCGACCTTGAGGCGGGACGCCCCCTGCCTGCTCATGGTCTTGAGCCAGTCGAGCTCCTCACGCTGTTCCTGCATGCGCACCATCCGGCGGAAGTCCCGCAGCAGCGCCGCATCGATCGGCGGTTTCTGGCGAACCCGCCGGGGTGCCTGCACAACGACTTCCTCCAGGATGTTCAAGGAATCATCCAGCACCACCGCGGCGTCGCCGAGCGATCCTGCGGAGCGTGTCTGCCCGATGCTGACGGCACTCGGCGTGAGGGCGCTGGCGACCGAAACGGTCCCCATGCCGTGATCGGCGAAGCCGGGCACCGGCAACAGCGCAAGCGAAAGGATCAGCGAGGGCAGAACACAGGGACGGTTCATGGTCGTGGCCTTCCTGGCATTGGGCTCAGGGGTAATCTACGAGCCTTTATACCAACCATCTATTCGATTTATTATCAAAAATAGATCGATATTTCCTGATCTTCAGAATCGCCGGATCAGATCTCAGTCAAAGAGCGTCGCCCGCGCGGTCTCAATCACCTGGAGAGCCGCCGGGTGCTTAAGCTTCCGCTCCGGAGAGATGGCAAAGTAGCCCTCGACCAGGTCTTCGGCCACGCCGAAGGGCTTCACGCCGTACATTTTCGTGACGCGGCCTGCGATCGCGGAGGGCGCCGGGAACGCGCCGACCCCGGTCTCCCCGAAAGCTTTCAACAGCGCGCTGTCGTTGAACTCCGCGACGACTCGCGGCATCACGCCGTTGCGCTCAAACCAGTCATCAAGCAGCCGTCGCGTGCGATTCGCCGGGACCGGCATGAGCACGGGCTCATCGTTCAGCGAGAAGGGAAAATTGGCTTCGAGGCGCTTCGCCATCTTTGGTTGTGCGAAGAAGGCGACCGCACTCTCTCCCAGGTCGTGCGTGAAGGCTTTGACCCGCATGTCCTTGGGTACGGGCTTGTCCGAGAGAATCAGATCGAGTCGGTGTACCGCAAGGTCCGCCAGCAGCGATTCCAGCGGCGCTTCCACGCAAACCACCTTGATCGCTGGCTGCATGGCAAACACCGGTTCCAGCACCCGCACCGCAACCAGCTTCGCAATGGAGCTGACCAGGCCAACATTCAGCTCCAGAGAGGCGCCAAGCTGTCCCGAGCGCACGCGCTGCGTCAGTTCACCGCCCAGAGTGAAGATCTCATCGGCGTACTGATGAACGACTTCGCCGGTGCTGTTGGGGACCAAGCGGCGGCCTACCCGTTTGAACAGTGGCTCGCCGAGATATTGTTCCAGGACCTTGAGCTGGCCGCTGATGGTCTGCGGCGTCAGATTCAACTGCTCGGCCGCTTTGGCGATGCTGCCTTCCTGGATGACGGTCCAGAAGTACAGCAGGTGGTTGTAGTTGAGGTGTCTCATGGGCGGCAGCGGACAACGCCTTCCATAGTTCGGTCCGGGCGAACTATGGTACCGATTTGTTCGATCCAGCCGCAACCTGGCTTCAGAGCGAACGCCGTTGAGCACACCGCTGCCAGCCGACGCAGGCTCGCTGGCGGATCACCCCGCTGGCGACGACCGACCGCCCGTGGGATCCTCGATCAACGATCACCGAAGCGATAGCTGGCCTCCACGCGGAAGGTCAACGGCCGCGTCGGTCGGGCGCCGAAGGGTCGCCGGGATACCACATCCACCTCATCAAACAGATTGTCGACCCGGGCGGAAAGCAACCAACGACGGCCGACATTCAGATGTCCCGCCAGATCGACGATCGTGGACTCATCTGAGCCCTCACTCGGTCCAAAGGCACCGGTGCCGGCCTGATCACGCATGCGATCCACGTAGGTCACTGAGAGCCGTACCCCCCAGCTGGGCCCAGTCACGCCCACATAGCCGTTTGCTCTGTGTGGCGGCACATAGGGCAGGTCGAAGCCAGGCTGCACCTCACCAAACTGCGGGTTCGTTGAGGTGAAAGCTTCCTGAAACTCAGCCTCCGTGTACGTGTAAGACAGCGCGATGGGCACGCGAATACCGTTCCCGAGCTCAATTTCGTGACGCCAACCGACTTCAACGCCCAGCGCTTCGACTTCGCCAGCGTTGATCTGCGAGTCCAGCTCAGCGGCGTCACAACCGGATGAGAAGGTACAGATCGCTGTCAGGTTGCTGTAGTCATTGAAAAAACCGATCACCTCGAAGAGTCCAATCTCACTCCGCCAGCGCCCACCCGCTTCGTAGTTCACAGACTCCTCAGGATCGACATCCCCGGTCAGAGAAGGCACAGCCGGAGAAAACCCATTGTGGACGCCGGCCAACAGCGTCAAGCCGTCAACAAGCTCATAGCTGACACCGATCCCGGGAAGGAGCACTGCGTAGTCGTTATCGACTGTTTGACCGGCGAGCCGATTGTCGAACTCGTTACTGATCAGTTCCACGCGCAGGCCAGGCACAAAGGTCCAGCGACCGGCACGAATCTCATCGCGGATCCACAAGGCGACCGCATGCGTTTCGCCGGTATTGTCAGCGGTGATTGCCCTGCCCTGGTTGTTCAGGACCAATGAGCCGTCAACTTGCTCAAACCCGAATTCATCATGCAGCCGCTTGATGCGATCGTAGTGATAACGCGCACCAATCTTCAGGTCGTGTTCGATGCGGTCACCGAAATTCCATGAAAGCGAGCCCTGCAAGCCCCCTGCCAGAAAAGAGCGATCGTTCGTACCGATGCGAATATCATCAATGGATCCACTCACGCCATCGGTGTCGCTCCCCCGCAGGATGTTGACGAACAGCTGATTGAACGGTGAATCGGGAGACTGCAGAACATCGCGAATGTTGGCACCGGAAAAGTTGTTGAACTTCTCCCAGGCCCGATCAAAAGTCTGCAGGTAGCCGGTCGCGGTCAGAGTTGCGCCCCACAATGGCTGGGTCCAGCCGATGCGCCCCCCAGCCCACTCCCAGTCCATGCGATCTCGCGCGCTGGCCGCATAACGACGCAGCGGATCATCGCGCGCATCCGCTTCTGTCAAGCCCAGATAGGTCTCATCAGAGGTTTCGTCAGCGTAGCCCAATCGGAACTCCAGCACGCCGGGCCCAAGCTCGCGGTCCGCTTTCAGCATAACCTCGTTTTTCGAGAAGCCCGTATCACCACCACCATCGAGCTGCTTGAAGCCGTCGGAACCAATGTGCACGAACTCTCCCAGCACGCCGGTGCGCTCTGAGCGGGTACCGCCCCGCAGCCGCACCTGCCGATAGCCGTCGCTACCTGCCGCAAGCGCGGCCTCCATCGAGGTCTCCCGCGGTATTGGAGCAGACACCAGATTGATCGCGCCACCAATCGTCTGCGGTCCGAACTCAATCGCAGACGGGCCCTTGAACACCTCTACACCAACCATTCTCGACGTCAGCGGGAAGAAATAGGCGGCCGGCGCAGAGTATGGCGCTGGAGAGAACAGTACTCCGTCCTCCATAAGCGCGACCTTCTGGCTCCGATCAGAGCTGCCACCGCGAAGGCCAATATTGGGACGCAATCCGAAGCCGTCTTCGTCCCGGATATAGACACCGGGCACAAAATTCAGGACCCGTGAGACATCATCGTGGCGAAACGCCTCAATCACCTCGGTATCTATGCGATGCGCAGCGCCCGTCACCCGATCAGGCTCGTCGAACAGCCCGATAACCAGAATCTCTTCATCAAACTGCTCAGGCGCCACCTCAGCAACGCCTTCGACCGCGGCCAGCAGTGCAAGCGCGCCCAGCGCGCTGAC
>JBCDGJ010000279.1:0-5018 GCA_038757945.1 Pseudomonadota bacterium
ATCAAGTACACAGTCCCGCTTGCCGCATCTGCTACCCAGACGGGAAGCGATACATCGATGAGATCGGCCAACAGCTTCCAAAGCTCACGAGTCCAATCCAGCCAAGCGCTTGATATCCATGCGATGAATTTACTGACTTCAATCAGAGGTTTTAGTCCTTCAAGGCACGCAAGTACGATTCCATAGAATCCGAATATGGCAAAGATCAGCCTGCTCGGATGGCTCTTTTTCTCGTTGTCGGATGCGCTCATAGGTGCAGTGTACGATAGAGCGTTCCGGTTGCTCGCTTGCATTCCGTATGTGCGTATGTACACTCTATCTGCTAAGTGGGGCAACCAACCCCTAGAAAGGCTCGCTTCGGCGGGCCTTTTGCGTTTTTGGCCCCCAAGTTCCATAGCGTTCTCCCCTCTTCATGGAAACAGCGCGAAGGTAGGCGGAGGCCCTTCTCTCCCCGCTCCCGTCAGACCATCAGAAACCTCTTAACCAGGGGCGGTACGGCGGGGACCCTTTGTGCCCGGACTCCCTTGACAGCTCCTCCCCTCCCTTCCCTTGTGGGAGTCCGGGCCATCTAACCGCCCTCGGGCTATAGGAGTTCCATGGGCGAAGAAGCGCTTTCGATGATTGAGCGCGCTGAGAAGCTGAGCCGAAGTGGTGCTGCAGTTCGCAAGCTGTACGTCAGTGAGGTTGCATTGTGTTTGATAGCAGACTCTCGAATTGACCTAGTTCAGTACCATCACTTTGCTACGAACTGAGCGGTAATGCGGAATCATCTCGACTTAGGTACCCAATTCCACTCAATCGAATGATGCAGGTCCCTGACCACTCGCAGGTCGATTGGAGCACATCGAGAGCGCAAGTCAGAGCGCCATGCTGACCCAGAACAACACTGTGACGAGAAGGGCAGAAACGAATCCAATTGACTCGATAGGGCGCTCGTCAAATCGCAGTAGAACTCTCAGCCGTCGACTCACGCGGAGAAACCATGAGCCGACAAGGTACAGCCATACCCAGATTGAGGTTGTGTAGGTTGTGATAATGAGGGCGGGTATACCAACGAAGCTGCGATGCTCAGGATTGAAACTTGCGATTACGAAATCGGCCATGTCGGGCAGGCTGATAATGGCTCCGCGCACTGAGATGAAGAGAATGAAGAGCCAAGCCATGACTACAGCGCTTGTGAAGACAGTGTCCACAGCCAAGAAGCGAAGCAGACTGCCTCGGTTGTTCATGTGGCCTAGAACGGCCCGCGTTTCCATGGTTGAAAGGTAGTCCGGAATGGCGTTCGCCATGGCTGCGGAGATGAAGGTGCCTATGAGGGTTGCAACGACACTCGTGCCGCCATCGGGCTGATAGGCAACAGTTAGCTCCCCGACCGAATAGCTAGCGAGCGCAGTGCTAACAAGGCTGAACGTAATGATCGAGATAATTGTACTTACTACCACAAAGCGAATTGACAAGACGCTGCCGAACAATTGATCGAACAGTATTGTGATGGCGTCACCCCAGTCTTCGGGCTTTCTTTGTCCGCTATTAACCCAGCTTCTTACTCTCTGTGTTGTGTCATCTGAAGTGACTGATGCAAATGCGGCGAAGAGTCCATAGACGCCGCCCGCGAGACCGAGAGAGAACGCGATTAGTGTCCAGTGCTGAGGACTGTCCATAATGGGTTTCGAAGGGGCGGCTCATTGGATCTGCGTGACGAAACATAGCTCAAGCTACCTGCGGAATCGCGTCTTGCCGTTGAATGCTCGAATCGTTATAACAAAGCCCACAATCCGAGTCGCGCGAGTCCAGCGCGGCCTTTTTTTGCCTGAGTTTTGCCGCAGGCGCTCGGGATGGGGGTCTGCCCGTTGCTTGTTCCCCCCGGGACACGGGTTTGCGCGGCCCTTTCTCTCCCCAGATCCGCTGGGAGCAATCCCTAAACCAGCTTGCCCTCCGGGCTGAGGATTTCCGTGGGCGAAGAAACCCTGTCGATGATCGAGCGAGTAATCGCCATGGGGACTCCTGGGCTTCTGCTGGTTCTGTTGGTGATCGCCGGTTCCGTGATCCGGCATCTGTACCGGCAGCAACTCAAGTGCGATGACGAGCAGAAGGCGATTCTGCGAGAGCTGGGCGATGTTAGGTCCGATACGGCTCGCATGAACGCTGTTATCGAGACGGAAAAGGAAGCTCGCGAGCAGCACACCCGTCAGATGAAGTACTTGCACCTAGCCATCGTGCGGCATGCGGATGGCACGCCAGTCACACCCGACGAGATCCCGTAGCCGATGCATCTCATCGGAACGCTCCCGCCGCGGATACCGGATAAGCAGGGTTCCGGAGACTGGCACGCGTCGCGCGCTGGCGGTACCCGCAAGCACAAGGGCGTCGACTATGACGCGCCAGTGGGCTTTGTCTTGCATGCGCCCGTGACTGGCGTCGTGACGAAGCTCGGGTATCCCTACGAAGACGATCTTTCGTTTCGATATGTCGAGATCACTGATCCAGGTGGTAGCAAGTACCGCTGCTTCTACGTCAAGCCGATCGTCAAGCTGGGTTGCCACGTCATCGCGAACCAGACACCGATCGGCACGGTTCAGAATGTAGCCAGCCGTGCCGAGGGAATGTCGAACCACGTTCACTTCGAGATACAGCGCGGCTCCCGTCATGTGGATCCGCGGCTGAAGTCTATCAAGCGCGTTTAGCTCAGCGGAGAGTACCGGGGGCCATGACCCGGAGGACCTGGTTCAACTCCAGGGACGCGCTCCAAATCACCGCCACCGCCGCTCGACGGTTGAATGCCTCCCTGACCTTAGCAGGGTTGTTTGCCTCCCTATCAGGGGCGGCTGGTGGCGGTGGCCTGTTTTAACTCAACGCCCAGCCGGGCAAAGGAGTACCCATGAATATTGGCCAGTGGGCCTTCCGGTTCATCCTCGAGCAGTTCAACCAGGTCCTCATGAACCTGGGCCCGAAGTTCCTGTTCAACTCGTTCGCGGTGACCATCATGAGGTGGCGCGCCGCGATCGAGGCTGAGGACGACTGGGGCGACGAGCTGCTGCTTGCGCTGCTCGATGCCGTCGATGCGGCGGTGGCCAGCCGCGACCAGGTCGACCTGCAGCGCGCGCTCGACAGCTTCCTGACTTACGCCTACACCGCGGCGAAGCAGTGGGGTTCGGTCGGCGTCGAAGGGCTGAAGAAGTGCCTGGATGACCTGCTCGACCCGATGGAAACCATCGCTTTCGAACGCCAAGACAGCTGGGGCAAAGCGGCCATGACGCTGATCAATCTGTGTCGCGAGTACATGAAAATCCCCGATGACATCGGCGGAGACGAAGACTGATGAAGCAGCTGGTCCACTTCATCAGCGAGCTGCGGCTGCTGAGCTTTCTGTCAGGCGGTGCGCTTCCGGCGCTGTTCTTCGTGGCGCTCATGGCGCTGGTCTCGCTGCCAGGGTGCAGCTCGAACGATACGCGCACCGTCATCGTCGGCACTCACGAGACGATCAGGGCACTGGCCAACGCTGCCGCCCAGGCCTACGCAGTGTGCGTCCGTGGTGCGCAGACAGCAGCGGCCGCCGCCGAGGACGCCGCTGCTCGAGCGGACGCGGCCGCGGCCGAGGAGCGTTGCCACCTGCGGAAACAGTCTCAGGCGCGCGAGCTCCGCAAGGCTGAGCCGTTCCTGCGATCTGCCACCACCGCCGTCATCACTGCCGACCAGGTCGCCGCCGATGGCTCGCTGCGGCAGGCCAGGCGGTTGCTGTTCACGGTTCGCCTCGCGCTTTCTGACTGGGTGGATCCCACGCAGAAGCACGTCGTGGAGTGGCTGGAATGACCCCGGCGGATATCGGGACGGCCTTTGCGCTTCTGGATCTCGTCGATCGGGCGCGCACGAGCATTCTCCATGTCCGTCAGCTGCGCGCGGCCGGCGTCACCGACGAGCAGCTGCTCGCCTATCTCGAGGGCACGGCCCGTGTCCTGGACGGACTGGAGCAGCTGGACCTGCGTGAGCTCAACACCGTGCCGGCGGGTGACGTCACGCCGTGACCCTGAAGCGCATAGAGATCCGGCGTAACGGCCGGCATCTCGGCACCTACGACGTGGCGGACGAGAGCGAGTGCGCCTGCGCCGCCTGCGAGAAGCACTACGGGGTCCCGAACCTCCGCGCGCTGGCGCAGAAAGAGGGCACGACGCTAGAGAAGATCCGGGACGAGTTCTGGTTCTTCATCCACGATCACCTTGACTGATGGCGGACTATTACCTCAGAGCGGGGGCAACGGGCAGCGGCGCTGCGAACCCGACCTTCCCGAACCTGCCATTCTGGGGTGATCTCGACGGCTGGGCGGGCCTGAACGCCAACCCGGGCGACCGGCTGTTCATCCATGAGGACAGCGACCCGATTTACGTCTACAACGGCAACAATCGGACCAACAGCAAGTTCAACCCGTCCGGCACGAACGCCTCCGGCGCCGGGATCGAAGTCTGGCGCGACCCGACGACGCCGAGCGGCAACCGGCCCTGGATCGACGGCTCGCAGCTCAACAATAGCGGCTGGGCCGACAATGGCGACACGACCTGGCAGAAGCAGCTGGGCGGCCGCAGCGGCAATGTGGTGCTGCGCCACCGGGTGACCGGTGTCCTGACGATCCTGAACTTCTACGCCTCCGACAAGCGCGCGCAGCTTGCGGCCGCTGATGCGGGGTGGATGCACGACAACATCAACGGGCTGCTCAGCATCAAGCTGCCCGGTGGTCTGAACCCGAACACGCAGACCACCTACGACATCCGCGTGTCCATCATCGGGATGGCGGTGGAGATCAACAGCGGCTCGCGCGCCGATGGCTTCACGATCCGCGGCGTGGGCTTCCAGTGCTTCAGCCTGCAGGGCTGCAACTTCTCGAACGTCACGAAGTTTGTAATCGATGATGTGCACGCCCGATTCACCGGGGGTGACGTCAACGCGTCCTGGCCAGTGGGCGGTGGGTTCCAGTGCACCGGCGACTGCGACGGGATCCTGTACGTCGACTGCATCGCCGAGAACTG
>JBCDGJ010000280.1:0-5010 GCA_038757945.1 Pseudomonadota bacterium
GCCGTGGCCCTCGGCGAGGGCTACCTGGGACTGCCCGAGCTCGGTGTCTACGGCTACTGGGCGGGCCTCACGCTGGGGCTGTGCCTGGTCGCCGGAGCTGCCTGCTGGCGACTGTTTGCGACCAGCGCCCGGCCGGACCGCATCGCGCGGCTGGCAGCGGTGGGGCAGCAACCCTGACCAGTTCTCATCTGTGGCTGTGAACCCATGGTAAAGATTTTAACGGTGTGCAAAAATCGCGCTGTCAAGCGGTTTCGCGACCCCGTGGCGGACCCTCATGACCGATCCCGTGCACCATCGGGAGGCTGGTCCAGGGACTGAACAGCCCGCCGCGGGTTGCTTTCGGTGACTGGTGCCAGAAACGCGCCGGGCAGTTGTCCGGAGCGGTGCAGGGAGTGCGGACAAGGACCCTGGAGCAAAAAGAGTAGAAAATGCCAAAAGTCACTTTTGTAGAACACAACGGGACCGAACACGCCGTTGATGCGCAGGTTGGTCAGTCGCTGATGAATGCAGCCATTGACAATCTGGTGCCCGGCATCGATGCCGACTGCGGCGGTGAGTGCTCATGCGCAACCTGCCACGTCATGGTTCGTGACGAATACATGGCTACCGTTGGTCAGCCGGACGAGCGCGAGGAAGCCATGCTTGACCTGAACCCGGAGCGACAGCCGACGTCACGGCTGTCCTGCCAGATCCCGGTAACCGATGACCTCGAAGGACTGGTTGTCGACGTTCCTGAATTCCAAATGTAACAACGCTGCTGCTGCGCGGCTGTCGCATACGGCGGCGGTACGCAGTGCGAGGAGACGAACATGAGTGAAGCGGTCGATTCCCCCCAAGGCACGATGAGCACGGCGGAGGCCCGTTGGCAGGACGGCAACGTCAAGCGCGAGTACGTTCCGGAAGACGTCGCGGCAAAGCCGCTGGAAGACTTCGACCTCGCGCTGCCTGAGCTGTTCGAACACGAAGCAATGTGGTCCTACTTCGAACGGCTGCGGAACGAAGCTCCCGTGCACTTCTGCCAGGAGTCAGCGGTAGGCGTCGGGTCCTACTGGTCCGTCACGCGCTACGAGGACATCAAGGCCGTCGACCAGGACTTTAATACCTTCTCGTCAGAGACCGGGATTACGATCAACGACGAAGACGAAGAGTTTCCGCTGCCGATGTTCATCGCCATGGATCCGCCGAAGCACGACGTGCAGCGCAAGACGGTCAGCCCGGTGGTAGGCCCACGCAACCTTGCGGCGATGGAATCCGTGATTCGTGAGCGCGCCGGCATGATCCTCGGCAGCCTCCCGGTCGGCGAAACCTTTGACTGGGTCGACCGGGTCTCGATCGAGCAGACCACGCAGATGCTGGCAACGCTGTTCGACTTCCCCTGGGAAGATCGGCGCAAGCTGACCCGCTGGTCCGATGTCGCTACGGCTGGCCCGGGCTCTGGCGTGGTCGAGAGCGAAGAGCAGCGCCGCGGCGAGCTCATGGAGTGCCTCGAGTACTTCACGCGCCTGTGGAACGAGCGCGTCAACCAGCCGCCGGCTGGTGATCTCGTCTCCATGCTCGCCCACGGTGAAGACACCCGGAACATGGATCCGGTCGAGTATCTCGGGAACCTGATCCTGCTGATCGTCGGCGGCAACGATACGACCCGCAACACGCTGACCGGCAGCGTCGTCGCACTGAACCGCTATCCGGAGCAGTACGACAAGCTCAAGGCAGACCAGTCGCTGATTCCGAACATGGTGTCGGAAACGATCCGGTGGCAAACGCCGCTTGCACACATGCGCCGCCGTGCGACGCGCGACGTCGAGATGCACGGGCAGACGATTCGCAAGGGCGACAAGGTCGTCATGTGGTACGTGTCGGGGAATCGCGATGAGCGGCAGTTCGAAGATCCGAATGCCTACCTGATCGATCGGGCCAACGCGCGGTCCCATATGTCCTTTGGCTTCGGCCTGCACCGGTGCATGGGCAACCGTCTTGCAGAGATGCAGCTCCGCATTGTCTGGGAAGAAATCTTTAAGCGTTTCAAGCACATAGAGGTTGTTGGTGAGCCTGAAATCACCTATTCCTCGTTTGTGAAGGGCTACACCGCACTGCCGGTCAAGCTACACGCCTAAGCGTTTGCTTGCGGACCGGGACCTGGCTGGTCTCCGGTCCGGAGCTCCGAGGCGGGGCGCGGTTGCGTCCTGCCAACCGTTCACCTGGCACTGCCGTTCCCCAACATCCCCCTGCAGATTCCATCGCCAGTCGTCTTCGGTTCGGCGACAGAGCCGGGCCTGTCTGAGCGATTGTCTGCTGACCAGCCTTGGTTAGACTGGCCACTCCTCGATCAGCACTCGTGAGGGTCCCATGACGACCGCTTCGGAACAGACCGTTGACCAGCTGCTGGCCACGCGCCGCAGCCCGTACAGCTTCGATCCGGAGCGGCCGGTGGCCAGCGCCGACCTGCGCGCGGTGTTCGAGGCAGCGCGCTGGACGATGTCGTCTTACAACGAACAACCCTGGCGCTACATTGTTGCCAACCGGGCGAGCGACGAAGCGCTGTGGGCCCGGCTGCTCGGCGTTCTCGTAGAGGGCAATCAGGCATGGGCCAGGTACGCACCGGTGCTCGCGCTCGGGCTCTATGTGCCGACCTTCAGCCGCAACGACAAGCCTAACCGAGCGGCCGAGCATGATCTCGGTGCTGCGTCCGCCCTGCTGACCGTGGCCGCGGCGGCGCGGGGCCTCAGCGTGCATCAGATGATCGGCATCGAACCGGACAAGGCGGTGGCGGAGTTTGGCCTCGAAGGAAAGGCAACGCCGCTGACCGCGCTGGCCATTGGCTATGCGGGGACCAACCCACAGCTGCCCGATGGGTTTCGGGAGCGGGAAGCGGCGCCGCGCAGCCGCAGGACGGTCGAGGAACTGCTCCTGGACGGTGGTTTCGGGGACTGACTGCGCACGCGGAGCCGCCGCCCCGATCAGCCCCTACGCCCAGCCCTGCCGTGCGCGTCAGGCTTGGCGAGGTCCTGTGGCACGCAGGCCGCAGACGTCAAAGCGCTCAGCGCTGACCAGGCTGCTGACCTGAACAGAGTTCAGACCTGAACGCAGTTCAGACCTGAACGCAGTTCAGACCTGAACGCAGTTCAGACCTGCTCAGCAACGGTCCCGCTGGCAATCAGCGCATCAATCGCGGTGCTGTCGAGACCCTGTTCGGCGAGCAGGGCTCTGCTGTCCTCACCGTGCAGCGGGGCCGGCCGGGACACCGGCGCCTGCGTGCCGCCGAAGCGGGCTGGCAGCCGGGCAATCCGCATCCGCCCGAGGTGCGGGTGTACGATTTCGCTCATGGAGTTGTTGGCCGCAAACTGCGGATCTGCGACGACCTCGTCACGGCTCAGACACCGCGCACAGGGGACGTCGTTTTCTGATAAGGCAGCCACGACCTCGTCGGTCTTCATTTGCTCAAAGCCTTCGGCAATGAGCGCGCGATACTCGCCCAGATTGCGCTGGAAAGCAGCGGTATCGGAAAACCGCGGATCGGTTTCGATCCATTCCATCCCGATTGCGCGGTGCACGCCCTGCCGCTGCTTGTAGGTAGCGGCGGACAGCACGATGGCGCCGTCCGCGGTTTGTGTGGGCGCCATTACGTCTGCCAGCAGCGGTCGATGTTCGATGTCTTCATCGAGCAGCGTGTGGTTCATGAAGCTGTCGGGAAAGAAAAAGAACAGGTTCGAATCGAGCATGGACAGATCGACGTGTTCACCCTGGCCCGTCCGCTCGCGCTGAAAGAGCGCAGCGGTCAGCGCCTGGCAGGCGGTGTAGGCCGTGAGCTTGTCGCACACCAGCGTCTTCAGCAGGGCCGGGTGGTTTCCACCCTGAATGTTGGCGATGCCCGCGTGCGCCTGGATGACCGGGTCGTAGGCGGGTGCACCGGCCAGCGGGCCCTCGGTACCGAAGCCGGTGATGGCAATGAAGATGAGCCGTGGGTTGAGCGCCCGCAGCGCTTCGCTGCCGAGGCCGAGCCGCTCCATGACGCCGGGTCGGAAGTTGGTGATCACGACATCAGCACCTGCCGCAATCTGTTGTGCGAGGGACTGGGCCTCGGGCGACTTCAGATCCAGGGCCAGCGATTCCTTGCCCCGGTTGCAGTTGGCGAACAGGCCCGACATGCCGGCTTTCTGGCTCCCCATGACGCGCATGGGGTCACCGCCGGTGGCGGGCTCGATCTTGATGACCCTGGCCCCCTGTTCCGCGGCCATCATGGCCGCCAGCGAAGCGGTGATCATCGTGGCGAACTCGACGATAGTGACGCCTTCGAGTGGCTTCATGCTGGGCTCCCCCGACCCACGGCTGACGGCCTAGCCTAGCCCTAAACACGCAACAATAGAAATGGGTCGGCCCGCAGGCGCCGACCTGCTTTCTGCGCTTCGCCGCGCCACTGGCGCTGGCAGGCGTCTCAACGTGCGTAGTGGCGAATATCGATTCCCAGAACGCCGGCATGGGACCAGCCGGCCGCGTCACAGTTGAGCGACCGCAGCTGGAGGAACAGATCCAGCGTCGTTGCAGGGGTCAGCTGTGCGAAGGTATCGAACAGGCGCAGCCGGTTCTCCGCGAAACGACCCTAATTTTCGAGTTCGGGGTGCTGGCTTAGCGTGTAACGAGGTAGCCTCTGCAGACAGCGCGATAGAGGAGCTCAGATTGACGGCGCAACCGATCAGATTGCCGATCGCAAGCAACAGCACGCCAAGGGCAGCGGAGGGGGCGGGCGCGTGATCAGCCCCCGAATCACCGGGCTGGTCCGCTTTCTGATCGGCATCCTGCTGCTGCAGACGGCGACGGCTCTGCTGACGTACATCGCGCTGACCACGGAGTCGGGCGAGACCATCTGGTTGTTCGTTGCGCTGGCGGCCCTGCTCGGCCTGACGGTGGCGTTCTGGTTCGACTCGGTGGTTACGGCCGTGCGCGAGCGGACCATGGCCCGGCAGCATGAGCGCCACACCCGGGAACGGGAAAAGATTCAGGTACGCGCAGAGC
>JBCDGJ010000281.1:0-5001 GCA_038757945.1 Pseudomonadota bacterium
GTCGGCACCGCACAGTAGTGCGCCGGTGGGGATCCGGACCTTACCGAGAATCGGATTCCCACGTACCGGATAGCCGCTGATCGTGAGCGTATGGCTGTGGTCGGCAGTCACGAGCACCAGCGTATCCTCGAGATCGACGCGCTCGAGCACGGCCGCTACAGCCGCATCGAAAGCCAGCGTATCCTCGAGCGCGCGGTATGCGTTCCCCTGATGATGCGCATGGTCGATGCGGCCGCCTTCAACGACCAGGTAGTAGCCGTCCTGATTGCCGCTGCTCAGCAGGTCCAGCGCCGCAATCGCCAGCTCAGCAAGCGCGGGTTCCGCCGCCGTATCCCGATCGGCGTCATACTGCATGTGCGAGGGCTCGAACAGCCCGAGCAGCTGCGTCGAGCCGGGTTCGGCGGTTGCCAGCGCAGCTTCGAAGGTTGCGCGATCCCAGGCATAACGCCGATCGGCCCCGGCCGCCACCCATTCGGCCACGAGGTCGCGATTGTCCTTGCGCCGCCCGAGCGGCTTGGCGTACTCCGGATCCATTGTGTCTTCGGGGAAGAAATTTGCGCGTCCGCCTCCGAGCGCAACGTCCACGCCGTCACCGCCGCCGAACTCGACGAACTGTCTGGCGATGTCGCGACAACCCGCACCCGTTGCCGGTACCGGCATCGTGGTGTCGTCTTCCCAGTTGCGATCGGCGCTGTGCGCGTAGTTGGCGGCCGGGGTGGCATGGGTCAGGCGTGCTGTCGTCACCAGGCCAGTGCGCAGGCCCAGGGCTTCCGCCTCCTCGAGCAGCGTCGGCAGCGGCGCCTTCAGTGCTTCCGGACAGTTACCCCGGTTCACGGACGGAGGAATGCTGAGCACGCCGGCCCGAGTCTTCACCCCCGTAACCAGCGCCGACATCGTCCCGGCGCTGTCCGGGACCTGCAGATCCGTGTTGTAGGTCTTGATCAGAGCAACGTTAGGCAGCTTCTCGAACGCGAGGCTGTACGCCTCGCCGGGCAGCCCCTGCTTCTGACCCGCGTGGATGCGGGCCGCCGTGATCGTGCTGATGCCCATACCGTCGCCGAGGAACAGAACGACGTTCCGCGGGCCGCTGGTCGGCTGCACGGCGTCCATAGACCCGCAGCCGGAGAGAAGCGTCCCCAACAGACAGCACGAGAGCAGAACAGGTTTACGCACGGGCGGTCCTCATGGTGACGAATTCTTCGGCGGCGGTCGGATGAATACCGATAGTCTGATCGAACTGCGCCTTGGTGAGCTGGGCCTTAAGGGCAATAGCCAGGCCCTGAATGATCTCGCCCGCCTCGGGCCCCGCCATGTGGGCGCCGACCACCCGATCGTCGGCCGCATTGACGATGAGCTTCATCAGCGTGCGCTCGGTATTGTCGGTCAGCGTGTACTTCATCGGTCGAAAGTTCGACTCGAACACGCGGATCTCGCCGAGCTGCGCCCGCGCCTCTTTTTCGGTCAGGCCGACGGTACCGATGTTGGGCTGGCAGAACACGGCAGTGGCAATGTTGTCGTAGTCCAGGGTGCGGGGCGGCTTATCGGTGTAGAGGTTGTCGGTCAGCACCATGGCCTCGGCGATGGCGACCGGGGTCAGCTGCACACGATCGGTGACGTCGCCCAGCGCATAGATGTTTGGCACGCTGGTCTGATACTGCTCGTCGACCAGCACTTCGCCGCCGCTGCCGAGCGCCACACCCGAGGCCTCGATGTTGAGACCATCGGTGTTCGGCACCCGGCCGGTGGCGAACAGCACCTGATCCACCTCGTGGTAGCTGCCATCGGTCAGCTTCAGGCCTTTGCCCGAGGCCGTGGCTTCGATCGCGTCCACGTTGATGTTGAAGTGCAGGTGAATCCCCTTGGCACTGAGCTCGTCGCGCACGAACTCGCGAATCGACTGGTCAAAACCCCGCAGGAACAGCTCGCGGCGGTAGAGCAGGTGCGTCTCGACCCCGAGCCCGTTGAGGATGCCGGCAAACTCGACGCCGATGTAGCCACCGCCAACCACGGCGGCACGCCGGGGCAACGCGTCGAGGTAAAACAGGTCGTCAGAAACGAGCGCGTGCTCACGGCCGGGAATGTCCGGGACAACCGGGCGTCCCCCGGTCGCGATGAGCACCCGGTCAGCGCTCAGCGTTCGCTCGCCCACCGCCACGTGATGCGGATCCACAAACGTTGCAGTGCCCCAGACCCGCTCGACTCCGGCACCGTCGAGCAGGTTGGCGTAAACGCCGTTGAGCCGCTCGATCTCCCGGGTCTTGTTGTCCCGCAGCGTCGGCCAGTCGAAATCCGGTCTCGGCAGCTGCCAGCCATAACCCGCAGCCGTTGCGAAGTCTTCGGCAAAGTGTGAGCCGTACACAAACAGCTTCTTCGGAACACAGCCGACGTTGACGCAGGTTCCACCGAGAAAACGATTCTCTACGACCGCGACCCGCGCACCGTGGGTGGCGGCCATGCGGGCTGCCCGCACCCCGCCGGAACCAGCGCCGAGGACCACGAGATCGTAGTCGTAATTGTGATCAGCCGCTGCTGAGTTCATGGGTGCCACCGGATCGCAGGAAAGCTGGTGAGCCTAATTGATCAGCCTTGAATTGCAATGGCGCCGACTGCACTCCTACACTCGCGCAGATCCGGCAGAAGAGAAACTCCATGAGTGCAACTAACGCGCCAAACGGCGCCGACGCCCTGATTGCAACCCTGCTGCACAACGGCGTCGACACCTGCTTCAGCAACCCTGGCACGTCGGAAATGCACTTCGTCGCCGCGCTCGACAACGAGCCCTGCATGCGCTGCGTGCTCGGACTGTTCGAGGGCGGGGTCACGGGCGCGGCTGACGGGTACGCACGCATGGCCGGCAAGCCCGCCTGTACGCTGCTGCACCTTGGTCCGGGCCTCGCCAATGGTCTCGCCAACCTGCACAACGCCCGCCGCGCCCACAGCCCGATCGTCAACGTGATCGGGGAACACGCCACCTATCACCGTGCACTGGATGCACCGCTGACGGCCGACATCGAGGGTTTCGCAGCCCCGGTTTCGAGCTGGATCAGGACCTGCGAGAGCGCCGATGAAATCGCCGCGACGGGTGCCGAAGCCATTGCTGCGGCCATGGCGCCGCCAGGACAGATCGCATCGCTGATTCTGCCCGCAGATACGGCCTGGTCCCCGGCGGCCACGCAGGCACCGGTGACGGCCGAGGTCGGCTCGTTACGCCAGCCTGCAGCCGACATCGATGCGCTTGCCGCGATCCTGCGCAGCGACGCGCCGACCGCGCTGCTGGTCAACGGCAACGCCGTGATCGGGGCCAACCTCATGCGGCTTGGCGAGCTTGCGGCACGCACCGGGGCGACGCTGATCGGTGATACCTTTATCGCCCGCATCGAACGCGGCGCCGGGCGCCCGGGCATCCGCCGACTACCCTACTTTGCAGAGCAGGCCATCGAGACCCTGTCGGCGTTCGAGCACCTGATCCTGGTGGATACCAAGGCACCGGTGAGCTTCTTCGCCTACCCGGGAGTGCCAAGCGAGCTGACACCGGCCAGCTGTCAGTGCCACACGCTGACGGCACCGGGCGAAGATACGGCGGCAGCGCTGCTGGCCCTGCTCGATGCCGTTGGCGGCAGTGCGCCGGCCGCGGTGCCCGAGCTCGAGCGCCCCGCGCTGCCGCAGGGAGCGCTCAACCCCCAAAGTATCGCTCAGGCGCTGGCGCATCTGATGCCAGAGCAGGCGATCATCGTCAACGAGGCCGCCACCGGCGGCTTCGGCATTCCCGGCGCTACCGCGGCAGCAGCCCCGCACGACTGGCTGGACCTGACCGGTGGCGCGATCGGCATGGGCATACCGGCAGCGACCGGAGCGGCCATCGCCTGCCCGGACCGCCGTGTAATCGACCTTCAAGCAGATGGCAGCGGAATGTATACGCTGCAGGCACTTTGGACCCAGGCTCGCGAACAACTTGATGTAACAACCATCATATTTGCGAACCGCAAATATGCCATCCTACAGGTCGAGTTCATGCGTGTCGGCGCTCACAACCCAGGCCGCCGCGCCATGGACATGATGGAGCTGGATCGCCCGAATCTGGACTGGGTAGCCCTTGCCGCAGGCATGGGGGTTCCCGGAACCCAGGCGAGTTCCGCAGGGGCCTTGAGCAGCGCCCTCGAACACAGCCTGGCAACACCGGGGCCGTACCTGATCGAAGCGGTGCTCTAAAGCCCACTTCTTGTTGGAACCGAATCATGAAACTGACTCTGTTTGGGACCGGCTACGTCGGCCTGGTCACCGGAACCTGTTTTGCCGAAATGGGCAACGACGTGCTGTGCGTCGACATCGATCAGGCCAAGGTCGACGCACTGAACGACGGCCATATTCCAATCTACGAGCCGGGCCTCGAGGCAATGGTGCGCAACAATACGGCCAATGGCCGGCTGCGCTTCGAATCGAGCCCCGAGGCCGGCGTTGCGCACGGTGAACTGCTGTTCATTGCGGTTGGAACACCCTCTGACGAGGATGGCTCCGCCGACCTGCAGTACGTGCTGAACGTGGCAGAAACCATCGGCCGCCATATGCAGGCGCCCAAGATCGTCATCGACAAGTCTACGGTACCGGTCGGGACCGGCGACAAGGTCCGGGCGCGCATTGCCGAGACCCTTGCGGAACGCAACGTCGCGATCGAGTTCGATGTCGTCTCAAATCCAGAGTTCCTGAAGGAAGGCGCTGCCATTGGCGACTTCATGAAGCCGGACCGCATCATCATCGGCACCGAGAACCCCGACAGCGCCCGCAAGCTCGATGAGCTGTACGCGCCCTTCAACCGCAATCATGACAAGGTCCTGCACATGGATGTGCGCTCTGCCGAGCTCACCAAGTATGCAGCCAACGTCATGCTCGCGACGCGCATCAGCCTCATGAACGAGTTTGCCAACCTGGCCGAGCGGCTCGGCGCCGACATCGACGCCGTCCGCCGCGGCATCGGCTCCGATCCGCGCATCGGCTACAACTTCA
>JBCDGJ010000282.1:0-4954 GCA_038757945.1 Pseudomonadota bacterium
AACAAGGATTCAGGATCACAAACGATAAGGTGAGTAAGCGCCTTCCAATCGGAATCGACACCGGTCACTGGTTCTTCTCTGAGGGAGATTGAATCTGGCTTGATCAGCCGATTCAGTGCATCGGTCTCCGCGCATGGCGTTTCACGGTTGGAGTGACGCGCGTACTGCTCAAGCAGTTGAGGCAACATCATTGGCACATCCATTCGGGCAATGGCGCTCGCTGCGGTCGAACGTACGTGATAGCCCTCCATCTGTTGGATGGATACTGGATAGCACAGCAGGTCCAGAAGTGCCGGAAGTGCACGTGCTTGATAGCGGCTCAAGCGCCGAGCCAACGCAAAATCCACGCAATCGGTCTTTTTGACAGCCTCAATCAATTCGGCAAGCTAACGGTCACTCACCTGATTGACGTCTTCGGTCTGAAGGCGGTGATTCCTGACCATGATTTGCCAGTTTGGCAATGGATCTCTCTCGCCGAGCGCGATTCCCATGGCGTCGCTGTCGAGATCCAGGAGCGCCTCACACTGATCCGGGGGGAACTCATATACCGATGGCGCGACTCGAAATTCGCGGACTGCAGAGTTCCGTTGTGCATGCCAGACGCCGCCGTGAAGCAGATCCTGTATGTAGTCTTCAAAAAATTGCCTTGGCAGGGTTGCCCAGTCTGGCCGTCGTTGAAGCCATCGTGGTCGAAGACAGGACTCCACATAGGTAAACATGTTCCAGGAGCGCAAGTGGGCAAGGCCGGCAGGGGAAGCCGCATCGGCGGGCGACGCCATAGCTTGTTTAAGCGTGTAGCCTTCGACCTGCCTGAAGTCCATTAGTCGCCGAGCGATGGCTCGACAGGCAGTGCTTAAAGCGATCTCAACGGTGCGATAGTGCGCGCAAAGATCAATTAGGTTTTCGAAGCCGGGTGAGCGCATCAACCAAGACTTTTGACGGCTGAGATGAAAAGCGAGTACGTGGTCTGGCAAGGCTCCTTGACTCGCGTCAGTTGGCGGGAACTTACGGACGTATTCGAGTGCGATCGAATACTGCTCGGGGATCATTGTGTCTCGGTACACGCGCCATTGCGTTGCTTGGGCGGCCTGCAAAATCCAGCGTCTCATCGTGATCGTGTCCAGCGCTTTGACGACCTTTGACTTTGGGTGCGTGAAGCCAACGCGCACGCTGTCCAAGGCGACCAGATAAGCGAACAGGTTGTCTTCATCCGACGCGAGCAATCGGGCAAAAATATCCGCTCTGTGGCAAGCATTGCTGAGATCAAGATTTGAGCAGTGCGCCGTAACCATGAACAGGGTCTTCGGCTCGTCGGGCACCTTCTTCATCATGGCGACGATTCGATCCTGCCCAAGCTCGTAGGCCTCTTTGGTCAGAAGTGAGGGGTCGTCATAGGAGTCGACAACGGCCGAAATCGACGTGTAGTGGCGCACCCATGCTGGACCCTCAGAGGCCAGGTATTCCGACCACCCCGGATTCACCCAGGATCTCTTGGCTTCTGTGTCGTACCCAAGCCCCGGGACCGATTCCCAGGTTGGGGGGGCGATAGCGGGGAGCGCAGCAGGGTGTGCAGGCGTTTGTGCATCGATGCGACCGCAACCGACGAGCATAAAGATGACGAACAGCGTGCCAAGATGTGGGCGTAAATCGATACTCATGTACTGAGCATAACTCGGTGTCGCGGCTAGCGGCGACCACGGCCCAGCGGCAGGCCCAGGTCATCGCTGATTTTGATTACACGCTGGATACCCTAGAAGTGGATAGCGCCTGGACGATTCGAAATAAGGAGTTTGAAACAAAGCCTGACGAGGAAGTGTTTCTGCTCCAGTCCATTGCGCAGTTTCTCACTGAACTCCGAAAAGAGACGTCTGTTCACGAAGTATTTGCGGAGTACGAACTGTATTTCGGAGAGTCCTGAGGATGGGGTTCTTGTCAGCATCTCCAAGTATTCGAGGGGCGTGCCTTGCTGTTCTAGGCTGTTGCAGTTGAAGCACGACCCGACAGTGTTGTTTGCAGCGCGCTATTTGCGGCGAAGCTGACGCATCGAATCAGCGTTCAAGCAACGCTTCCATCTGCTGCAACGTCCAGGCGATAGCTGGGGGTTCGCCCTTGTTCAGGAAATCGCTGCTCAGCAACCCACGATGCGTGGCCACGACGAGATCGGGTGCTGGGGCGCCGGGCGCCGGCAGCGAAGCCACCGGCACCACGCCGTCACCCAGCTGAGCCGTCGAAGCTTTGAGCCACTGCTCAAAGCGAGCGCTCCATTCGCCATCGCCCAGGCGCTGTTCCAAGGCGTCGATGCGCGCCCGGCGCACGGAATCGCTCAGCCGGACTTCGCCGCCCAGGATGCGAAGGGGGATATGGTCGGGCCACGGTCGCTCGTTCAGCTCGGTCAGGAACCGACTGCCCGGCCGCAGGTCGACCTTGGCCGCACCGGTGCCGTCACGCAGGCCCGCAAAGAGACCGAACTCATCCGGTGAGTCTGACCCCATCAGATCGCGCAGTTCGAGCCAGACGCGCAGACGCGCCCATTCGGACCCTTGATTGGGAGTGCCGATCAAGAGCGCCAGCTCGGGCATTGCGGTGTCCGGCTCCAGTCCGGGCAACCACCGTATGACGAAGTCGCGGATGACCAGCCCGCCCATGCTGTGCCCAAGGAGCACCACCGATTGCCGGGCCGGCAGCTCGGACCAGTGTTCGGCCAGCAGATTGGTGCTCAGAGCAATCGACTGATCGTTGAGGTAGCGAAACTGCGTGGTTGCATAGCCCGCCGCTTCCAGCGCAGGCGTGAGCTCGCTGAAAATCCCGCCCGGCTCATCGAGCCCGTGCACCATCACCACCAGGACTTGCCCGGTCTGGCCGAGCGGCACCGGATCGAAGCCGATCTCTGACGGTGCGGGCCGCATCTGTTCCGGGAACCAGGTCTGCAGCCGCGCCTGGGCTTCGTCCCTGAGCCAGGCTTCCTGCTCCGGCTGCTGCTCGCTCCACAGAATCCAAATGAGCGTCACCAGCAGAACGGGCAACATCAGCCACAATACTCTGCGCCAGCGGCTGGGCCCTGTGGCTTTCGCTTTCGAGTCGGTCATATCGACTGGCAGTGTATCCGAGGGCTTCGGCGCAATACGACTCGGACAGGGTGGGCCCGAGTGCCTGGTGGTGACGCGGCTCGCGAGGGGCTTGTGCCGACGGTTCAGTCCGCCGCGTCGCCTGGGAACGAGAGCAGTTGGATGGCCGGAATCTGCGCCAGAAATTTTTCCAGAAACGACTTGTGGGCAGCACCAATGATCACCAGGATCACTTTTCCTGGATGACGAGCAGTGACATCAATCACCCTGGCGGCAATTTGGAGGTTTCGCATTTCCCAGTAGAGGTAGCGGGCCTCACTGGCGCCTGAGGGAAAATTCGCATCAAGCCAGATTTGCCATTGAGCCTCGTAGTCGCCCGCTTGAAACTCAGCGCTGTTCAAATAAACCAGCAAGTCAAACAGTTCACCTTGCTGAACCGCAGACTCGGTCCGCTCATTGAGTGTGGAGAAATGCACATGACTCATGACGCGCGCGAAATAGTCCTGCCTGTCAGCGTATTCGGCCATGAAGCTTGGGTAGTGTTTGAGCAGTAGGGCCTCATCCTGGAAGTTGTCGATGTATTCGATCCGTTGGACGTTTTCCAGGAGCGCGAGCCTGACGCCCAGCGCGTAGACTTCGTTTGCGGATGTTTGGTGCTTTTCCAGCAAGGTCTTAGTCGATTGTTGCAGAACTTCCAGCTGAGCCGGCGCACCGCGCTTGAGCTGTTCATACTGGACCACTGCCGAAGCGATATCGCCGGTCGCTAGAAAACTCTTTAAAAGCTGTAAGGCGTCGGCTGCTTGTAGGTCAGTGGTTGTCAGCATCCTGTTGATGCTGACTTGGGCTTCAGGAAACGTCAGTTTGAATTCGCGCTGAGCCTGCTCAGCCAACGCCAATCGGTCACCGCCGAAGCGCTCGAGCACTTCGTCAAAGGCAGGGTCATTTCGTGCCTGTAGCTCACGCAGGAGTTCAGCGTGCATTGCCTCCACGGCGATGACATTGAAATTCATCGAATCGAGTCTATTGATCGTTTGGTCCAGCATTTCTGGCCTGAATTCGCTGAGCGAACTCAGGTGCTGAACACCCAGGACGAGCACACTGGTTTTCTCGCTCGCTGGGGAAGCGCTTGGGAAAGACAGTATCCCCGTCAGGCAAAGCGCAAAACATCGAAGCGTGAAGAAGCCTTTGAACGGTAGCGATCTCATTTCGATGGGGCCTGTGCTTCGGTTTTGACAGACTGATCTGGTAAACGCTCGAAACACTCAAAAAGTTACATTCCCTCGAGCCTAAAAAAGCTTCCTGGGCCTCTGAGGACCGTCTCTTTCACGCCATGGGCCAGTCCGCACCATGTGTGGCAGCGCGTTTGGGCGCGCGGCGCTGCTCCCTGACGGTCGTGCTACGCGCTACTCGATGCCTTTTGGTTTCCCGGACTTGCTGAAAAACACTGCTGAGACTTATGACGGTGGCATAGGGGCTACCCGAGTGAGTTCTTTCGCCCTTGACCTTTCCCCAAGTACCTGCCCACACTTCGTCTTGCAGCCGGTCTGCGAGCAGTTCCAGGGTTCAATCCGATTGAGCTCAGAACGCTCCGGGGCTACCCCGGGGCAAAGTATTTGAACGGTCGATAACGTAACCGGTGTCTCGCTGCGCTTCACGCAGTCCTACACCGGGAAGACGAGAGAGGTCGGAGGCCGGCTGCACCTTGCCCAGCAGGAGAACCCAGGAAAAGTGGATAGCGCTGTCGCTCTGTGCGGGCGCCTGGCACCCCGATGAGATCGCCGGCCGCATCGCCCGCAGCCTTTCCCTTGAGGAAGGTCGAGCACGACAGCTGGCTGCACGTCTCATTTTCGCCTTCGACGCGAACGTAGCGCCTGAGGCAAGGGCGCTGC
>JBCDGJ010000283.1:0-4941 GCA_038757945.1 Pseudomonadota bacterium
CCCTGCGGCGTCGCGTAGCTGGCAACGTTGGGAATACCCCCAAAATCAACGGCAGAGACCTGCCCCGAGAGCTCCTGCATCACCAGCATCAGCTCATGGCCCGTGGGCACATAGTCGTCCGCCGGATTGATAACAAACGCCATGTCCAGCAGCTGCGCGACCTCTTGCGCCGCCACCCGATAGCAAGTGGTTTTCCCCTGGCCTGGGTAACCACGCAGATAAGTGGGCGTGACCGAGCGCGGCAAGAATGGAACCCCGCGCCGGGCCTGCCAGACCGCTTCGATCCGGGCGTCCAGCTCGGGCCGAGAACCGGCGCTGTGAAAACGCTGCAGCATGTCGAGCACCAGTCGATTGACAATCTGCTCGGTTGTTGCTTCCTTGAGGGCGATCTCCGGCGCCTGCTTCATGACCATCCGCAACCCGTTAACCGATACATCCTTGCATTCCACCTTGCCCCGGCAACGCCAGCCCGCCAGTGGCCAATCCAGGGCAGCGCCGAAGCTGAATGGCCAACTGTCCTGGAACGAAACGCTGGACACTTTGCGCGCCCATATCGTTCAGGGGGATGAGCGCGGTCTGCCCCGTTACGGGGTGCTGTCAATCCTTGCACGGCGAGTCCCATTCCTGCTCTACGATCATCCGGCACTGGCTGCGCTGTGTGATACGGCTTTTACCGACGGTTTCCACGTGTTCATCCATACCGAGTTCTTCAAGGAGGTCGTTGCCGAGGATGCGCAACCGGACCCTTCGGGCCGGCTCAAGCATTCCATGGTGCTCGTCCTGTTGCACGAACTCAGTCACATCCTCCTGCGCCATCACGGGCGCTGGCCCGCAAACGCGCCACCGCTCCTGTGGGCCATCGCCTGCGACATCGCGATCAACGTGCGACTCCTCCGGGCCTATCCGAGGCTGCGGCCGGGTCCGGTTTTCGACGACGCCTGGGGCACGAAGGCTGCCGAGCGGCAACGCTACGACGCGCTCAGTGAAGAGCAGATCCTACAGTCCCTGTGGGAGCAGCCCCTGGCGGATGACCGGGCCCTGGTCCTGACCATCCAGGAAGCGACGACAGGCGCGCAGGACGCCCCGCCGGGGCGGGAGGCAGATACCCGCGGCGCCAGCCAGGACGTGCACCGCCATCTGTGCAGCGCCGAGGACCTCGCGGCAGCGCTTGATGACAACGGGCTACGGCACATCCGGGAGTCTCTGCGACTCCCCGATCCCAACGATCATGGGGCCTTCGAAGCGCTACGCCAGATGTTCGAGCGCCACCTGCTGAACGATTTGGATAAAGCCAAAGAACTGCGCAGCAGCCACCCTCGCGGGGATGCAATGGCGGGCACTCATCTGGAACAGTCCGCAACCGAACTGATCGACGAACGGTACCGCGGACGCATCGACTGGCGGGCGTTGCTCCGCGAACTCGCCATCGGTTCAGGCCTGCGCTACGCCAGTTGCGACGAGCTACCGAGCGATATCTACTACGTACCACCGGAGCAAATGCAGCTGACGGCACCGGTGTATCTCAGCTCGTTGCTACCGGCGGCACCGGAGGGCACGATTCTGTGCATCCTCGACACCTCCATGTCGGTCTCCATTGACCTGCTGGGGGTTTTCCTGAGCGAGTTGGACTCGCTCCTAGAGCAGGAGCACGTGGCCGACAGTCGCGTGTTCTTGACCAGTGCAGACACCACATTTCGCGGCGACATGCTGGAGCTGTCGCGGGCGGCACTGGCGGAGCTGCCCCGGCAGATGCAGCTCCATGGTCGCGGTGGGACGGCCATCAGCGCAGTGCTGCAGAACGCGATGAACTGGGTGGATACTCAGCAGCTATTCGCACCGGACGACCTGAAGGCGATCATCTACTTCACCGATTTGCTCGATCGCGCGCCACGTCGCGAATCGCTGCCCGTGGCGCTGCCTCAACTGCTGTTTATCACTCCGCCTTCAGCGGTCGTTAAGCCGTTCAGAGCCCAGGTCGAAGGGTTTGCGGAAGTTGCAGAGATTGCCGACGGGACGGTTATTGATCTATGGCGGAGCTGAGAACACCGCTCGAAATCGCCGTCCAGTCGGGTGACCTCCCCGGGGTGCAACGCCAGTTTCAGCGCGGCGCTACGCCGAACGATCGCAACCACCTCGGTATACCCGTGTTGTTCGATGCGCTGCGGCGCAACGAGCTGACGCTGCTCACGCTCTTTGACCGGGCCGGTGTTTGCTGGCAGCAGCCCTACAACACCGGCGGCTACACTCCGCTCGTCTACGCATGCCTTTACTGCGAACTGGAAGTCGTCCGCTACCTCTGCGAGCAGGGACAATCGATCGATCAATGCACCGCACATGGTGTACGCGGGATTCACGTGGCGGTGCAACGACCCACACTGGAGGTCGCTCAGTTTCTACACGAGGCGGGCGCGAACCTGTTCGCCGAGACAGGCCAGGGCGAGTCTGCACTGCTCATCAGCCTGCGCTGCAAAGCCAATCTGGCCGCGTTTCACTGGCTGCTCCAGCGCTACGGCAGTGCCGGTCGGGATCTCAGTCCACTGGTATTGCCCTGCCTTGCGCACCTGCTCGAACAACAGCGGCCCGACGCGGTTCAGGCGGCAGCCGCACTGCTGCCGCTGGTCGCGCAGGTGCCTGGGGAAACCGCACTAGGAGACTACCTGCGGCAGCCAGGAAACTACGCGTCGACGGCGCTGCGGCCACTGTCAATCGCGCTGGACAGCCGGTTGAGCCGCCAACTGTTCGCACTGCTGCGTGCGGAAGCGCTCAGTCGCCAGACGCAGGGCGCGCCAGTCATCACTCGTTGGCATAGCCCCGGGCATCTCTAGACCTCAGCAGCGGCGCGCGGAACTGTGAACTGAGACTCATTCTTATCGTGTTGCGACCGTGGTTATGGCCGGTCAGACCACAACACCCGAACGGCGCCGCGACCGATCGGCAGCCACTTAGCGAGCAATTCCGGCTAAAATGGGGACCAGCCGCCGCGCCGCGCATCACTGCCTTCAGGGTCCGCGCCCTGGGTTCGAGCGCCGGCTGACCGTACCCGCACTCTACGACCGCCTGCGAGATCAGCATGAGCCTGTACACCGACTACCTTGAAGAAATCAACGTCCGCAAGAGCCAGGGGCTCAACCCCAAACCCATCGAAGAAGCGGCGTTGGTCGAAGAGCTGATCGCGCAAATCAAGGATGCCCAGCACGAGCATCGCGCAGAGTCTTTGAATTTTCTGATCTACAACACGCTGCCGGGGACCACGAGCGCTGCCGGCGCCAAGGCCGCTTTCCTGAAGCGGATCATTCTCGGCGAAATCGAAGTACCGGAAATCGCCCCGGCTTTCGCCTTCGAGCTGCTGTCCCACATGAAAGGCGGGCCGTCCGTTGACGTCCTGCTGGATCTGGCCCTCGGAGAGGATGCCAGCATCGCAGCACCAGCTGCCGAGGTGCTCAAGACACAGGTCTTTCTGTACGAGGCCGACACGGAGCGCCTCGCCAGCGCGCACGCCCAGGGCAACGCCGTGGCCACCGCGCTGCTCGAAAGCTACGCGAAAGCAGCGTTTTTCACCGAGCTGCCGCCGGTGGAGGAACGCATCCAGGTCGTCTCCTTCATCGTCGCCGAGGGCGACGTCTCTACCGACCTGCTCTCCCCGGGGAACCAGGCCCACTCACGCTCTGATCGCGAGCTGCACGGCAAGTGCATGATCTCCAACCAGGCGCAGCTCGAGATTCAGGCGCTGCAGCAACAGCATCCGGACAAGCGGGTCATGCTGGTCGCCGAAAAAGGGACCATGGGCGTGGGCTCCTCGCGCATGTCCGGCGTCAACAACGTCGCGCTGTGGACGGGCAAGCAGGCCAGCCCCTATGTGCCTTTTATCAATATCGCACCGATCGTGGCGGGCACCAACGGCATCTCGCCGATCTTCCTCACCACCGTCGGCGTCACCGGCGGCATCGGGATCGATCTGAAAAACTGGGTCCGCAAGCTGGACAGCAACGGCGAGCCGGTGCTGGACGCGGATGGCGACGCGGTCCTCGAGCGGGTCTACTCGGTCGACACGGGCACCGTGTTCACCATCGATACGACCAGCAAGAAGCTGCTCGACGCCAGCGGTGAACAGGAGCTCATGGACATCTCCGTCGCGCTGACACCGCAGAAGATGGAGTTCATCCGCGCCGGCGGGTCCTACGCCATCGTCTTCGGTAAAAAGCTGCAGACCTTCGCGGCCGAGACCCTGGGTATCGAGATGCCGCAGGTCTTCGCGCCTTCCCGGGTGATCACCAAAGACGGCGAAGGCCTGACCGCCGTTGAGCGCATTTTCAACGCCAACGCTGTGGGCGTAGCGCCGGGCACCGTGCTGCACGCCGGTTCCGACGTTCGCGTCAAGGTCAACATCGTCGGCTCCCAGGACACCACCGGCCTCATGACCTCGCAGGAGCTGGAGGCCATGGCCGCAACGGTCATCTCGCCCACCGTCGACGGCGCCTACCAGTCTGGCTGCCACACGGCGTCGGTATGGGACAAGAAGGCCCAGGCCAACATTCCCAAGCTCATGAGCTTCATGAACCGCTTCGGGCTGATCACCGCCCGGGACCCGCAGGGCCAGTACCATGCGATGACCGATGTCATCCACAAGGTCTTGAACGATCTCACCGTCGACGACTGGTCGATCATCATCGGTGGCGACTCTCACACGCGTATGTCTAAGGGCGTCGCGTTCGGCGCGGACTCCGGCACCGTTGCGCTGGCGCTGGCAACGGGCGAAGCCACCATGCCCATCCCGGAGTCCGTTAAGGTCACCTTCAAGGGCACCCTGGCGGACCACATCGCGAAAGTCCATGTGGTCTGCCAGGGTGCCCTTGAAGGTGACCTTGACGGACTCCGGGATGGGCATGGTGGCTTCGCCCGTTGCCAGCGCCAGCGCAACGGTGCCGGAGTCCGCGCCGAACG
>JBCDGJ010000284.1:0-4852 GCA_038757945.1 Pseudomonadota bacterium
ACAAAGTCGAGAAACAGAAAAAGCGCACGCTCGGTCCGCTGCAGAATGAGGCCCGCGGCTACATCGCCGATTCCCGCTTTGAACTCGACGGCTTTTCCGGCGCCAAGGTCAACATCATCGTGCCGAAGAAAAAGTCGAAGATCACTCACCTGAAGAGCTTTGCGCATCGCGTTTTCGGCTGAGGCAGCCGACGGCGCCGAACAGACGCCCCGCCCGAACGCCTGCTACACCCCATCCAGCCTGCCCGGTCGGAAGAGGTCGTAGCCATTCGCCTGGGAGGCGCTGATCAGCGGCTGCCAGAAGTCGGGAACTGGCTCCGGGCGAGTTAAGGGCGCCAACCCGATCCATTCCGCTTTCTGCCGCAGCCTGCGCGCGGCCGCGACGCTGCTCCCACTGAGATACAACCCTCGCGCCAGCCGCGCGCACCCATAGAAACGATGCCGCTGTTCAAACTCTCGATAGGGCGCGATCAGCACAGTTCCCGGTCTGACGGCAGTCGCGATTCGGCGCTCAAGCTCGATCAGCAGCTCCGGATCGCGCAGCGGTTTAAAGAAGTACACCACTTCGTAGTCGCCGTAGCCGCTGAAGGTGAGCGCATTCGCTTCGAACACCGGCGCACTGCCCAGTCCCGCCCCGTCAAGCACCCGTCGAGCCGCCGCGGCGTAGCCCTGGTCCAGCTCCAGCCCTGCCGCCTCGCTGAAGAAGCGAAAAGCGCTCAGCACCTTGATGCCGATGCCGCAGCCGACGTCCAGAAAGCGGGTCCGTTCGGCACGGCGCGCCAGTTGGAGACGGCGCGTCGCCATCATGAGTGCCACGAAGACACTGTTCAGCATGCCGATGTCGGGATAGGCACCGGAGTCACGGGCGGCATCCTGCTGCTGCCCGGGCAACAGCGCGAGGTGCAGGGCGTTGAACAGATCGTCGGCGAGCCGGGTGTGCGCCCAGGGCAGGCTGTCCGGTTGTAGGTCCCGCTGCAGCAGTCGCTGACGGCGGGCGAATACCTGCCGATGCACTACCTCCCGCACTGCCGGCCAACGGCCGATGACGTTGCGAAACTGCCCGAACCGGGCCTGGAAGCGATGGCGATCACCCGGCGGAGCAGCGGGCGGTTCCTGGCCGCGAGCGGTCAACGCGTAGGCAGCGATCCACTGCTGTGCCTCCGCCACGACCCGATCGAGCAGTCGAAGCTCTGCCTGCAGAGCAGGCACATCAGCGACCGGCAGTTCCTGTAGGCCATCAGCGATGCGAGCGATCGATGTATCCAAACGCTGCTGCAGCGGATCGAGCCCTGCTTCAAGCTGCTGAAGATCACGCTGGAACAAGACGTTTCTCCCCGCAGTACTCCCGCCGGCTACGGGTCGGAGTCATTCATGAGCGAACCGAAGCTACTGCAGCGCGTAGCGGTTGGGCTCCACATCGTGCGTACGCTCCCAGAACTCGAGATTCGAGAACGGGGAATTGTTCACCACCTTGCCGTCGGAGTTCTTGTACCAGCTCTGTACGCCAGGATGGCCCCAGGCGAGGTTGCGGCTGATGGCCTGGACCTCATCGTTGTAGGCGTTGTTCACGGCTTCTGGAATCTCCAGAGTGCTCGCGCGTCGTTCCAGCATCAGCGCCAAACACTGCATCAGATAGTGCACCTGGCACTCGATGCTGTAGATGATGCTGCCGCCGTGAACGATGTTGGTGTTCGGTCCATACAGGCAGAACAGGTTCGGGTAATCCGGCACCAGCATGCCCTTGTAAGCACGCGGATAGTCGCCCCAGCGCGCCTCAAGCGTCTCACCAGACTTGCCCACGACGTCCATGGGCCAGAGAAAGTGGTTGGTGTTGAACCCGGTGGCAAAGATGATCACATCCACCTCATGGAGCGAGCCGTCCGCCGTCTCGATTCCATGAGGGTGCACCGCAGTAATGGCATCGGTTACCAGCTCAACGTCGTCGCGGGCTACGGTCGGGTACCAGTTGTTGTCGATGATCAACCGCTTGCCGAACACGGGGAACTTCGGCACACACTTTTCCATCAGATCCTGCCGCTCACCGAGCTGCTCGCGGATGTACCCGGTCAGCGCCTCGCGCAGGCCATCGTTGAGCTCGCTCATCGCCCGGTCGCCGTCTTCCCAGGCGGGATCGGCAGGAACAGCTGGCCAGTTGCGGTCCATGAAGCCGAAGATCATGCGTGCCCGGTGCCACTCCGCGTACAGCGGGATATGGTTCAGCGCCCACTGCAGTCCGGCTTCGACCGGGCGATAGTAGTCCTTGTTCGGTGAGATCCAGTGCGGGGAGCGCTGGAACACGGTGGTGTGGGCCGCACGCTCCGCAGTCTTCGGCAGCAGCTGAACCGCGGTGCAGCCGGTGCCGATGACGGCGACCCGTTTACCCTCGAGATCAACATCACTGCGCCAGCGGGCGGAGTGAAAAGAGGTGCCCGCAAAGCGATCCAGTCCCGGCAGCTCCGGCACGGAGGGGCGGTTCAGCTGGCCCACCGCGCTGATCACGACGTTCGCCGTCAAGGTCTCCGTGCGGCCGTCCGTGCCACATGCCGTCACCTGCCACAGCTCTTCGGCTGCATCGAAGCGCATGTCGGTGACCTCAGTCTCGAAGCGGATGTGATCGCGGATGCCGAACTTGTCCGTGCACGCCTCGAAGTAGTCGTACAGCTCGTCGCGCTTCGAGAAGTACCCGGACCAGTTCGGGTTGCGCTCGAAGGAGAACGAGTAGAAATGATTGGGCGTATCGACACCGCAGTCCGGATAGCGATTCTCGTACCAGGTACCACCCACGGCGGCGTTTTTCTCGAGCACGACATACGGGATGCCCGCAGCCTTCAGCTTGGCGGCGGCGCAGATGCCAGACATGCCGGCGCCAACGATGATGACGCTAAAGCTCTCGATCGGCTTGCCCTGCTGCGTTCGCTCCAGCGCATCCAGCCAGGCGCGATCACGGTCCACGAAGCCGGTTTCCTCAAGCAGCATGGCGCAGAACGCGTCTTCGACCGGCTCAGCGGTGGAGAACTCCATCATGCGTCGCATCTGGGCGAGATCCGGTGCCGGCGGCAGCGTGCCGCCCTGATCGCGCAGGGTTTTGAGGAGCTTAAAGCCCGCTTCGCGGATTTCCTCGGCGATCTCGTCGCTGTAGCCACCGCTGTCGTCCGGGAACAGGCTGCCCTCGGGCGTCACAATCGGCTGCGGGCGATACCGCTCGCTGAGCCATTCGTCGTCGCCGCTCAGCTGGGTGATGACCATGAGCAGAGTCGGCAGGTTCAGATCGTTGAGCGCGGCGTGCAGATCCGCATCGGTGCCGGGCATCGTAATCTCGGTCATGCTCTCTCCCTCACAGAAGCAACGACCCCTGAGTCTGCCTCAGCGCTGGATTCAGGGCCAGACGCGGGGCCCAATCCGCGCGCTGCTGCAGATCTTTGTATACCAAGTGGCTTCTCCCCGCGGCGGTCACCCGGGCCGGGGTTAGGCCTGCGCTCCCCGAACGCCATAACGGGCGATCTTTGTCGGCGGACACATGCACGAAATGCCGGTATACGCTAGCATCCACGCCAACCGCCCGCTTCATCACACCAACGCGACCATGGGTCAGAGCGCGAACAGACACTGTGTCCTGCCCGATGAGCCACTCGTGGTGATCCCTCCGAGCGACGCCTCCACTTTGTGAGGGATCCATGAACCCGGCGATGTCGAGTCGATGAACCACCTCAGAACCTACAAACGGTTACCAGAATGGCGCGCAGAGACAGTACCGCAGGGGTTTCGGCGCAAGCACAACACCAAAGCAGGCACCTGGGCACAGTTAACGGTGCATGCAGGCGCGCTACGGTTTACCGAGCTGGATGCCGACGGCGCGGAACGCTCGGCACGGGTCATCGACGTCGCAGCAGGGCCGCACCTGGTCGAGCCCGAGCTGTGGCACAAAGTGGAACCGCTGGATGACGCTCTGCGCTGCCAGCTCGAATTCCTGTGCGAGCCAAGCCGTTATCTTGAGAAGAAATACGGCCTCACTGCGCCCCACCCCGATGTTACAGCGCTGCTGCCAGCGCTGGAGGCCGCACCCGGACGGAGTGTGCTGGATCTCGGCAGCGGTCGCGGCAGGAACAGCTTTTTCCTCAGCGATCATGGCTTCGAGGTGACGGCCGTCGACCGATCGGAGACGGCAATCGAGACGCTTCGGAAGATCCAGGCGGAGGAAGGCATGACGTTGTCCTCGCACGTCTACGACATCAACCAAGCCTCCCTCGCGGCAGTGCTTGAAGCCGGCGCCGTCGATCATGTCATCTGCACCGTCGTGTTCCAATTCCTCAAGACCGATCGCGTGCACGCGGTCATCGACGACATGCAGACCGTCACGCGACCCGGCGGCCTGCATGTCATCGTGACACCCCTGACTTCGACCGAGGTGCCGTGTCCGATCGCTTTCTCAGGACTATTGCGAAGGGGGGAGTTGCGCGAACGCTACCGACCCTGGGAAATCCTGCGCTATGAGGAAACGCTCGGCGAGTTCCACAAGCGTGATGAGCACGGCGAGCGATACAAGGCCGAGTTCGCCACGCTGGCCGCCCGCAAACCAGCGACCATCGGTGGATGATGATCTTCAGTGGCACAAAAAACTGGTAGCGACCGTTGTGCACAGCATTCAGCGATCGCCGGACTAAAACTGCTCGCCGGCGGCGCCAAACTCTGCACGGATTCGGCCACCATGGTGTCTGTCTGCACGCCCAGCACGCGTATCTGGCGAGATTCGAAGTGCGCCACGGCGCGATCCATCGCCGCCTGTTCGATGTCTTCGAGCACCAGCTGCATGCGCGCATCTGCAAAGCGCTCGGCCAGGGCAAAGCCAATGCCGC
>JBCDGJ010000285.1:0-4817 GCA_038757945.1 Pseudomonadota bacterium
CAGGGTACGGATGTGCTGTCGCTGTTTCCGCCGGGTGACGTCTGGGCCCGGGCCTACTGGAACGCTGAACAGCAGTTCCTGGCGGTTACGGCCATTCGGCGGGTGGTCGACGGCATCTGTCCGGATCAGGATGCGCCGACACAGACGTATCGATTTGCCGCGCTGCCGACAGCAGGTAATCAGGTGCTGCGCGAAGGCGCCGGCGCGCAGCGCGATCCGGAGACCTGCGTCAGCGAGGTCCTGGATGCCTCGACCTGTAAGGTGCTGCGCTGCGAGCAGCGGGCTGGAAACATAAGCTATGCCGATGAGCAGTGGGTGCTTGCCGCGAGCGAAGCCCTGGCACGGGCGCTATACGACGTTGTGCCGAAGTGGACCCTGGCCAGCATGGGGATGGGCGACCCGACGAAGATCCGCCGGGGCCGCACAGCGCGCACCAGCGGATTCGATGAGGTGGACTACGACCGCCGCTTCCGGCAGACCATCGACGACTACCTGTGGGAGCGGTTCTGGGAGAACTGATGCCCGGAAGTCCCACGGTTCATGCGCCGCGGGCTCGACGCGTGGGCTGCGGGGTCTCGACGATGCGTTCGAGACGCGCTCGGAATTGGGGCTAGACGAGCTCGGCCAGACGCTGGCGCTGCCAGACGCCATCCCCGAACAGCTGCTGGCTGTGCATCAGCCGCTTGTGGTAGATCTGCACATCGACCTCCCAGGTGAAGCCGATGCCACCGTGCAGCTGGGTGCCGCGGTTGGCGCAGAACTCTGCTGTGTCTGAGGCGCTCGACTTCGCCAGGTAGGCGCAGCGATGTGCGTCCTCCGGGTCAGAATCGTAGGCGCAGGCCGCGTTGTAGAGCAGGGATCGCGTTTCATCTGCGGCGAGCATCATGTTCACGATGGGATGTTTAACCGCCTGGAAGAAGCCGATCGGGCGATCGAACTGAACCCGCGTCTTGGCGTAGTCGGCCGTGGTCTGCAGCACCCATTCGCAGCCGCCAGCGATATCCGCCGCGACCAGCGTGAGCAGGGCCGGGAGGCTGCGATGCAGCGCGCCGGCACCGGCACCCGGCGCTGCGATGCAGTCTGCCGCAGCATCGGTAAAGTGCACGCGGCCCTGATCGCGGGTGAGATCGACGATCCGGTCTGCCTGGCAGCGGACGCCGTCACTCTTCAGATCAATGCAGTACAGGCCGACCGCTTCGGCACTGCGGGCGGCGACGACCAGGAAGTCGACCTTCTGCAGATCCTGGACGAAGTAACTGGTGCCGGACAGCCAATCGTCCGCTGCGGTGACGTCCGTCGAGTCAGCGTCGAGCGAGCCGTCCTGCCCGTAGATGGCGAGTGCCGCGCTGCTGCCTTCGGCAATTCTGCCGAGCCAGCGCATGGCCGCTGCCGTTCCCGCCTCGCGCAGCACAAAGGTAGCCATCAGCGTGCTGCTCAAGGGTGTGGGCATGGCGGCGCGACCGACCTCTTCCATGACCCCGACGGCGGTGACCAGGTTCATGCCTGCACCACCGGCTTCCTCCGGAACGGCCAGGGCTGTCCAGCCGAGCTGGACCATCTCCTGCCAGGCCTCCCGGTCATAGGTGCCCGCTCGCTCGGCGCCGAGGTAGGGATCCTCGGTACCGGCGGTGTGCGTGCGCAGGTGAACGAGCGGCTGCTTGTCCTGCATGAAACGCAGAGCGGCCTCCTTGAGCATCTGCTGTTCTTCGCCGAAGCCGAAATTCTGTGGCTGTACCATGCGTGCGTACTCCCCTGGTCCTGCTGCGCTGCCTTACTTGGTCTTGGGTAGGCCGAGCACGCGCTCACCCAGAATGTTCCGCTGAATTTCGCTGCTGCCACCGGAGATCGTTCCCGTGTAGGTGTTCATGTAGCCCAGCGGCCACTTGCCGTCTTCGATGGCATTGTCGTCCCCGATGTACAGGCTGGACGCCATGCCGAGCACGGAGAGCGCGGTCTGGTGCAGCTCCTGGCTGAGCTCGGAACCGACCAGCTTGCCCTGCAGCGGCAGGCGCATCCCACCGCCGTTCAGAGGTGCAACGCCCAACCGGCGAAAGTTCTGCACGCTCGCTTCTGAGCGTTCGTAGAGCTTCATGATGCGATCGCGCATCACCGGATCGTCCCAGACCGCACGCCCGTTGCGCCGCGTGTCCTTGGCCAGCTGAATCAGTTTTTTGATGTTGCTCAATGGCGCTTCGCTGCTCGCGATTGCGCCGACGCCTTGAGCGGCGCCGCGCTCGACGGTCAGCGTCGACATCGCGACTTTCCAGCCCGCGCCGACGTCGTCGACCCGCATGTGATCCGGGATCACCACGTCTTCGAGGATGACTTCATTGAAACCGGACTCACCGGTCATCTTATGGATCGGCTTGACCGTAACGCCCGGCACGTCCATCGGGCAGATGAAGTAGGTGATGCCGTTGTATTTGTCGTTCTTGTCCGTTCGCGCGAGGAGCAGCATCCAGCGGGCGAGCGCCCCGAGACTCGTCCACACCTTGCTGCCGTTCACCAGCCAGCTATCGCCCTGCTTGACGGCGCTGGTCTGCAACGACACCAGGTCCGAACCGGCACCGGGCTCGGAAAAGCCCTGGCACCAGATGTCTTCAGCCGAAAAGATCGGCGGCAGGTAGGTTTTCTTCTGGTCTTCGGTGCCGTGCGTCAGCAGCGTCGGGGCTGCCATGCCGAGGCCGATCCAGTTGATGAAGTAGGGCACCCGGGCGCGACGCACCTCGGCGCTGGCGATCTGCTGCAGTCCCTGGTGCCCATGGCCGCCGTACTCCCTGGCGACGTCCGTTGCGATCAGCCCCGCCTCGTAGCACTTTGCCTGCCAGTCAACCAGGTACGATCGGTGCTCTGCGGTGGTGACTTCATAGGCGGCTTGAGGCAGCGGCATCTCGGTCGGCCCAGGCCGGTGTTCCTCGAGCCAGGCGCGACAGTAAGCGCGGAACTCCGCTTGTTCGCTGCTTTCCGCCCTGGTGTTTTGCACCTGCGCTGATTCCGCCATGGATGATGCTCCCCTGACTACGGTCTGAACTGCCCTGTCTGCTGGCGACAGAAGTTTCGCTTGCTACGCCCGGGTGATTTTCGCATCTGTTGGGCCTGAGGAGAAAGCGGAAAGGCCGTTTCTGGTACCCCGTTGCTCTGTCGTGCTCGACGGTGTGATCTGGTGCCAGGTTTGTGCGGCAGCGGTGGCGATAGCGATGGTGCGGTCGGCGCAGCCGCGAGCCCTGGCCGGTCGCGCGCTGCGCTCAGTTTCCCGCGGTCTACCGGACGCGTCGAGCGTCCGACCGATTGCCCGGGCGTTATCGGGCAGGCCATCAATCGCCCGCACTGCGATCGGCCAGCTCTGCAGCGGCGAGCGCTTCCAGCCGGCCCTTGAGCTGACCGAGCCGTCGCTTCATTCGAGCACCGCCGGGCAGGTCGTTCAGCACGTCTGCTTCAAGCCGTTCGCTGATTTCTTTGGCTGGCGTCACCAGCGGCTTGATGGCATCGGTCGGGTACAGCCGGTTGATGCGCCGGTCGGTGGCGTCCGCCCTGCGTTCAACGAGTTGTTCCGCTTCGAGGTGGTCGATGATCTTGCCGATCGGCGACGGCGCAATGCCGAGCCAGTCGGACAGCTCCCGCTGGGTCTGGCCCGGCCGACGGTTGATCGCGCCGGCGACCCGCCACTGCATCCGGGACATGCCCAGTGCCTGGGCACGCAGCTGAAACAGCCTGGCCATTGCCGCCTGGGCATCGGTCAGGAGTTCCAGCAGCGTGCGCTCTTCTTCGAGCGCGTCGTCGATGCGCTCCTCAGCAGTCACGCAGCGCGTTCCTCAATATCAACCGCTGCCTCGGCTTCAGCCTGGTCCGCTGCCTGTGGTGTCGAGGCATCCAGCAGCGCCTGGAAGGCTTGCTCGGCACTGTCGCGCAGTGCCTCGACGTCGGGAACCAGCCGCGGATCCGCCGTAAAGCCGATGGTCAGCTGGCCGGCGTAGCTGTTGGCCGTGACGCCCATGCCCAGCGTTCCGCCCAGCATCAGCGTGCCGTACTGGTTGATGACCCGATGTCCGGCGACGTATTGCGTCCAGAAGGGTCCGGGCACGTTGGTCACCGTAAAGTTGAAGCCAAGGTGGGGGAGCGCTCTGGGCGGCGGGGTACGCGGCACCGGAGCCGGCCAGGCCGCGGCGACCGCCGTCGGATCGAAGCGGGTGCCAATCACCTGCGTTGCCAGTGCGGCGACGGGCGGCAGCTCGGGCGCACTGTGCTGCAGCTGCTCTACAGCTTCTGCCTGACCTTCGGCCTTCAAGGTCTGCAGCTGGGTGCGCACGCGGCGGAGCCGTTCGGGGATGCCGAGCGGTTGCGCTTCGAAGCGCGGGAAGAGTGCTGAGACACGGTTGCCGCTCATCGACAGGGCGTCGTCATCTTCAGAGCGGACGTTGACCGGGCACATGAGCCGCAGGAACTGCTCATCGAGCGGCTCCTTCCGTGCGGCCAGATAGTTGGCTACCCCCTCCATGACCGTACTGACCGCGACGTCGTTGACGGTGCCGCCGTGAGCGCTGCGAATTCGCTTGATGTCCTCGAGGCCGACGGTGAAGTAGGCCAGCTGTCGCTTCGGGCCAACCAACGATCGGTTCCAGGGCGCCTGAATGACCGGTTGCGCCAGCGCCTCGACCACCCTGGCCAACCGGGACGGCTCCGCCGCTGGCAGCTGACGCATCCGGCGGAGGTTCTCGGCGCCCTGTTCGATGAGTGCAGAACCGGCATCGATCCAGCGGTCCAGGAGGCTCGGTGCGGGTTCCGGCGACCAGGCGGGTGCCGCCTCCTGCGGTTCCGGG
>JBCDGJ010000286.1:0-4804 GCA_038757945.1 Pseudomonadota bacterium
GCCCGATGAATCGGTACTGCGGATCCGGCGCCGCATCGACGGTGTGCTGCACGAGCAGGTGATCAAGGAAAGCCGGATAGCGCCGGCGCTGATGTCTCGACTAAAGCTCATGGCTGGTCTTGATATCTCCGAAAAACGGCTGCCGCAGGATGGTCGCTTCGATATCCGGGTGTTGAACCGGGACATCGATATCCGCCTCTCGACCCTGCCGCAACGCCATGGCGAATCGGCCGTGATGCGTCTTGCCGACCACAGCGGCGCTGCAACCAACCTCGATCAGATCGGCATGCCCCCGGAAATCCTCGAACGGTTCCGCTTCATGACATCGCGTCCGAGCGGGCTCGTGCTCGTCACCGGCCCGACGGGCAGCGGTAAAACCACCACGCTCTACGGTGGGCTGAACGAGATGAACACACCGGATCGGAAGATCATCACGGTCGAAGACCCGGTCGAGTACGAGCTTGAGCGGATTACTCAGGTGCAGGTCATGACCAAGATCGGCCTGGACTTCGCAAGGGTGCTGCGCACGGCGCTACGCCAGGATCCTGACGTGATCCTGGTCGGGGAGATTCGCGATCAGGAAACGGCTGAAATCGCGCTGCGAGCTTCCATGACAGGCCACCTCGTGCTGTCCACGCTGCACACGAATGATGCGATCGCCAGCGCCACGCGGCTGCTCGATATCGGGCTCGAGGGGTACCTCGTTGCCTCATCGTTGCGTGGTGTGTTAGCCCAGCGACTGGTCCGCCGCGTGTGCGAAAACTGCCGCGAGCCGGCGACGCCGGATGATCAGCAGTACGCCTGGCTCGACGCGCTGCTCGGTGAGGCGCAAGCGCACTCGCTGTCCTTTTACTCCGGCCGTGGCTGTAACCGCTGTCACGGGACGGGTTACCTCGGTCGGCTCGGTGTCTTTGAGCTGCTGGAAATGAACGAGCATCTCGCCAACCTGCTCCGGTCGGACGACATGCTCGGATTCGTCAGCGCTGCCCGGCGGCGGGACGGCTATCGGCCGCTGGTGCTGAATGCCCTGGATCTGGCGCTTGCCGGCGAAACGTCGCTGGCCGAAGTACTCCGGCTCAGCGGTCAGATCGAGGAGCTCAAGTCCTACGACCTGCCTGCAACCGAGCCGATTTTGCCCGTGCAGCCGGCTGATACCGGCCTCGCCCTCTAGCGGGGTTCTGGATCTTGGCGCTGTTCGAGTACGAAGCCCGGGATGTCGGCGGCGAGCGTCGCGCCGGTCAGCGGGAGGGTGTGTCGGCAGCGGCTGTCGCTCAGGATCTGTCTGCCCTCGGCTGGATCCCGACGCGTATCAGCGAGCTCACTGCGTCCGACAGTTCGGTTGGGCCCACCTCGGGCACCGGCACGCCGGTACGGCGCCGCGGGCGCAAGGTGACCATCGATGAGCTGGTTCTGTTCAGCCACCAGATGGCCAGCCTGACCCGAGCCGGGGTCTCGATCGTCGTTGCGGCCCGAGGGTTGTCCGAATCCGCCAAAAATCCGGTGCTGCGACAGGCGCTCGCGGACATCGCCGGCAACCTCGAAGCGGGAATGGACCTCGCGTCCTGCGTTCAGCGCCATCCCACGGTGTTCCCGCCGCTGTATGCGAGCGTTATTCATGTGGGAGAGAACACCGGACGGCTGGACGATGCGTTCCGGCAGATTGCCCGCTACCTTGAGCTGGAACGGGAGGCCGCTAAGCGCGTCCGCGAGGCGTTTCGCTACCCGCTGTTCGTGCTCGGTACGATCGTCGCCGCTATTGTGCTGCTGAACATCCTCGTCATCCCGGCCTTTGCCGAAGTCTTTGCGAAATTCAACGCCGAGTTGCCCTGGCAGACTCAGGCCATTCTCGCCGTGTCCGGCTTCATGGAGCGCTACCTGTGGGTCATCGCGCTGTTGCTCGGGCTCGGCGTGTTTGCGTTGCGCCGCTACCGGGCCACTCCGCTCGGGCGCCGGCACCTCGATCGTCTGCTGCTGCGCATGCCCTTGCTCGGCAATATGCTGCACCGGATCGTGCTGGCGCGCTTCTGCCAGACTTTTGCCATGGTCAACCGCGCTGGTATTCCGCTGAACCGGGGTCTGGCCATCGTTTCCGGAACCCTTGGCAACGCCTTTCTGTCGCACCGCATCGACGTCATTCAGAGTGCCATCGAGCGCGGTACCAGCCTGACGCAGGCGGCACGGACGGCCAACATCTTCACGCCCATCGTGCTGCAGATGATCTCGGTTGGGGAAAGCACCGGCTCCCTCGACGAGCTGATGGAACAGTCGGCGCAGTTCTACGAGGAGGAGGTCGACTACGAGCTGAAACGGTTGACCGACGCCATCGAGCCAATTCTGGTCATCGCCATCGGAGCCATGGTTCTGGTGCTGGCGCTCGGCATCTTTCTGCCGCTGTGGGATCTGTCCGGTGTTGCCAATCGGTGAGCTGCGTTGCGGTCCTGGTTCCGAGTGCGAAACCGTTCACGTTTGTGACCCTTCTGCGGTGTGACGGCCTGCAGACGGCGCAACAGCAGCTACCCTCTATTTGAGATTCACCCGCATAGAGGAACCTGCGATGCAAATCCGAAGGAGCGGCTTTACGATCGTTGAGCTGGTCGTTGTCATTCTGATTCTCGGCGTTCTGGCCGCTACCGCGCTGCCCCGTTTCATGAACATTGACGACGAAGCCCATGACTCTGTGGTCGAGGCGGTGCAGGGCGGACTGCGCACCGGCCTGTCACTGTTTCACGCTCAGTGGATCGCGCAGAGCCAGCCGGGACCGGGCACGGCGCTGGTGGAGTTCAACGGTCTGCGGACGAACAACAATGGCTACCCCTACGGACTGACCGATACGGCTGCCGATGTTGTTTCGACGTCCGCCGAGTGCGTCGAGGTCTATCAGGGTCTGTTGCAGGATGGCGCGCCGTCGATTTCTGCCGCGGCGGCCCTGGCGGCTGTCACCGGCAGCCTCACCGACGTCACAGCCGTTCGCACCGGGACGAACTGCGGTTTTCACTACACGGGCCAGAGCAGCGTTGCCGGCGCCGTCGTGCCGCTGCTGACCTATGATTCGACGACCGGTGCAATTGCGCTCGGGACTGCAACCCTGCCGTAAACCGGGCTTCGCTCGACGGAGCGCGGCGATGCACGGGTCCGGGTTCACGGTTGTTGAGCTGGTCGTCGTGCTGCTGTTGCTTGGCATCTTGAGCGCTGTAGCACTGCCGCGTTTCGTCGCCGGCGACGCTTTTTCGGCAGTTGTCCTGACCCAGCACGTACGCGAGGAGCTCGCCTATGCGCGACAGCTCGCCAGCAGCCGGCAGGATACGGAAGCACGCTTTCGTCTCTCTGCGGTGGCTGCCGGGTTTACGCTCGAAACCCTGACTCTGGCCGATGGCGTGCTGCGTGACTGGTCCGTACCCGACGGTAGCCTCAGCGTGCGCATCGCCAATGGTGCCACTACGGTTCCGCTGAGCGCGGGAAGTGTCCTGGAGCTGGTGTTTGATGGTCGTGGACAGCTGTCTGCCGCGGTAGCCGGAGCGGTGCCCCTGGACCCGAGCCTCGGTGTTGGCGTACAGATCGACGGCGCCGCGCTTGAGCAGCTCTGCATCTATCCGACCGGTGCCACCGCCGGAGCGCCCTGTGTCTGAAGTCAGGGCCGGATCCGCTCACGGGTTTACGCTGGTCGAGACGATCATCTCCATGGTCGTGATCTCGATCGCTGTGCTGGGCATCACCAGCACCCTGGCCTTCTCGCTCAAGCGCCAGTCCGACGGTCTCTGGCAGTCCAAGGCGGCAGCTCTCGGGACAACCTTCATGGAGGAGATTCTTGCCCGGCGCTTTGACGAGCAGACGCCGGTAGGTGGCGAACCGCCCTGTGCCCCGACCACGACGCCCTGCTCGCCGCCCGCAGGATTTGCCGACGGCGAAGCGCGCAGCGCCTTTGATGACGTCGACGACTATGACGGGCTTGACGAGCAGCCGCCACGGGACGAGAGCGGCGTGCCCATGGCTGAATTCTCCGGCTACCGGGTACAGATCAGCGTTCGCTATCCCAGTGCTGCGCAGCAGGCCGCTCTCGGCGTTACGGGTACGGACATCAAGGTGGTCGATCTGCGTGTTACGCCGCCGGGCCAGAGTCCGCTGCTGTTCTCCTTTGTGCGGGCCAACTGGTGATGGGGCCCGGATCGCCCGCGAATCGTGGCTTCACCATTGTTGAGCTGGTGCTGGTACTGGTCGTGCTCGGGATTCTCTCTCTCGGGGCCGTGCGGTTTCTGACCGATGCCAGCAACGGCTTTGCCAGCACGGTGACCCGCAGCCAGCTGGCCCGTGATCTGCGGCAGTCGCTCGAAGATCTGGGCCGGGGGCTGCGAGAGGCGCTGCCGGGCAGCGTCCGTATCGATGCGACGGGCCGGTGTCTGGAGCTGGTCCCGGTCGTGCAGGGCGGCACCTACCTGCAGCTGCCGGTGGGTACGCCTGCCGCACAGATGCGGGTGGTGCCCATCGGTACTCCCGTAGCCGGGGCGCCACGGGTGGCTGTCAGCCCGCTGGACACCGTCTATACCCTGGGGAGCACCAGCGTCGTCTCGCCGCCGGTGACGCCCGGCGCGGTAGATGCTGCCAATGAACTGCCGCTGCTGTTCGCGACGGCACACGCCTTTCCGCGCGAGTCCGCCGCACAGCGCTACTACCTGGTTGCGGATCCGCAGAGCTACTGCTTCGTTGAAGGTGCCTTGTGGCGGTACGCTGGCTATGGCTGGCAGTCGGCACAACCCGCCGTCGCTGCACTGCCGTCGGCGCTGCCGAATCGGGAGCTCGTTGTGCCGGC
>JBCDGJ010000287.1:0-4791 GCA_038757945.1 Pseudomonadota bacterium
ATGAGCGCTCCGTGTTCTCGATCAGATCCTTGGCGACGAACTGGTAATAGAGCTGCCGCAGCGTGAGGTTCAGCCCCTGGTCCTGGTAATCGCTGATGATCTGGTCAGCGATCCCGATAACAGCCAGGGTCTCTTCCCTGAAGTTCTTCGGGACGTAGCAGAGCTTCACGCCACACCCCCGAGCAGGGCGCTGGTGTTGCGGAGATGTGACGCGGGGGCTAAGGCGCGTGGGTCGAAAGCCCTAAGAGGCTGTTTTTTCTCGTGAAAAAACGTGTCGCTGCTGGTGCCCAGGGTGGGAGTCGAACCCACACGCCGCTAGGGCACTGGAACCTAAATCCAGCTTGTCTACCAGTTCCAACACCTGGGCGTGAGCAGCGAACGTTGCAACATTATTCCAGTGGAGCGTCTATGGCTCAGCTCTTCGGCTTGCGGAACAACAGCGTAAAGCGATCGGTATTGCCAGTGACGCTGCGACGGCCGACCTCGTAGATAAGCTCATCATCAGGGCGATGATGCACATCGGAGAAATCTACCAGCTCAAAGCCCGCAGCCTGTACTTCCTTGATCACCGCGACCGGGTCGAGGCGGCGCCAGGACTCTGATGTGTCTTCGCCCATGTGCCGGCGCGTGTGGTCGATCACACCGTACAGCCCGCCGGGTTTCAGCGCTTTATACACCGCACGGTTCATCTGGTTCCGGCCGGCCTCGGTGATGTTGTGTAGGTTGCGGAAGGTCAGCGCCAGATCGATTTCCTTCACGTCCAGCGCCATGTTCGAGATGTCGAAGCGGCGCGCGCCTTCGGCCCGGTTGAAGTCGCCTTTCATGGTCACGACTTCTACCTCCTCAAAGCCCGGTTGAGTGAGCAGTGACTCTTCGATGCGTGTCGTGCCAACCGCCACGTAGAGCTTACCGCTTTCCTTCATTACCGGTGCCAGGATCCGCGTGTACCAGCCGCCGCCCGGCATCAGCTCCAGCACCCGCATGTCTTCGGAGAGCTGGAAGAACTCAAGGGTCTTCAGGGGCTGACGATTGCGATCGCGCTCGGCATCCTTGGCGGGGCGACTCTCATCCGCCAGCGCTGCTTTCACTTTGCTCGGAAGATCCGCAGCCACCGGCGTGGCGGTCACGGCCAGCGCCGCTGCCAGGCCGACGGTTGCGAACAGGGTTCTGACGCGCGGGCGAGAGGTCATGAAAGTCTCCGATGAGAAAGGTTTGGGTGCCAGCAGTATGCAGGGGTCCTCACGAGCCTGCCAGATGGCTGTGACGGCCATGTCGGGAAATCGCGCTAAGCAGATCGGCAATACGGAACGGTTTGGCCAGGAACCCCTCCACGCCCAGGTCCTGCAGCTTGGATCGGTCCGTGGCGCCGGTGAAGGCGGTGATGAGGATCGCCGGAATCTTCGGGTTCAGCTCGCGCAAGGCCTGCACCAGATCCAGCCCGGTGAGCATCGGCATGGACTGATCTGTGATCAGCATCGCCACCCGCTCGTGGTTGTCGTGCAGATACTTCAGCGCCGAAGGGCTGTCGCTGTAGACCGCCACCTCGAAGCCGTGATCCTGCAGGATCTCGCCGATGAAGCTGCCGACAGAGACCTCGTCGTCGACCACGACGATCTGCCCGTTCAGCGTCAGGCTGACCGGCTCGGCAACCACCGCCACTTCTTCGGTTGCCGCCGGGAGGTAGACCGTGAAGCAGGTTCCGGCGCCCTCGGTACTGTCGATCTGGATGTGTCCACCGTGATCGTGCACCAGTGAGTTGATCAGCCACAGCCCCAGGCCCGTGCCCGACGAGGAGGTGCCGGTGGTCTCGCCATCGCGGGTGGTGAAATACATCTCGAAGATGCGCTCGCGAATCTCTTCGGGGATGCCATGGCCCGTGTCGGCGACGGACATGGCGAGCGCGGAATGCGCGATCGGATCGCCGCACACGTGACAGTGCTGCCCTTCATCTACATTGCGCGATAGGTTGATGTCGATGCGCCCGGTGCCGGTGATCGCGTCGCGAGCGTTGATCACCAGGTTCAACAGCACCTGCTGCAGCTGGATCTTGTCGGCCAGGGCATCCGGCAATTCCGGGTCGAAGCGGGTCTGGATCTGGATGGAGGAGGGGATCGCTGCCCGCAGCATGCGCGACACGTTGTCGATGACCTCGACCACGGACACCGGCTGCGGCTCGCTGCGGCTGGTACGAGTGAAGGTGAGCATCTGCGCGATCAGATCGCGGGCCCGATGACCGGCGGTGACCACTTCCTCCAGGTAGCTTTCCAGCGCGTCGCTTGCGAGCCGCTCATGGGCGGACTGCACCAGCTCCGCATAGCCGATCATACTGGCGAGAATGTTGTTGAAGTCGTGGGCGATGCCGCCGGCAAGCTGCCCCATCGCCTCCATCTTGCTCGCCTGCTGGATCTGGGCCTGCAGCTCCAGCCGGTCCCGCTCGGCGCGGCGGCGCGAGGTGATGTTGCGAATGATGCCGTAGGTCCCGGTAAACCGCGGTGGCTGATCGTCTGAATACAGGCCCGTGCTGGTCACCTGCAGCGTCCAGGTCTCACCGCGGTGAGGCCCGCTCTGGGGCACCAGATCGAACTCCAGGTCCGACGTGCTGCGGGCCGCTCCGCGCCGCTCATCGAAGCGCCGATGCAGCAACTCGATCAGCGTGGCGTGCTCCGCCGGATCGTGCTCCGGACCGATTCGCGTCTGCTGCCCGTCAAACAGCGAGGACCAGTGCTGCCCGAGCAGGGATTCAGAATTGAGCTGAAAAACCTCTTTTAACTTGTTGTTAAGGTAGGTAAATTTCCCTGAGCTATCCAGCATATACACCAGATCGGGCGTCGCTTGAACAAGGAATTCATGAAGCCTATTGGACCGCTGCGCCGCGGCAGCGTTGGCCTCGCTCTCGCGTTCCAGCACGGTCATGGCGACGGCACGACCCAGCGTTGCCAGCAGACGACTCGGGGTGGCCGGTTTGCTCAGGAAATCGTAAGCGCCCAGGCGCACGATATCGCCGACGACGCCAAAGTCCTGGGTCCCGGTGAGCACGATGGTCTTGGTTCCGATCCCGGCGCTCTGCAGGCGTGCCAGCAGATCGATCCCGGAGATCCCGGGCATGTCCAGATCGAGGATCAGTACCGTCGGCGGACTCTGCAACACCGCTTCGAGACCGACCACAGGATCGCTGAAGCTGCTCGCTGCGTAGCCCTCCATATCCAGCAGGGCCACGAGGCTATCGCCGTGCAGCACGTCGTCATCGATCACGACGACCGGGTGGACGGGCCCCGCCGGCTGAGGCAAGACCCTGGCGCTGGATTGCTCGCTGCTCACGGCCCCGCAGGGTATCAGCTCACCCGGTCCCGGAAAACGCCATGACCGCCTGGCAGTCACTGACAGCGCAACCGCTGTTCTGGGTGGCAGCGTTTCTGCTCGGGCTGCTTGTCACGGCGACCGCAGCCCTGGTGCACGCGCGGATAAAGCTCGCCAGGGAGACCACCCGTGCCAACGGACTCATGGTACGCCTCACTGACCTGATGACGCTGCGTGGCGAGGGCGAGGAACGGCTGCGACAGCAGGAACAGGAATTGCGCTCGCTCGATGCACAGATCTCTGCATTGAAGGCGAGCGCGGCGACCGAGCGCGCCCAGTTGACGCGTGCCAGCCTGCTGGAGCCGGTCGCGGCGCAGCTCGCCGGATTCCGCGAAGGGCTCGAACGCCTGCACCGGGAAGCCGGCGAGGGCCGCGCTGCCCTCGGTGCGCAGGTTGATGCGTTGCGACTCGCCAGTGAGCGCACGGCTGCGCAGACCCTGTCCCTGAAAGCCGCGCTCGGCGGGGACTCAGCAGCCAAAGGCCAATGGGGCGAAGTGGTGCTGGCCTCGTTACTTGAGCAGTCTGGCCTGCGGCCGGGGGAAGATTTCGTGCTGCAGCCACAGCTGCGCGATCGCACCGGGCGGCTACGGCGCCCGGATGTGCTTGTGCACCTGCCCGATGGTCGGGATGTGATCATCGACGCCAAAGCCCCGACACCGGATCCGCGGCCTGAAGACGAAGCGCCGTCGTTTGCGGGCAGCGCCACAGAACTCGTGCGGCGGCTGCGCTCCGTCGTCAAGGAACTGGCCGCCCGCCGCTATCCGGAGCTGGAGGGGGTTCGCGCCCTGGAGGTGGTGCTGTTGTTCTTGCCGGCCGACGCCATGCTCAGTCGGGCACTGGCTTGCGAGCCACGGCTGCAGCAGGAAGCCCTGGCCTCGGGCGTGGCGCTGGTCACGCCGCAAACGCTGCTGCTGGTGCTGCACCTGGTGCATCGACTCTGGCAGCGCGATCGCCTCTTTGACGACGCCCAGGCGCTGGCGCGGCAGGCCAGCGCGCTTGAGACCCTCCTGCAGCACGCCGATGTGCAACTGCAGCGACACTGTCAGCTGCTCGTCGAAGCAGAACGCTCCGGTCGCGCGCTGCGCACGTCACTCAACGAAGGCCCGGGCAGCCTCAGCGCAGCGGCGCAGGCGCTCGCGGGCGCTGGTGTGCGGGGGCAAAAAACGGCGTAAGCCCCGAAAATTACGGCGTTTCACTGGGCTCGCGCGCTTCCCGGGAATGGCAAGTGCGAGCAGGTTCTCAGTCCCTGCCAGCGCTGACCTGAAGGCACGCTGAACTTGCGCCGAGGTCACAGAACGTGACGCTTCGCCAAGGGTACATTGGCGCTCGAAACGCATTGCGAGGATAGAGGATGCTGGTGTTAACCCGGCGGGCCGGCGAATCAATCATGATTGACAACGAAATTGAGCTCAAAGTGCTCAAGATTCGTGGCAG
>JBCDGJ010000288.1:0-4738 GCA_038757945.1 Pseudomonadota bacterium
TAGGTGCCGACCGGCTCGTCCCAGTTGGCCGTCGCGAGCGTGAGCGGCTCGAGCTCCAGGCCAAAGGCGCTGTAGTAATCCGCAAACTTGAATCGGCCGCCATCGAGTCCGGGCAGCTCCAACCAGGTGTTGGGCACGGCAAGGGCATCGGCAAAAATGAGTCCGTGCAGCGATGTGGACAGCACCATCTCGCTCGCCGCGATCTCCTCTAGCAGCGCCCGCACCTGAAGCGTCGCCGGCAGCAGAGCTGCGTCTGGCTGCCGAGCGACAGCCGCCAGGAGCTCGGGATGCCCGAGGTGCGCCTGATGAACAACTACACCGAGCCGCCGGCGGGTGGCCGGCCGCTGCAGGAGCAACCGATCAGCCAGCAGCCCCGGATCACCAAGGGGGACCGCGGGCGCGGCGGCGGCGATACGCGCTCTCGTTGCGCTCCCGCGCAGGGCGAGAACCTGATGGTCGCCGGCAAGCCGATCCCCAGCGCGGAGCGTGCCCGTTCCCCAGAGTGTCAATGAGCGGCGCAATCCCAGGCGATGCCAGCGATGAGATCGTTGCAGGCGATCAAGCAGGCTGCCAACGGCAACCAGATCACACTGCGTCACTGGAGCAAAGACCACCGGGCGCTCTGCCAGCGCTTCGCAGATCAGCGGTGAGTACCAGTCACCGGCATTGCGGGGACCGCCCTTTTTGCCGGTACCGCGGGACCAGAACAGCCGCAGCTTGCGGCTCATTCGCCCGGTTTGCCGCTCGCCAGTACCGTATCCAGAGCCGTCTTTAGATCCGCCCGCATGAACGGCTTGGCGAGAATGCAGCGGCTCGCCGGGTACTCTTCAACGAACTGCTGCACGTCATCGGTCACCATGCCAGTCATAATCACCAGTGGTGGATCGATGCCACGCTCCAGCATGGTGGCTGCGACCGTCTCCCCAGACATGTCCGGCATGGCAATGTCGAGCAGCACCGCCGCAACCGATTGATTAGAGAGTATCTCGAGAGCATCTGCACCAGTCTGTGCGCGCAAAGTCTCATACCCGAGGGTCTCTGCCAGCGCAGCGACAACCTCGCACACCGTGGGCTCGTCATCGACAATCAGGAGGGGCTCAGTCGGCACTGTCATGGCGTGCGTACCTGTAGGTAAAGACAACGAGGCGCCGTCTACCGCTGCAGCTATCTACCTCTGCAGCGCTTTCGCTGGGAGCAGCCCACCGCGAAGACTCCGCTGCCAAGAGAGTAGAGGGGCAGCCGAAGACGGCACCCTCCATGGCACCGCGCGCTTAATATAGAAGCTCCGATCACAAAGGTCTATGGTGCCTCGGGATATCAACGGAGTATCCGCAGGCAATGGACATCAAAGAGAAAATCATCGTCGTCACCGGTGGTGCCAGTGGCATCGGCGCGGCCATGGCCACCCGTTTCGCAGCAGAACACGCGCGGCATGTCGTCGTCGCCGACCTCAACGGCACACAGGCCGAAGACGTTGCTGCGGCGATCAACACCGGCGCGGCGGATCATGGCTGCGCCGCCACGGCGGCCACGCTGGACGTTACCGACGAAGCGGCCTTGCTCGCTTTGATCGAGCAGACCGAAGCGGAGATCGGGCCCATCGACCTCTTCTGTTCGAACGCTGGTGTCGGGATCGGCGAAGGCCTCGACACTCAGAACGAAACCTGGCAGACGATCTGGGAAATCAACACCATGGCCCACGTGTACGCAGCCCGGCACATGGTGCCGCGCATGAAACAGCGCGGCGGCGGCTATCTGCTGAACACCGCGTCTGCCGCAGGATTGCTGTCGCAGATCGGTTCGGTGACCTATGCCGTCACCAAGCATGCGGCGGTAGCGCTGGCCGAGTGGATCGCCATAACCCACGGTCGGGACGGCATCAAGGTCTCCGTGCTCTGCCCCCAAGCCGTAAGAACGCCCATGACAGCCGGTGGCCCCGGTGTCGCCGCGGTGGACGGCATGATCGAAGCCGATGTCGTCGCTGAGGAAGTCGTCAATACGCTGGCAGAAGAGCGTTTTCTGGTGCTGCCGCACAAGGAGGTGGGTGAGTACATCAAGCGCAAAACCAGCGACTACGACCGCTGGCTGCAGGGTATGCAGCGCCTCCAGGAGCGCTATCTGGTCGACTGAAAGGGGACAATTGCCGGCGGCTTACGTCTGGCCGACCGCAACCCCGGGGTGGACCGGCACACCGCTGAGCTGCCGGCCCTCAGACCGCAAGCGCGAGCGCAAGCAACAGCACCACGAACGCAACAATCCAGATCCAGCGGCCGTTGCCAGAGCGCTCCGGCGCCGGCGGCGCTGTGTGCATGAGCTGCTCCGGCAGCGCGAGGAGCACCTTCGGCAACCAGTGACGAGCCTGCGCGCCGGCATCCGCAGGCAACGGATCGAGCACTGCCGTCCACTCCGTGGCTGCAGCAGGGTCGACACCGATTGGCTCAAAACGCAGGGTCAACGCAGTCGGCGGCCGCGCGTCGCTGCCGCTCGAGGTCTCCTCCTCGAACAGCACCTCGTAGGACTGTGGTGCAACGCGCGCGCTCACGATGGCGCTGAAGCCTGTCGCCGCAGCGCGCAACCGTTCCCGATCGATTCGAGCAACGGTCAGGCCAGCCCAGGCCAGGGCGCGGGGGAGCAGCTCGGGATCGGCCAGTGCCTGCTCGAGCTGCGCAGCGTCGTAGGCACCATTCACGCTCACACCCTGACCCGCTGCAACGGGCTCGTCGCCCGGCTGAACATCTGACATCGCTGAGTTAGTCCGTGGTTACGGCGGCCGCTCGATCCAGCCGCGATGCCTCATCCTGCGCCAGATAGCGTGACGCGACGAGCAACGCGAGGACGGCAACCACCAGCACAACAAGGGAGGTCAGCATCCCCGCCCTGAGGGCCACATCAGCGGCCATGCCCGATGCCGCATAGCCATCGCTGAGCTGGCCGATCACAAAGGGGCCAAGCGCCAGACCCACGAAGGTGTTCATCAGCACGTAGTAGGCCGAGGCGGTAGCCCGCTGCTGTGGCAGCACCAGATCGGTGACAGTACTTGCGGCGGCGCCGATCCAGAGCGTGGAAAACACGCTCAGCACGAAGTTCAGGCTGTAGGCTACGGCGGTTGAGTCGGTATAGAGAAACAGCACGATCACGGGCACGGTCAGCACCGGCACCAGGGCACCGATATAGAGCCGCGCATTCGGGTTGGTGCGCTTCCAGCGGTCGGCCCAGATGCCCCCGGCGGTGATACCGAGCCAGCCGCCGACGGCGGCCGTCAGCCCGAGCAGGGTTCCGGCCTCCGCGAGTGATACGCCGAAATGCCGCACGATGTACGGTGGCGTCCAGAAGCCGATGCCATAGGTCATGAAGGAAATCACCGGAAACCCGATCGTCGCGCACAGGAAAGCGCGGCTGCCGAACATCAGCGTGTACGCCACCGGATCAAGACGCCGCTGCCCCTGCACCCAGGATGCCGCGGCGTAAACGCCGACGCCGAGGGCGATCCACTGCAGCGGGGCGGGAACCAGACGGTTCAGCAGCCAGGCCACGAGGGCGATGCCTGCTGCCACCAGCAGGTTCCAGAGAACGGCAGTGGGGCCATCGTTGCGCCACAGGGAATAGATCGTGAGCGGCGGCAGTACGGAACATAAGGACGCCCAGGCGGCACTGAACGGCGCCGGATGCGCGGGAACCTCCAGCCCTTCGCTCAGGCCACGCTGAGGTTCGCGCAACGAGAGTACCCACAGGGCCAGCAGCAGCCCCGGCAAACCGACGACGAAGAACGCCACCTGCCAGGCCTCCAGCCCGAGCGGCGCCGTATCCGCCGGGTACATCGCCTTCCAGCCGTCGACCACCACCCCGCCGAGGAAGAGGCCGATGCCCGCACCGATGTAGATCCCGCCGGAGTAGATCGACAGCACCGTGGCGCGGTACTGCGGCGGAAACAGGTCGGACAACATCGAAAAGGAGGCCGGGGTTGCAGAGGCCTCACCAATACCAACCCCGAATCGATAGATCGCCAGGCTGAAAAAGCTCCGGGCGGTGCCGGAAAGTGCGGTCATCAGGCTCCAGAACGCCAACCCACCAGCGATCAGCGTCCGCCGGACCCAGACATCGGCCAGGCGCCCGAGCGGAATGCCGAACACGGCGTAGAAGACGGCGAAGGCCGTTCCGTAGAGAAAGCCGATTTCCGAATCCGTGATACCGAGATCGGCTTTAATCTCCTCGGCAAGGATCGAGAGAATCTGTCGGTCAATAAAGTTGAATACATAGACCACGATCAGCACGATCAGCGCATATCGAGCGTAACGGCCGCCTACCGGATCCGGCTCTCCGGGCTTCACAAGGGCATGCTCATGGGTCAGCGCTCCGCATCATATGGATACAGCAGTCACTGATTTCCATTGTTTTCTCTTTTTATTTTTATCCGTGTGACGTAGGACGATGCATGACAACTCAATCATTTATGTCAAACACGAATCACCGTCAGCGACAAACGTCCATTCCTTTTAATTCAAATTGTACAGCTTCGACCTTGCTCGAAGTCGTTCCACCATCTGCTTCCTATACTCTTCGTATTCGCCTTTGAATTGTGTCACTTTCCCACCCTCGCACACAAAAATCGTTTCACACACGCTCGACACCAGCCTAGCGTCATGAGTAACCACTAACAATCCTCCCTGGAACGAATTCAACGCCATGATCAGGGAATCCAACGTTTCAATATCCAGATGATTCGTAGGCTCATCCAGCA
>JBCDGJ010000289.1:0-4646 GCA_038757945.1 Pseudomonadota bacterium
GGCGCGTAGGCGCTGGTCAGCCGAAGCCCATCGTTAGCCAGCGCATCGATGTTCGGCGTCTTGAGCACCGGGTGGCCGTAGCTGCCGAGGTCTCCGTAGCCGAGGTCGTCGACGTAGATCAGCAAGATGTTTGGCTGGGTTGACGCTTGTACGCAGCCGCAAGCCAGGAGCAGACCGAGCAGGCGCAGTAGCCGCCAGCACGTAAGCAGTCGACAGCGGGTTCGAAGACGAGGCGAGCTGTGTTCGCGTTGGATGATCACCAGGATGCGCTGTTCGTTCCAGTCAGGGTGGCCGGATGCCCGTTCTCAAGCGGGCGATCGCGGGGTGGATCCTGAGCATAAGCCAGCCGTGGGGCGCTCGCACTGTCCTGCGGCGTGCTGCGCCGGCCTTGGGCTTCCGGACGCGTCCGCGCTCACCAGACGCTCGCGCAGCTCCGGTATAATCCTGAGGCTAAGTTTGGAGGGTGCCTGAGATGTCTGAAGCTGAAGACCGATCAAAACCGCAGGATCAGTGGTCCGAGCTGGCCAACAAGGAGCTGCGCGGTAAGCCCCTGGACGAGCTGACCTGGAATAGCCCCGAAGGCATTGCCATCAAACCGCTGTATACCGAGACCGATCTCGAGGGCATCGAGCATCTGCACACGCTGCCGGGCATGGCACCATTCGCTCGAGGGCCGCGCGCGACCATGTATGCGAACCGGCCGTGGACCATTCGTCAGTATGCGGGCTTCTCCACCGCAGAGGAGTCCAATGCGTTTTACCGCCAGAACCTGGCGGCAGGGCAGAAAGGGCTATCGGTCGCCTTCGACCTCGCCACCCACCGGGGCTTCGACTCCGATCATCCGCGCGTTGCCGGCGATGTCGGCATGGCTGGCGTAGCGGTGGATTCGGTGGAGGACATGAAGATCCTCTTCGACGGCATCCCGCTCGATCAGATGTCTGTCTCCATGACCATGAACGGCGCCGTGCTGCCGGTGCTCGCCGGCTACGTGGTTGCGGCGGAAGAGCAGGGCGTCAGCCAGGACCAGCTGTCCGGCACGATTCAGAACGACATTCTGAAAGAGTTCATGGTCCGTAATACCTACATCTACCCGCCGGAGCCGAGCATGCGGGCGGTTGCGGACATCATCAGCTACACGGCAGACCACATGCCGCGGTTCAACTCGATCTCGATTTCCGGCTACCACATGCAGGAAGCCGGCGCGAACGCTGTGCAGGAGGTTGCGTTCACGCTGGCCGATGGGCTCGAGTATGTCCGCGCCGCGCTGGCTACCGGCCAGGAGGTCGACAAGTTCGCACCGCGGCTGTCGTTCTTCTTCTGCATCGGCATGAATTTCTTCATGGAGATCGCCAAGCTGCGCGCCGCTCGCGTGCTCTGGCACGAGCTCATGAGCCAGTTCGAGCCGAAGAATCCCGCATCGCTCATGCTGCGCACACACTGTCAGACCTCGGGCGTATCGCTGCAGGAACAGGACCCCTACAACAACGTCGTGCGGACCACCATCGAAGCGATGGCAGCCGTGCTCGGCGGCACCCAGTCGCTGCACACCAACGCGCTGGACGAAGCGATCGCACTGCCGACGCCATTCTCCGCACGGATCGCGCGCAACACGCAGATCATCCTCGCGGAAGAATCGCAGGTCACCCGCACGGTGGATCCGCTCGGCGGCAGCTACTACGTCGAGAGCCTGACCCAGTCGATCGTCAACGAAGCCCGCAAGCTCATCGAAGAGGTCGAGGGGCTCGGCGGCATGACCAAGGCGGTGGTCTCGGGCATGCCGAAACAGCGTATCGAAGAGGCGGCGGCACGGCGCCAGGCGCGGGTCGAGCGTGGCGAAGACACCATCGTCGGCGTCAACAAGTACAAGCTCGAGGACGGCACCGATGACAGTGTCGACGTGCTCGCGGTTGACAACGACAAGGTTCGAAACGCGCAGATCCGTCGCCTGGAAGCGGTGCGTGGCAGCCGCGATGAAGCGGCCTGCACGGCGGCGCTGAACGCGCTCACGGAAGCGGCGCGGAACAACAGCGGCAATCTGCTCGATCTGTCGATTAAGGCGACGCGCGTGCGCGCTACCGTCGGCGAGATCTCGGACGCGCTGGAAGCCGTCTACGGGCGCCACCAGGCGGTCTCCAAGCGGACCAAGGGGGTCTACCAGTCCGAGTACGGCGAGTCACCGGAGTTCAACAAGGTGCTCGACGAGGTGAAGATCTTCACCGACATCGAAGGTAAGCCGCCCGGTATCCTGGTTGTGAAGATGGGGCAGGACGGTCATGACCGTGGTGCCCAGGTGATCGCCAATGCCTTCACCGACTTCGGCTTCGACGTCAGCGTCGGGCCGCTGTTCCAGACGCCGCAGGAAGCAGCCGATTCCACCGTCAGCGGTGGGGTGCACGTGGTCGGTATCTCAACGCTCGCCGGTGGTCACAAGACGCTGGTTCCGGAGCTCATCAATGAGCTGAAAACCCGCGGCGCCGACGATGTGGTCGTGGTCTGCGGCGGCGTGATTCCGCAGCAGGACTACCAGTTCCTGTACGACGCGGGGGTCGATGCGATCTTCGGTCCGGGCAGCAACGTCCCGGAAGCTGCCAGCAGGATCATCGAGCTGATTCCCGGCCGCAATCGCTGATCTGTTGCGCTTTGAGAGAGCGGCCGACCGGTCGCTTCGTGCTTCACGTGCGCGACTTCTCAAGCAGTCTCCTCCAGGTACACGACAAGGAACGAACCTTGACCGCTAGCTTTCCGAACGTCGCCGTCGCTCTGATCGGGCTCCTGCTGCTGCTCACCGGCGGCCCCGCCAACGGTAAGCCATTGCCCAGCGTTAAACCGGAGCGCGTCGGCATGTCCAGCGAACGGTTGGCGCGGATTCCGGAGTACATGAGCCGCAAGTACATCGAGAGCGACAAGCTGTCGGGGGTGCTGACGCTGGTCGCTCGGGAAGGCAAGGTCGTGCACTTTGAAGCGGTCGGCCAGCGCGGTCTCGTCGATGACCGGCAGCTGACCACCGACGCCCTGTTCCGCATCTACTCCATGACCAAGCCGATCACGGCCGTTGCGGCCATGATGCTCTACGAAGAAGGGCACTTTCAGCTGTCTGATCCCATCACCCGCTGGTTGCCGGAACTGGCCGACCTCAAGGTGCTGACACCGGATGGTGAGGTCGCCCCGGAGCGACCGATCACCATGCATCATCTCCTGACCCATACGGCGGGATTCTCCTACGGCTTCAGCCCGACCGATCCGCTCGACGCGCGGTACCGCGAAGCCCGGCTGTTGGAAGCGAAGGATCTCGACGATTTTGTGGCGCGCGTGGCGACGCTGCCTCTAATGTTTCAGCCAGGGACGCGCTGGCACTACAGCATCGCCGTGGATCTGACCGGGCTCATCATTCAGCGCATCAGCGGGCAGCGCTTCGATGTCTTCCTCAAGGAACGCATTTTCGAGCCGCTGGGCATGGAAGACACGTTCTTTCAGGTGCCGGAAGACAAGCTCGAACGCCTGCTGCCGAACCATGCCTGGGATGCCGGACGGGCGCAGCAGGTCCCCTACGACCTTGATGCGGCGGAGCGCTTCCTCGATGTCAGCTTCCATTCCGGCGGCGGCGGTCTGATCTCGACGGCCATGGACTACCTCAAGTTTGCCGAGATGCTGCGTAGTGGCGGTGCCTTCAACGGGGCCCGGCTGTTGAGCCCGAAAACGATCGACTTCATGACCAAGAACCACCTGCCGAAATCGCTCAGCGCAGGTGGCACTGGCGAAGCACCTACGGGTGGCGCCTTCGAACCCGGCCGGGCGTTCGGGCTGGGCTTCGGAGTCATCGCAGATGTGCCCGCGAGCGGCGTGATCGGTTCGCGCGGTGATTACTACTGGGGCGGTGCGGCCGGTACGGTGTTCTGGATCGACCCGGTGGAGGAAACCATCACCATCGGCATGATCCAGCAGATGGTGTCGCCCTGGCGCCTGCGCGCTGACCTGAAGGTGCTGATCAACCAGTCGCTGCTCGAGAGCTACGCCGGCGACTGACGTCGCGCGGCCTCAGCCGAGCGGCGTCAGCAGGAAGTGACCGTGGGCGGCGGCAATGGGCTTGTCGCGCCGCTGTTGCCACAGCTCGACGCGGACGTTGGCGACGCGCCGGCCCTGGCGGGTAACGTCGGCGCGGCCGTAAATGTCCTGCGGCAGGCCCGAGCGCAGGTAATCGATCGACAGGTCGATGGTTTTCGGCAGGCGTTCGAGCTCTGAATCCCGCAACAGCTGCATCACCGCAGTCAGCTCGAGCAGCGAGCCGAGCACGCCGCCATGAATGGCGGGCAGATCCGTGTTGCCAATCAGATCTTCCCGAAAGGGGAGCACGGTGGTCAGCTCGTCGCCCTTGCTGTCGATCCGCAGGCCGAGAAACCGGGCGTAGGGGATGGCGTCGGCGACGGCCTGCAGGTTGCTGGCCTGCCCGCGGCTGCGCAGCTGCTCGAGAATCTTCATGAGCTGCGCGCGGCGCCTGCTGCCGGGCGTTCGCTGGGTGTGCCAAGCATGAACGCGGCGACACAGCTGGCGATCGGCTGGTCGGGGTCGTCGTTGTAGGCGCGGGCACGGACGAAGGCGATGTTCTGTGTCAGCCGGAAGCACGCGGCCTTGGCATAGACGTCTTTCCC
>JBCDGJ010000290.1:0-4610 GCA_038757945.1 Pseudomonadota bacterium
AGTCAGGTTCAGCACACTGGCACCGTACATGGTGCCGGTCAGGCCTTTGAAGTCCGTGAGGTTGGCATCCTCACGCACAAATGCCTTGCTGGTCAGCACGCCCATGATGGCCTCGTTGTAGGAGGCGGTGATGCGCGAGTTCGTCGCCCGCACCCGACGGGCGCTGGTGAGTATCCGACGCTGGAACTTCACGGACACCCAGCCCAGCACCGGGATGATCGCAAGTACCACCACCGCCAGCTTCGCATTCATGACCAACATGGCGCAGGCGATACCGAGCATCATGGTAGAGCCCCAGATCAGATCCAGGAAACCCCAGGCCAGGATGTTCGAGAGGCGTTCGCAATCCGAGGTCATCCGTGCCATGAGCCAGCCCACCGGCCGGTAGTCATAGAACGAAAACGACAGGCGCTGCAGGTTGTCGAACCCGTCAGCGCGGATATCGTGGCTGATGTGCGTACGGAGCTTGCCGCCCATCCAGACGAAACCACCAATGGCGCCGGCGATGGTCAGCGTACAGATCGCGTAACCGGTCACCCAGGGCCAGACGTTCCAGGGCAGTCCGGTTGCAAGCGCGGCGGCTACGGTGTCGACCACGCCCAGGGTCAGCAGCGGATACGCTACTTCCATGCTGGCGGTCGTAAAGGCGAAGATGCCAAGCCACAGCAGCTCCCGCGGGTAGCGCCGCGCATAGGCAAAGAGCTTCCGCCACAGCGACAGATTGAAGCGCTGTGCCAGGGCAGCCTCGTCGAACCCGTCGTCAAAGTTCTCGTCGTCGTAGTTATCCATGGCTGTGCTCCCATTCTGCGGGCGCCGCCGCGTCCGCTGTCGACGCTTCGTCCCGCCGTATCGATTCGTCCAGCGCACCCTGAATCTCGCACAACACCCGATACGGCCCGTGCTCGGCAGCGAGCGTTGCATGATCGCCCAGCTGCACGATGCGCCCCTCGTTCAGCACCATGATGCGATCGGCGTGCATCACCGACGACAACCGGTGCGCAATGACAATCGTCGTCTGCCGGCCCTTCCGACGCCGGAGCGCCTCGAGGATGCGGTGCTCGGTCCCCGTATCCACGGCGGACAGCGAGTCGTCGAGCACGAGCACCGGCGGATCCTTCAGCAGTGCGCGGGCCAGTGCCAGCCGCTGCCGCTGGCCCCCGGACAGGGTGAAGCCGCGCTCGCCGACCATCGCCTCGTAGCCTGCTGGAAATCGCAGGATCGAATCGTGGATAGCCGCGTCCTGACTCGCCTCGATCAGCTCCTGCTCCGGCGTGTTGGGGCGCCCGACCGCCAGGTTGGCGCGGATGCTTCTCGAATAAAGAAACGGATCCTGCAGCACGACGCCGATCTGGTTGCGCAGCCACTTGCGGTTGAGCCCGGTGATCTCCCGGCCATCGAGCTTCACCGAACCGGCGCCGTAGGGATACATGCGCAGCAGCACGCGAATCAGGCTCGACTTGCCGGCGCCGGGCGGCCCGACGACGGCGAGCGTCTCACCAGGCTGAATGTGGATCGACAGATCCTCGAGCACGGGCCGATCGGCTTCGTAGGCGAAGCTGAGTCCGGAAATCTCAATCTCTCCCCGCGCCCGGTCTTCCGCCGGTTGCGGATCCAGGCTTTCTTCTGCTTCCGCGAGGACTTCGTTCACGCGCCCCAGCGACACAACTGCCTTGCCGGTGTCCGTGAGCACGCGACCCATCTGACGCACGGGCCAGATCACCATGGAAACGTAAGTGGTGAAGGCAAACAGTTCTCCGACCGTCAGCGTGCCCCCGGTGATGAAGAACGCGCCAGCGAACAAAACCAGGCCGATCTGGCTCATGGCGAACAGGTCACTGATCGCCCAGTAGATGCTCATGAGTCGGATCAGCCGATAGTTGTGGTTGCGGAAGTTCGCGTTGCGAACCGCAAACTTGTCGGTCTCGTAGGCCTGCCGCGCGAAAGCGCGCACCACGCGGATGCCGGTGAGATTCTCCTGCAGAGTGGCGGTCATCGCGGCTTCAGCCTCGTCGGTGATCTGGAACACGTCCTTCACCCGAGAGAAAAAGATGAAGGCGCCGACGGCCAGGAACGGCATCAGCGCAATCGAGATCCAGGCCAGCCGGGTGTCCATCCAGAACAGGAACGGCAGCACACAGAGCAACAGCATCACGGCCCGCCCGATCTCGACGATGTCGCTGGAAAGAAAGACCCGCAGGGTCTCGACGTCTGAACTCGCCCGCTGCACCAGATCGCCGGTATCGGCACCATCGTAATAGCGCGCTTGCAGGTGATGCATGTGCGCATAGAGCCGCTCGCGGACGCCGCGAACGATGGCCTCAGAGGCAATCGCTGCAAGACGACCGCGCACGTAGAGGAACAGCCCGCCCAGCGCGGTGAGCAGAAGCGTGGCGCCGGCGGAAAGCCACAGGTACACCAGGTACGGCTCGGCGCCGCCGAACTGCTGCGCCAGCGGCAGGATCCCGGGTGCTCCGTAGCTGAAGTCCTGTTCCACCACCACGTCGATGGCGTACTTGCCAATCAGCGGTGCACCAAACATGAAGACGTTCGTCGCCGCCATAGCGAGTACGGCAGCGAGATAGCGCAGCCGTTGGCCCCGGGTGACCTGCCAGAGGGTGTTGTCGTTTAAGTTGCTCATCCTGATTCCCAATGCGCGTCGCGCCTGGATTCGGTTGGTCCCGGGCGCCGCACAAGCAGGCGGCCGGGCGTGATGAGCGGGAATTCAGAAAACGGCCATTCAGAAACGAAGAACCCGCTCGTTGGTGAGCGGGTCTTCGAGGCCCCTTTTCTAAGCCGCCGTGTCGGGCGGACGTAGGGGGTTCAGGAGATCAGACGCTCACCGTTGCCGGGGTGAGTCCCCCGGCGCAGTTGCTGTTCGGGCGCGGTAGCGGCCCTTAACAATTACGCAGTGCATAGTGATCTCCTGGATCGGACGGCACGGAGACTACGCAATGCCGTGCCGGAGTTCAACCGGGCGCAGCATCGAGCACACAGCGAAAGCCGAGGGTTGCCGTCCAGAAATCCGAAGTTGCCGAGAAGTAGCCCCGCCAGGACAGCCGTTGATGGGAAGGCGCGTAGCCCCACGCGCCCCCACGGGCAACGATCCCATCGCGCTCTTCGGAAGGACCATTCGGGTCTCTGGACGACTGCCGTGCGTAGCTGTCCGGGGCGTAGTAAGTGCCGGTGTATTCGTACACGTTTCCGGTCATGTCGAAGAGCCCGTAGCCGTTCGCTGTGAAAGACATCACGGGCGCCACCGTTGCAAAACCGTCGTCGTAGCTGTCCCAGGTTGCCATCGTCGGAAAGCGAGCAGCCGTCCGCTGGTCCGGTCCATTGAGCGGCTTGGACCTGCCGCTGGCTTCAGGAGGTTCCGGTCCCCACAGGTGGCGTTGTCCTTCTTTGCCGCCGCGGGCAGCCCGCTCCCACTCTGCTTCCGTCGGCAATCGTCCACCTGCCCATGCGCAATAGGAACGTGCGTCTCGCAGCGTTACCTGGACCACCGGCCAGTCGGGGTTTCCTTCCGCTGCGGGATCCAATGGTCGTTTCCAGGAGAGCCCTGGGATCCAGCGCCACTCTCCCGGAGGGTCGATGTACATCCGGCCTCGGGGACCGCTGTCACCGAGCTCCGAGGACGGCACGTAGCCGGTCTCTTCAACGAATCTCCGAAACGCTGCAATCGTCACTTCGCTCTGGCTCATCCAGTAGTCACGGGTCAGCTCAACTTGCCGAGCGGGCTTTTCATGTGTTTCGCATTCCGGATCGTCAGCCACGCACCCCATACGAAAGCGACCCGCCGGTATCGGCAGATAGGTTAGTCTGTCCCAATGCTTGTGCGGCTTTTGAGAACTCGTTGCGACTTGCCCTGCTTCTGATTCGCCGCGCTGAAGGGAGGCCAACGCCAGCCGAGCGAAAACCGCATCGGGTCTGATCGTCAATGCCTTCTGATACGCGCTCCTGGCCTGCGTTGTCGCCCCAAGAAGGGACCAGGTGTCGCCAAGCCCGACCCAAGCGCGATCGTCCTGCGGAAAAACTTCGGCCCACAGCTTAAAGATGTCACGGGCGACTGATGGACGCTCCGGCAAATGACTTTCCGCTGCGAACGCGAAGTCACTCGATTTCAGCAACTGCATTCCGTTGAGCTCAAGGGCGAAGGAACGGTAGCTGTTGATCGCCTCTGGCGCTGAGGCCGGGTCTCGAAGCAACGAGCGATACTCATTTCTGGACGGCGCTTCGCTCTCCCCGGGCAACACCATCCCATGAAGCAGTGTCCCTGCCGCTGCCGTAGATGAAACATCGGACGGCCTTGAGTCCGGATCGATGAGCGTACGGCTGAGAAACCGTCGTACTTCGGTAATCACTTCACGATAGGCCCGAAGCTGGCGTTCGCTGGCTTCGATGCCGACGGCGTTTGCAATCATCGCTTTCGATATGAAGTCCAGGTGTTCGACGGCGGTGACTTCGATCCAGGACCTCGGGGCCAGGCGCAGCGATCGTATGAGGTCCAGGCTTCTCCAGGGGACGTCCGGGCGCCCCAGCTCCAGGATCGGGACTCGAATGCTCGCCGCATGAAAACCCGGCGCACTGTGCAGCGCTCCGAAAACGTGTTGCGC
>JBCDGJ010000291.1:0-4596 GCA_038757945.1 Pseudomonadota bacterium
GCGGCGTTGTCTGCGGTGGATCCGGATCAGCGGGTCGCCTGGGCACGGATCCAGGTGCGCAGCGGCGACACGCTGTCGACGCTGGCACGCCGGCATGGAACAGACATCGCCAGTATCCGCCGCAGCAATCAGCTGCGTGGCGACCGCATTCGCGTTGGCCAGGCGCTGCTGATTCCGAAGAGCAGCGCGCACCCGGCGCACTACCCGATACCCCGCCGCTCAGCCGGCAAGACGCATACGGTCGTGGCCGGAGACAGCCTCTGGAGCGTGTCGCGTCAGTACGGGGTAACGGTGTCCCAGCTCGTACGATGGAACGAGCTGCATCCGAAGGCGACCCTGCGGCTCGGCCAGCAACTGTTCGTCAGTCCCTCCAAGCGCAGCATCGTCCGGCGCGTGCGCTACCGGGTCCGCTCCGGGGACTCGCTGTACACCATCGCAAAGCGTTTTCACACGTCCACGGATGCCATAGCCAGCTGGAACGCGCTGAATCCACAGGCCTATCTCCGACCGGGTCAGACGCTACGGCTGGAAGTGAACGTGACCCAGGCCCCAAACGCTATGGTCGGCCAGTAAGCGGTGGTCCGGATCTGGCAACGATTTCCTGGGCAAGGTGTCCTGGCAACGGTGCCGCCCGACGCAGCGCGTCACCGTTGAGTTGAAGTGCCTGGTCAGCTACCCAGCGCCTGCGGACGGCTGATAGAAGCGGACTCTTCAAGGGTCCGATAGAAGCTGAGGAAGTCCAGGCGCTGGCTGCGGTCACGCACCACCCGTTCCAGATTCGCCACCTCGGCTTCGCTGAGCGCATCGATATCCCCTTCGCGGATATCGGTGACGGTGACGACCGCTCGGCCACCGCCGGGCAGATCGGCCTCGCTCACGCTCTTGTTGGTTGCGTCGGGTGCCGGCGCCAGGAACGCCGCGCGTAGCAGCGCAGCGCCGAGTTCTGGCGTCTCCGATTGCCTGGCATTCTCAACGACCTGCCATTCCAGCTCGTAGTCCGACGCGACGTCCTGCACGGGTTCACCGCCGCGAACCCGCGCCAGCGCATCCGCGTGGGCCTCGATAACACGTCCCTCGGCGCGCTCGGTCACGAGCAGCTCCCGAATCTGCTCCGCCACCTCGGCCAGCGGCCGCTCTTCCGGCGAGTACTGCTGCCGGGTGCGGGCAACGATGACGCTGCTGTCCGCAAGCGCGACGGCTTCGCTGTTGGCAACGCCATCAAACACCTCCGGCTCAAAGACCGCCGCGCGCGCCGTGGCATCCGCGAACACGCCCTCGCCCGTGAATTCGGTGACCGCAGCAACGGTCTCGACCTCGAGACCAAAGGCAGTTGCAATCGGCTCCAGGCTCTCCGGGTTTTCAAAGGCCAAACGATCCAGTTCCCGCTGTCGCTCGTCGAGCAGCCCCTCGGCGGCTTCACGCTTCAGCTCCGCCATGAGCACGGCTTCCCGCTCTTCGAAGGTCGGCAGCGGCTGGCGCTCAACGCCCTCGAGCCGGATCAGGTGATAGCCGAACGCCGTCTTCACGGGTTCGGAAAGATCCCCGGGCGCTTCGAGAGCAAACAGCGCCGCTTCAAACGCAGGATCGAAGATGTTGCGACCCACCGGACCAAGCGCCCCGCCCGCAAGCTTCGAACCCGGGTCCTCGGAACGGTCCTTGGCCAGCTCCGCAAAGTCTGCCCCGTTGATCAGTTCTTCGCGGATCGCCGCAATCTCCGCGGCCGCAGCCACCTCGTCGCGCTCATCGTTGATCTGCAGAAGGATATGCGAGCTGTCGCGCAGCTCGGCGTTTTCCGCAGCCGCCGCGCGCTCCTCTTCGTAGCGCCCTCGAATTTCATCCGTGGACACCTCAACGGCTGGATCATCCAGCAGATCGTCTATCGTCAGCCGAACGTATTCCGCATCAACCGCAAGCTCCGTGAGATAGTCCTGCCGGTTCTCCTCGTAGTAGGTTGCAATATCCTCGTCACTCACCTCCACCTGCTCCCGGAAGGCTTCGACGGTGAAGTCGAGATGACCGATGGTGCGGGTCTGCGCCAGGAACCGCGCAGCCTCGGCAAGTTCCCAGCGCGGCACCACGCTGGTCGCCGTCACGCTGCTGCTGAAGCGGTCGAGGGTGAGGTCCTGCTGCGCCTGTGCCATGAAGGACTGCGGCGAGTATCCGAGCAGCCCGACGACACGACGGTAGGTCGCTTCGTCAAAGCGGCCGTCGAGCTGAAAGTTCGGGTTGTCGCGCAGAAGGTCGCTGATCGCCTGATCGGCAGCGCCAAGACCGAGCTCATCCGTCGTCTGCGCCAGAAGCTCGGTCGTAATCAAGCGATTGAGCGCCTGCGCCTGCAGCGCCGAAGGGTCGATCAGGTTGCGATCAAAGCCTTCGCCGAACTGCGCTGCGATCTGCTGGAGCTGCCGCTGCGCTTCGAGCTCGAGCTCGCCGCGGGAAATGTCGGTCCCGTTAATCGTGGCCACCGTCGGATCGGTGGGGGCAAAAAGGTTAAACCCCCCGAAGCCGAAGACAGCGAGCACGACGACCAGGATGCCGACGATGATCTTGAAGCCGAGTCCCTGCGTCTGCTCGCGTACACGCTGCAACATGAATCCTACCTGCTCTGGCAGTCGCTACTGCCCTTGTCTGCATGCATCGTGACCAGGCCGCCGGGAGGCAGGCCTCGCTAAGCCGCGTCAGCAGCGGCTGGCCACAGTCTGGGTGAAAGTCTCCGGACCCGGGTCCGGCAGCTGCGGAGCGCCGGGCCAGAAGGCCGACGCTCCAGCGACGACACTCCGACCTCAGTCGTTGAGGGCGTCTTTCAGCGCTTTGCCAGGCTTGAACGCCGGAACGCTCGCAGCCGGAATATCGATCTCCTGCTTGGTCTGCGGGTTGCGCCCCTTCCGTGCGGCGCGCTCGCGTACGAGGAACGTGCCAAAGCCAACGAGAGCAACCGGCTCCTGCTGCTGGAGCGAATGGGTAATACCTTCAAGTGCAGCATCCAACGCACGCGTAGCTGATGCCTTTGACAGATCCGCCGCCTCTGCGATGTGATCGATCAGTTCTGATTTGTTCAAACGAATTTCCTCTTGTCTTAGTCGGTGCCGTCTTCGCTGCCGACTTTTCTGAGGCGGCAGCACGCAGCCGGCACTGCGCGCTCAACCCGCGCACCTGGGCGGCCGCTTCTGACAGCCTGCAGATCGCCCGGGGGCGGCTGCCTTATACCAATGCGCCTGCGCCCCTGCAACGAATGCGTCAATTAACTCGTCAGTGGGCGCTGACTCCGGGGCCGTCTTCGCCGCGCTTAGCAGTGGGTTTCAAGTCCTCGTCCTCGGCGCCAGCCACCGTCGGGCTGCGTTCCAGAGCAATATCGAGGGCCTGATCCGCCCAGCTGACCGGAATGATGTCCAATGCCTCCAGAATCTCTTCGGGTACTTCCTTGAGATCCCGCTCGTTCTCCTGCGGAATGATGACCTGCTTGATGCCGCCCCGGCTCGCCGCCAGCAGCTTTTCTTTCAGGCCACCAATCTTCAGCACCTGGCCGCGCAGCGTGACTTCTCCGGTCATTGCGACATCGGCCCGTACCGGTATGCCGGTCAGCACAGACACCAGCGCCGTGCACATGCCGATTCCCGCGCTCGGCCCGTCTTTCGGTGTTGCGCCCTCCGGAACATGGATGTGCAGATCGAGCTTCTCGTGAAAATCACGATCGATGCCAAGCGACTCGGCGCGGCTGCGTACAAAGGTCGTCGCTGCCTGTATCGATTCCTGCATGACGTCGCCGAGCGATCCGGTTTTCGTCTGCCGTCCTTTGCCGGGCACGGCAAGCGCTTCGATGCTGAGCAGTTCGCCGCCGACCTGGGTCCAGGCAAGGCCCGTCACGACGCCGACCTGATTGCTGTCTTCGGCGAGCCCGTAGCTGTACCTGCGCACGCCCAGGAGCGCATCGACCACGTCCTCATCGATGACCGCGGGCACCTCTTCGGCCTGCTTCAATGCCAGCGCCGTCACGCGCTTGCGCGCCAGCTTGGCAATCTGTCGCTCGAGCTCGCGCACACCGGCTTCGCGCGTGAAGAAGCGGATCACATGCAGTATCGCAGCATCGGTAACCTCGAACTCAGTCTCCTTGAGCCCAGCTACCTTGCGCTGCTTGGGCACCAGATAGCGCCGTGCGATGGCCTGTTTCTCGACCTCCGTGTACCCCGGCAGCCGAATGACTTCCATCCGGTCAAGCAGCGGCGCAGGAATGTTCATGGAGTTCGACGTGCAGATGAAGAACACGTCTGACAGGTCGAAGTCGACCTCCAGGTAGTGATCGTTGAAGCTCGAGTTCTGCTCTGGATCAAGCACTTCGAGCAGCGCGCTGGCAGGATCGCCGCGGAAGTCCATACCCATCTTGTCGATTTCGTCGAGCAGGAACAGCGGATTGCGGGATTCAACCTTGGAGAGTTTCTGCACGATCTTCCCGGGCATGGAGCCGATGTAGGTACGGCGGTGGCCACGGATCTCGGCTTCATCACGCACGCCGCCCAGGGCCATGCGCACGAACTTGCGGTTCGTTGCGCGGGCGATGCTCTTGCCGAGAGAGGTCTTGCCGACCCCGGGCGGCCCCAC
>JBCDGJ010000292.1:0-4503 GCA_038757945.1 Pseudomonadota bacterium
AAACACCAGACTGAGCAGTACTGCGAGCACGGTTTTTGCAATCTTCATTCGCGTGTTTCCTTCAGATTTACCGGCGGTTGATTGTCCACCATGCTCAGGTATCCATCGTCTGGAACGGACATCAAAGCTTCGTAGGCACCGCTCGGGTAGTTGGTCATATGAGGTCCAGAAGCGCTGGAAAGCTCCGGTTGTTCCACGCTGCCTCCCTGACTTTGAAAGGGCTCTGGTGTGCGATACCTGCGCAGCTCATCGGCGCTGATTCCGGCCAGGGCAACAACCTCCGGATCACACCAGGCTTCCGGGTCAATGGGTTCTGTGGAATAGCTGAGCTCCAATGACAGGTTCTCTGGACCTGCGAAGTAGATTGAGCAACATAGGCCGTGGTCGATTGGTCCCATCACGGGTACGCCTTTGGACCGCAGTCGATCGCGCATCGCGAGGAGCTGATCGTGGCTTGCGACCTTCAAGGCCAGGTGTTGCATCGTTCCTCGGGCGCTGTTTGCGCCTGGGTTCCCAGAGTGCGTCTGCCCGATCGCCACCGGCACGTTCTCGATGTCGGGGTTGCTTACGAAAGCAATGGAACTCTCGTCGTTGAGGCGCAAAAACCCGTGCCACGTGTTTTCGACCCCATGCATCCAATACAGCGCTTGTAGCTCCATACCCAGCTTGTCGGTAAAGAACTCAATCTGTTCCTTCATGTTTGCTGTGCATATGGCGAGATGATGCAGCCCTTCGACTCTGTTCACACTGGCTCACTGTGTTGAATGATTGATCGGACCCACTGATGCACCTTTTCCGAGAAGACCTCGGTGTGAAAGAGCATGAGCTGGTGTTTGCCTTCTTCTAAACAGTAGAACTCCACTGGCCCGGCGATTTCGCTGGCCACCTTCTGCATCAGCTCCGGCTTGAAATTTGGGTCCTTCTCACCGCACGCCACAAGGATCGGCTTCGTGTTCTCTGAAGCGGGGACTTTTGGTTGGTGCGTAAACAGAGAAGCCCACGAAGACAAGTCGTAGCTCCAGGTATTCCAAGGATCCAAACGCTTTTGCTCACCGGCGCCGGAGTATCCGTAGTCCTCGTCGAAATTGAACAGAATGCCGCAGTCCAATCTGGCGGCTCGGCCGAGCAGGTTTAACAGCGCTTGCACTTGTTCCGACTGCCAGATCGGCGCTGCCGCGCTGAACATCGCGGTACCTGGCACGGCAGGCGAGCCCATCAGAATCGCGCCGGCAATCGCATCGTTGTGAAGGGCGCTGTAGGCAGCAGCGACCCCCAAGCTGGATCCGAGCGTGAAAACCGGTACGCCGACTTCTTGTTTGATGTGGTCCGCGTACATTGCCGATGCTTCGGCCCAACGGTCTAGCGTCCATTCGCCGCGGGGTTGGTTGGTGGTCGACTTTCCGTGTCCTGGTGCATCGAATGACCAAACGTCTGCACCTTTGGCGGCGTGATGGCAACAGAACACGTCGTAGATGCCGCCATGTGATGCGATGCCATGGGAGATGACGAGCGCGTACTCCGGAGTGTCCCCTCGATATCGATAGGCATGAATCTCATTGAGTACATGTTCTTCTCTGATCATTCGAGAGCCGACTCCTAGCCTTGTTGATCCCGGCCAAACAGACTCAGGACATAGTCGATATGGCGTTCGATGACGTGTTCCCGACACGGAGAATCCTGTGACAGCAACGAGAACTCTGATTGAAAGGTGAAAATCGATGTCACTGCGCCGATGAGCAAATAACGCATGTGCAGCGCGTCCCCCTCAGGAACCAGCCCATGGGTTTGCGCCGCTCTCAGCAAATCGAGTTCTTCTTCTGCACCAGGTCGGAGGTAGGTATCCACCAGCCATCCCAGACGCTGCGAATCGCCTTGGTTGGCTTGCATCATGAATCTGTGGAAGTCGGGCACTTCAGCGCAGAAGTAGATGAACTCCCGCAACAACAACCGCACGACAGTTCGATCTTCAACGCCATTCAAGCCCGACCGTCGGTCCTGCATGCGCTTTTCATAGCCCTCGAACACCCAGGCAGCGGTCGCTTTCCAAAGGGATTCTTTTGAGCCGAAGTGATGCGTGATGAGCGTGTGCTTGATACCGGCCTTGTCTGCGATGCCTCGCGTTGTCGCACCGTCAAACCCAGCGCGTGCGAACGCTTGGAGCGCCGCCTGCAGGATCTGTTGCTTCGTAACCCTGGTACGTTCCTGTTCGGCCCGAGCGTGTGGCATGAAGGAGAGACCCGGTGCGTTGAAAGGCTATATTTTACACATGTAAAATATAGTGAATCAATACCTTACAGTTGTAGTGTTCGAGCTTCGGGTCCAGATGACCGTAGTCTCCGAGCCAACGAAGGCGTTTCGCTTCCTCTCGGCCCTTCATTGGCTGCCATCGTGGCCGGCGACTTCAGGAATCTGGCTGCGCGAAAAAGCGTATGAGCTCCTGCTCCGATATGGCGCTCTGTTGATCTGACACTGGCCCCATGATCATGCCGGCACTGGCCCAGTACAGAACCTGTGCCCGCATATCTGCTGTGGCGTCGTCGACACCCATCGCGATCAGCAGTTGGCGAACATACGCGACCCGCTTGGCGTCCATCGCGCGGACAAATCCCGCGACGCGCTTGCTCTCGTTCGTCCAGCAGCGAACGGCGCGCTCCAATCGGGTCTCCGCGCTGAGCGAGTTCTGTATGAGCGTGGCCAGGCTCTGCTCCGGGCCCTCCAAGAGCGACGTTTCCTCGATGATCGCGTCAGTCGCGAGTGCTCGCCAACGCTCCAGCACCGCGGTCTCAAAATCTTCGATGTTCTGAAAGTGCCAATAGAAGCTGCCGCGGGATACGCCCAGAACCGCCGCCAGCCGGTTTGCGGTCAGTGAGCGATGCCCGTGCTCAGCCAGTTCCCGCAGCGCTACGTCGATCCAGTGCTCTCTTGTCAGTCGTTCGGTCATGCCCCTTCCACGCACCTTCTCCATACACCCTTGTATGTTGAGATCCTAGCATGCTAACCTCCATACATGCCTGTATGGAGGTGACCATCATGGTCCAAAGTGCCTTGCTCATTACCGCTGGTGCCCTGGGCATGGCGGTCTCGGTGATCCATGGGCTGTTAATGCAGCGATTAATGATCGAGCCCGTGCTCGCCGGGAATGACCTTCCCCATCGCGGTCGCCGGATCTTTGCGATCCTCATGCACTTCAGCACCGCGGTCTGGTTCCTGGCCGGAGCGGCGATCATTGCGGCGAGCCTGTACCTGCCGCCATCGACCACGACGGTGATCGCCTCTGTCGCGGCCGTGCTCTACGCCCTGGGTGCCGTCGGAAATTTCTGGGGTACGCATGGCCGGCATTTTGGTTGGATACCCCTGGCCGGTGCGGTGGTGTTGATCGCATGGGCGTTGCTGAGCTGATCGGTCGCCGTAAGTCGAATCACAGCGGACCCTGACGGGTTGCGACGTGACCCGGTGCAGGTGCCTGCTAGGATGACCCGCCGCTTCCCGAGCGATGCGCATGAAAACCCCAATCCGCTTCTCGAACCCGCCCGGCGTGATCGCTCCGCTCGGTCTCTACAGCCATGTGGCGACGGTTCCCGAGGGCTCGCAGCTTTACTACTTTTCTGGCCAGCTGGGCATCACGGAAACGGGGGACTGCCCATCGACGATCGGCGCTCAGGCAGACCTGGTCTTCGGCAACATCGTGTCGTTGCTCAAGGCCCACGCGCTGTCGGTCACAGACATCGTGAAGCTGACGACTTTCATGGTGGATGGCCACAGCGGCGAAGCCGTTCGCGAGGCAAGGCTGAAGCACCTGGGTGATCATCGGCCCACATCAACCGCGGTGTATGTAAGCCGGCTCGTGGACCGGGCCTGGTTCGTCGAAGTCGATGTGGTGGCCGCGCGCACCAGCGAATGATGCACGCGCGAGCCGTTGCTCCGGCTGCTAGAGCCCTCCTCTAACTTTCTGAAGCCTGGCGTGCTACTCCGCGCGTATGCGAAACACGCCACGGTTGATGGTGACCGTACCACCGACGGTGCTGGTATATGCGGTTGACTGATCGGTCGGGTTCTCCAAAAACTTGAATTCCGTAAAAGGCTCATCGGGCAGGGCACCGTAGGTGCTGCCATCCCAGTGTTCCGCCAGGTCCAGTACCAGCAGCTGATCGCCATTCTCCTGAACATCTTTCGGGCAGTAACCCAGCTCCCGTATGAACACGCCGTAACCCTGCCCGTTGATGGCAACCAGATTTGGAACGCCGCCAAACGGTAGTGGCACGATGGTCGGTCCCGGTGCGCCGGGAGGCGTTGCGAACCAAACCGCCCACACCGTCACCAGGGCGTTCGGCCGGTAGCCGAACACGTGCATTCGGACCTTTGCGGTACCGTCAGCCCGACAGCGAATCTTCATGATGCCTCTAACATCGCGGAACTCGTCGAGCGTCAGCGCATTCGCCGGAAGGCTGTGGGTGGGCGGGAACGGCGCGCCTAGGAGTCCTTCCGGCGGTAGCGCGGTACGGG
>JBCDGJ010000293.1:0-4492 GCA_038757945.1 Pseudomonadota bacterium
GCCAGACCCGAAGTTCAGCTCACAGACCAAAGACAAGCTGGTTTCCAGCGAGGTCAAGACCGCCGTTGAGCAGGAATTAGGCAGGTATTTTGCCGAATATCTCGATGAAAACCCGAACGACGCCCGATCCATCGTCTCAAAGATGATCGAGGCCGCGCGCGCGCGTGACGCAGCCCGGAAAGCGCGGGAAATGACCCGCCGGAAAGGCGCGCTCGATATTGCAGGCCTGCCCGGCAAGTTAGCTGACTGTCAGGAAAAGGATCCCGCGAAATCGGAGCTCTACCTGGTTGAGGGGGATTCCGCTGGCGGATCGGCGAAGCAGGGTCGAGACCGTCGCACCCAGGCTATCCTGCCGTTGCGCGGGAAGATTCTGAACGTCGAGAAAGCTCGCTTCGATAAGATGCTTTCATCAGCAGAGGTCGGCACGCTGGTAACGGCGCTTGGCTGTGGCATCGGGCGCGGGGAGTTCGATCCCGACAAACTGCGTTATCACCGCATCATCATCATGACCGACGCTGACGTGGATGGCTCCCATATCCGCACCCTGCTCCTGACCTTCTTCTTCCGGCAGATGCCTGAGCTGATCGAGCGAGGACACATCTACATTGCGCAGCCGCCGCTCTACAAGGTGACCAAGGGTAAGCGGGAGAACTACGTTAAGGACGAAGAAGAGCTGAGTGCCCTGTTCGAGCAGCAGGCTGTGGATGGGGCTCGGTTGCTGGCGGCAACGGATGCGCCCGCGGCAATAACCGGTGAAGCGCTGGCTGGCCTGATGAGTCGTTACACAACGCTGAGAGTGCGGCTGGAGAACATCGCCAGATCCGTTCCACTGCGTGTTAGTGAGTGCTTGTTAACTGTAGAAGCTCTGACAGAGCAACACCTTTCCAGCGAAGAGCGGATGCTTGGCTGGGCAGAAGCCTTTGCGGAGGCGTTGCCGGATGGCTCCGTGCCACCGCCACGCGTTTCGCTCCAGCAGGATCCGGTGCAGGGCTTGTTCCTGCCGCTGGTGGAGATGAACATCAACGGGCTGACGGAGCAGGTAGTGCTGACGCGCAGCTTCTTTGCTGGTGCGGACTATCGGGCAATCCTCGAGCGCAAAGCTGAACTCGATGGTCTGCTCACCGACGACGCGCTCGTGCAACGCGGTGAGCGCAGCGCGGCGGTGAAGAACTTCACCGAGGCGTACCACTGGCTGATGAAAGAAGGTCGACGCGGCATCGATCTGCAGCGCTATAAGGGCCTGGGTGAGATGAATCCCGACCAGCTCTGGAATACCACCATGGATCCGGAAGTTCGGCGGATGCTCCAGGTGACCGTGGACGATGCGATTCGTGCGGATCAGATGTTCACGACGCTGATGGGGGATCAGGTTGAACCACGGCGAGAGTTCATCGAGCAGAACGCCCTGTCGGTGAGCAATATCGACGTTTAGTGTCAGCCGGCGGCGTGATTCCCTTCGGGCAGGTCAGGATAGAGCTGTGCGGCCAGGGCCCGCATCCGCTCCTCGGCGGCGCGCAGGATGCCTTTGGTATCCAGGCCCTCGACGGGCAACGGCTTGTCGATGATCAATGTGATGCAGCCGGGCCGCTTGATGAATTGGCGCGCCGGCCAGCAGCGTCCCGCATCGTGGGCGACAATAATCACCGGCCGATCCGAGGCCTTGGCAAGCAGGCCGGCGCCAGCCTGAAACGGTAGGACCACACCGGGATCTGATCGGGTCCCTTCCGGAAACAGCAGCACCCAGATGTTGTCGGCCAGGCGGCGCTGTCCTTTCTCCACCAGCTCCCGGAGCGCGCGGCGACGCTCGTTGCGGTTGATTGCAATCGGCTTGAGCAGGGCAAAGGCCCAGCCAAAGAAAGGAATCCGCAGCAGCTCACGTTTGACGATCGTGGCTTGCGGCGAAAACAGCTGCTGCAGCGCCAGCGTTTCCCAGGTGCTTTCGTGTTTGGCAAGCACGATCGCGGCTTGGCCTGGAATGTTCTCCAATCCTTCGATCTGAAACCTGATGCCACAGGTGATCCGCAACCAGAACAGGATCACCCGCGTCCAGACCTGAATGATGAAGCTGAAACGCAGATGGAAGGGCAGGGCCCAGGCGATAAGCAGCGACAGCGTGCCCCAGACCACGGTGAATGCGGCGTAGCCGGTGTAGAAAAGCAGCGAGCGCAGAAAAAACACAACTTCGCTCATGGTGACCTCTGGGCTGACAGTGCGCCGGAACCGGATGAGAGCAGCGCATCTACCGCCGCACCCAGGTCGTCGTAGATTGCCGCTGCCGTAACCGGTTGCGAGCTGAGCAGTGCTTCCGTAGCGCCTCCATTGCCGGTGCGCACCAGAATACCCCGCACCCCGGCCGCTGCCGCCGCCTGCAGGTCACGCAGCGAATCACCGATGAACAGCGTTGCGGCAGCGTCGCCCTGACAGCGCTGCAGGGCGTCGAGCAGCAGTCCCGGCTGCGGCTTCCGGCAATAGCACTGGTCCTCCGGCGTATGCGGACAGATGCCGAGGTGATCGATGTGCCCGCCCGCAGCCTGCAGCTCGTCGAAGAGCTTCCGATGAATGGCTGCCAGTGTCGTAGCATCGAAAAGGCCGCGACCAACACCGGATTGGTTACTGCAGATGCCGACCCTGACCCCGGCCTGATTGAGCCGCGCTATGGCGGCGAGGGCGCCGGGCAGCGCCCGCCACTCTTCAGGGCTTTTGATATAGTCCGGCGAGTCGAAGTTGATGACGCCGTCGCGATCCAGCAGCACGAGCTGAGGCAGGGCCATCGGAGCGTAAAACGGTGTGGTCGCCAAAACGTGTCCTTCGTCAACAGCCGAAGCGCTGCAATGCCTGCCGAGGATTGCCGGTGAATTGTACATGACTGAGCCTGAGGCCCCTGCGCAGCCCATCGCCCGCTGCGACTGGTGCGGAGATGATCCGCTCTACGTTGACTATCACGATGCAGAGTGGGGCGTGCCGGTCACCTCGGATGCAGCGCTCTTTGAACGGCTAAGCCTGGAAGCCATGCAGGCCGGGCTGAGTTGGATCACCGTGCTGCGCAAGCGTGAACGCATGCGCGAGCGCTTCTACGACTTCGATACGGAGCGTCTCGCCCGCGCCGGCGAGCGTCAGATCAACAGCTGGCTCAAGGACCAGGGGCTGATTCGCCATCGCGGCAAGCTGGAAGCGCTGATCAACAATGCTCGCCGTGCCCGCGCGTTGCCGCAGGGACTGGCAGACCTGCTCTGGGGCGTGGTCGACCATCAGCCCCGCATCAATGAGTGGCCCGCACGACAGGCCGTGCCTTCGGTTACCGATGAAGCCGTGAACCTGTCGAAGTTGCTCAAGCAGGCTGGATTCAAGTTCGTCGGGCCAACCATGTGCTATGCGCTCATGCAGAGTGCAGGGCTGGTCAACGATCATCTCCTGGGCTGCCATCGCCACCCCGGTCAGCAGGCCGCGCAGCAGCCTTGAGCGGAGCAGACTCGAGTGCGGCGTCACCGGGCAAGCGTGTCCGCCGACCGCAACATCGTCCCGGGCGGGTCGAAGGTCTGCTCATCCGGGTTCTGGCGCGCCTGCTCTGGTGTCTGCCGCTCTGGCTCGTGCATCGGATTGCGGGCCTGCTCGCTGCACTGACCTTCCCCTTTGCGCGCGGAGCGCGGGCCGTCATCGGTGCCAATGTGGGCGTCGCCTTTCCCGACTGGTCTGCCGCTGAGCATGCTCGCCTCGTCAAGCGCACGTTTCGCCACACTTACTATCTTATGGCGGAAACGGGCCTGGTCTGGCACGGGTCACGCCAGCGCTGGCAATCGCTCATCGACCGGGGGCCTGGCCAGCAGCTGCTCGAAGCCGGGCTCGCTGATGCTGTGGCCGCCGGGCGTGGCGTGTTGCTGCTCGTCCCACACTTCGGTAACTGGGAGCTGCTGAGCCTGGTGCTTGGAGAGTACGGGGTCGTTGCGCTGTATGACCCGCCACGGTTGCTGAGCCTCGAACGGCCCATTCGGCGAGCGCGGGAACGCCAGGGAGCAACCCTGCTGCCAATCGATCGCCGCGGAATCAGAGGCATTCTGAGTGCGCTGCAGTCGGACGGCGTCGTCGCAATCCTGCCGGATCAGGTGCCTGCGCCGGAAGCCGGCGTGTACGCGCCGTTCTTCGGGCGTCCCACGTTGACGATGACGCTCGTGCACCGGTTGATGGCACGCACCCGGCCGGTGACGCTGCTGCTGGCCCTGCAGCGGCGGCGGGACCGCTTCGAGCTGGTGTCCGAGCGGCTGCCGGAGGCAGCGCTGGCCGATGGTACGGAGCTCGAGACGGCAACACAGATCAATGAGGCTACGGAACGGCTCGTGCTTCGTGCCCCCGAGCAGTACCAGTGGAGTTACAAAAGATACAAGCGACCGCCGGCCGGCGTCCCGAAACTCTACTGATCCGGTGCGCGGGCGGTTAGCGGCGCCAGAACTCCGGCGTCAGCAGCACCAGGAGCGTGAAAATTTCCAGACGCCCGAGC
>JBCDGJ010000294.1:0-4410 GCA_038757945.1 Pseudomonadota bacterium
AACGCGCTATCGCGAGATTCTGCGGCTGCAGGAACTACTCGCGGATGACAATCGCTATCTGCAGCAGGAGCTGATCCGCGATCAAGGCGAGCAGATCATCGGCGCTGACTTTGGCTTGGCCGATGTTATGCGCGCGGCGCGCCAGGTCGCGGCCCATGACAGCCCGGTACTGCTCTTTGGGGAAACGGGGGTCGGCAAGGATGTAATTGCAAACCACATTCATCAGCAGTCCAGCCGCCGCGATGGCCCGATGATCAAAGTGAACTGCGGGGCGATACCGGATGCGCTGATGGATAGTGAGCTCTTTGGACATGAGAAGGGCGCTTTTACCGGCGCCATTGCGCAGAAGCGCGGTCGCTTTGAGCGAGCGGATGGCGGGACCATTTTCCTGGACGAGATTGGGGAGCTTCCCCTGGAAGCGCAGACTCGCTTGCTTCGCGTACTCCAGAATCGTGAGATTGAACGGGTCGGCGGCGATGAGACCCGCTCAGTCGATATTCGGGTGATTGCGGCGACCCATCGCGATCTGCGCGCCATGGTCGCGGACAGAACGTTTCGAGAGGACCTGTGGTATCGACTGAACGTCTTCCCCATCACGATTCCGCCGTTGCGGGCGCGTACCGATGACATCCCGGCGCTCGCCGAGCATTTGATTCAGGAAAAGGCGCGGCGGCTGAACCTCGGCCGTATTCCGAAGCTGACGCCGCGTGCGATCGATCTATTGGGGCGCTACGCCTGGCCGGGCAATGTACGGGAGCTGGAGAACATCATTGAGCGCGCGATGATCGTCTCTGAAGGGGGCGAGCTTCGCATTGACGGTCTGCTAAACGTGGAAGGGACGACAGCGCCCGCAAAGAAGCCGCGTGCGGTCAAACAGGTCACTCTGACTCTCGATCAGGTTGCGGCGCAGCACATCAGGGCTGTTCTGGAGCAGACCGCTGGCAAGGTGCACGGTCCGGATGGTGCTGCGCAGCTCCTCGGCATCAATCCGAGCACGCTGCGCTCCCGTATGGACAAGCTGGGGATCGCCTATGGGCGGCGTTAGTGGGGTGGTCCTGGTGCTGTGCAGACCTTACTCGTGCAGCACCCACCCATCGCCTTTCCGACGGAAGAGTTGCTGTGTCAGCTTGTAAGGCGACTCGTCGTACATCTGTTTGGTGAGCTTTTCCATCAGCGGGCGGCTGTCTGATTCCTGTGTGCCCGAGACCAGCACCACATCGCGGGCCGGAACCGAGACGATCAGCTCCCCCTGAACCGGGAACGCTTTCTTGTTCCACAGATCTTCCAGCAGCAGGGTGCTGACTTCGTAGGTCCCGTCCGCCACAAGCAGGAACAGACCGTCATTGCCACCGATCTGTAGCTCAGGAAGCAGCGCTGAGAGATTGTTCAGGGCGATTTCGCGGATCGGTTTTTCCAGCTCCAGCTCGTCGAACTCATCGGGTTGCAGGTAACGGATGGTGTTGTCCGCATCCTGGGCGTAGACGATGACCAGAGCCTCGTTCAAGGACTCGAAGACCAGCCGTTCCTTCGGATCGTCGTCACCGCTCACCTCGGTGATCCAGGCGGCATCCTTGATGACCGGCACGATCTTCGCTGGGTCGACGGCCGTATTCTGCAGCTGCAAGGTTTCGTAGAAGCCGGCGGTGTAGGTTGCGAGGATCTCGTCGAGCTGGTGTGGCTCCTGCAGGTAGCTCTCGTACGCGTTGGTCAGAAAGGCTTTGACGGATTCTTCGTCGGGGTTCAGGCGGACGCTGAGTTCGAGGGGCGCGGTGGTTTCGACCTGCAGCTCTGGGTTGAGGGCTTGCAGGGTCTCGAGGTAGCGGGCCTGGAACGCTTCCTGGCTGAGTGGGGCTGCGGCATAGGCGGCAGACATCCAAGCGGCGAGGTACAGAAACAGCAGTTTCGCGAAGTATCGCATTGGACAGCGCTTGGTTGTCGGGGTGACCGGGTAGCGGAGACTATCGTACTTAGCTTCCGCGCGCGCGATATCAGGATTGGGCTCCATCGTAGCGACTCAGCTTCCAGTCACTAAGAGTGTCGAGCACGGTTTTCAGATGTTCTGACGGGGTGACTTCATCCCAGGGCTTAAAGTTCGAGAAGGTACCCTCGGACCGAACGGTTTGTGGAGTCGGGTCTTCCCAGGATTCTGTCGTGAATGGGCCTGACACGCCCGCGAATGCTTTACCTTCGGCGTCCGTAAAGCGCCACAGACAGTATCTTTCCGAGGGGTGATCGTTCTGATGGCGCTCCACGATGCTATGCAGTTCAATCGATTCGGGCTCCTCGCCCAGTTCAGAGGTATGGCTTAACCAAGACACCATGGCAGCAGCGGCAAAGTGTTCAAAGGTCTTGAGATCCTTCGGGAACAGGTGAAGGTGATTGCGAGCTTGCAGGGTGTGATAGAGGCCCCTGGTCGTCTCATGGGATTCTGCGCTGATCGCAATCGCTGAAGCGGGAATGCTGGCTTCTTTGGCAATGAGGGCGGTGACGAGGAACAGGTTGATCACCGGGTCGGCCGATTCGTGAGCGTTCTTGAGTACGTCCACATTGCACGCCGGTACGATTCCTGAGAGGTCGATCCAGGCAGCAAGGTCGCTGCGCAAGCCAAAGTACTCTCGATCGCGATGCCACCGGCCATGGATCCCTGCCTGCATAGAAAGTACTGATGGCAGTAGTGTGTTGATACGCTCCTCAATCAACGCGGCCGCCGGGTCAAGAACGCTCGCATCGAGTTTTTTCGTGTACAGGGCGTGATTGATCAGGTTGACGATATCGCCCAGGTGGACTCCTGGGTTTTCGACAAGCTCCAGGGCGTAGAAGGACAGTCCCTCCACGTGCTCCCGAAGCTTCCAGAAAACGCGCGGGTAAACACTCGGAAAACCGTGCTCGCGGATGAGTGACTTAAGCGCTAACGCGGCTGGTTCAGTCTCTTGACACGCGAGAACGCGCATGAGGTGAGAGCGCTGCGCATTCGGGCTGCCCCCATAGCTCGCTGAAATGGTCTGAATCACTTCCTTTGAGTCGAACAGCTCCAAGAAGTAAGCGAGGTCGACATTGACTCGTTTGTGCTCGATTTCCAGCTCGCCAGAAGCGAGCAGCCTTATCAGCGTACACGCGTCCGAGATTGAGGGTAGCGGCGCTTCCTTGTTGGCAACTGCCAGGTGTAGCGCTTTCATCTCTTTCTTAAATGTCTGGCGGCGGCGGAACGGTTTAGACTTAGCCTCGGTATTAGCTGCGATCAGCGGGGCAATGATCTCCTGGAGACTGCTGCTTTCGATTTCGCTTAACCAATTCGTACCCAAGGCGCAGACTCCAAGTTATCCAAGATCGAAGCTCACCGACTTCACCAGCGCGTAGATCGGCTGTCCGGCCTGCAACGCGAGGTCTTCCACGGCCGCGGTCGTCAGCCGCGCGCGCAGATCCACGGTTCCCACAGTGATCCTCGCGTCTACGAACCCCGGCTCCGGTTCCGGCGTGAGCGCCGTCAGCGTGCCGGCGAGTACGTTGCGGATGCTCAGTCCCTGAGGGGGCTGCGTCGCGACGGCGACGTCCCTGGCTCGAACACGTAGTGCGATCCGCCCGCCTATCGCCACCGTGCTCGCAAGCGGCATTGAGAGTCGCTCATTGGTGCCCGGCAGAGCCACCTCGCTCAGATGCCGGTGCTCGTAATGCTGCGCCAGGGTGCCCTCGATAAGGACGCCGGCCTCGAAGCGGCCGGTGTACGGCGTCAGCGCCAGATCGCCGATGAGCGTGTCCTTTCGGCCGGTCAGCCGGACGCGGCCCGCGTCCATCACCACCATGTCCGCGCACAGTTCGGCCACCTCGCCGATGTCGTGACTCACGAGCAGTGCCGGGCGGTTGAAAGCGCGTAGCGCCTCCTTCAGGTACGGCAGGATCTCGCGCTTGCGGGCGGCGTCGAGGCCGGTCAGGGGCTCATCGAGCAACAGCAGAGCCGGGGAGGCGAGTAGCGCGCGGGCCAACGCCACGCGTCGCTGCTCGCCGCCGGACAGGGTCTCGGGACGGCGAGACAACAGCGGTGACAGATCCAATGCCTCGATCACCTGATCGCGTGGCATGAGGTTGTTGCTGCGCCGCGATGCGCTGAACCGCTCGGCCAGATCCAGATTCCCGGTGACGGTGGTGTGGGGGAACAGCCCCGGCTGCTGCAGCAGCAGCGTGACGGCGCGCGCGTGAGGGGCCAGGTTGATGCTCTCAGCGTCATCGAACCAGCAGGTCTCCCCGAACACGATGCGGCCGTGTTCGGGCGTCAGCAGTCCCGCAATGGCGCGCAGAACGGTGCTCTTGCCGCTGCCGCTGGGCCCGAACAATGCGGTGGGACCAGACAGCGCCAGCGTCGTATCCAGGTCCAGCGCGAACTCCGGCAGCGGGTGCTGGAGCGTGAGGGCAAGG
>JBCDGJ010000295.1:0-4369 GCA_038757945.1 Pseudomonadota bacterium
CCCGCCCCGCCCCCCCCCCCGCGCCCCGCGCCGCTCACCCACCGCGCGGCGCCCGCCCGAGCGCGGCCCGCACCGGGCGACTGTTGTGCCCACATCACAACCGTTGCGGTCGCCCCGGGGGTGCTGGCCCGATACCGGCCAAGTTCGAACCCGTCGCTCATGGTGAGCTTGCCGTGGTCCTGGGAAATCGCATCTGCTGCTGCGGCGTTCATCGTTGTCATGGGTCCTCCGGCCTCATTCGGCTGTCTCGCTCCGAGCTGTTGAAGCGGGTATTCTTCGATGCTGCCGGCCATCAGGCAACCACGGAGCGGATCCGTCGCCCGGCCGTCCTCGAAACACAGCATTCATACGGCTGTCATACCGCAACCCTGTAATGTCGCGCTGCACAGCCAGGACCCCAGCCCGAGCCAGCTTGAATGAGTGGTCAAAGCATTCTGATCGTCGAAGATGAACCGGACATTCGCGAGATGCTGTCCTTCACCCTGAGCCGCGCCGGTTACGACGTCTGGGAGGCCGAAACGGCGGAAGACGCGATGACCCGCCTCGATGGCCGCCTGCCGGGGCTGCTCATCATCGACTGGATGCTCCCCGGTCTGAGCGGCATCGAGCTCGTGGGGCGGCTGCGCCGCGATAAGCTCACAGCCGATCTACCACTGATGATGGTCACGGCAAAGGGTGACGAGGCCGACAAGCTGCGCAGCTTCGAGACGGGCGTCGATGACTACATCACCAAACCCTTCTCACCGCGAGAGCTGCTGGCCCGGGTCAAAGCGCTGCTGCGACGCAGCGGTGCTCCGGAAGACGGGATGCTCGAACAGCAGGGCCTGCGCCTCGATCTGACTTCTCACCAGCTGGTCATCAACGATCAATCGGTACACCTCGGGCCGACCGAATTCCGCCTGCTGGAGCTGTTCATGAGCCACCCGGACCGCGCCTTTGACCGCACGACGCTGCTGGATCGCGTCTGGGGACGCGGGATCTACGTCGAGGAGCGGACGGTCGACGTTCATGTGCTCCGCCTGCGGCGGGTGCTGAAACCATTCGGACTGGATCACCTGATCCAGACCGTGCGCGGAGTCGGTTACCGATTCGCCGCCTGATGGCGCCCTGGTCCAAGGCCACCCTCGCCTTCGCCGGTGTCGTCTTCGGGGTCGCTCTGCTGGCTGGCTCGACCATGGGCGGCCTGCCCTGGTGGCTGCTGGCGGCCAGTATCGTGCTGCATCTGCGGTTCTGGCGCGAAGCACACCTGCTGTTCCGCTGGTCACGTAATCCGCTGGCCCGGCCGGAGCAGAATGATCCGGCCTGGAAAACGCTTGCCACGCGGCTGCACGTGCGGTTGCACCGTGAGCGCAACCGGATGCGCGAGCTCACCGAGCAGGCCCGCGGCCTGCGGGCCGTCACCCGGTCGCTACCTGACGCGGCAATCATCGTTGATGATGCCGATGACATCGTCAGCTACAACCCCGCGGCGGAGACGCTGCTGCAGCTCCGGCAGGCGGATCTCGGCAAGAGCCTGACCGCATTGGTGCGACACCCGGACTTCATTGCACTGTTGAAGGGCAAGGCAAAGGAAGATTCCGTTGAGCTGCTGTCGCCGTTCGTGGATGGCCAGCGCCTCGAAGCCCGCTGGCTCCCCGTCGCCGCCAACCGCAGCCTGGTCGTGGTCCGCGACATCACGGAGCTGACCACGCTGCTGACCATGCGTCAGGACTTCATTGCCAACGTCTCGCACGAGCTGCGCACGCCCCTGACGGTGGTGAAGGGCTACCTGGAAGCGCTGGCCGACGGCGATCTGGAGCCGGAGGTCCTGAAAACCATCGTCGAGCGGCTCCAGTCACCGACCCAGCGCATGCAGGCGCTGGTCGACGATCTGCTGCTGCTCACCCGCCTGGAAAGTGCGCCGGATATCTCCGAACAGGATCGCGCGGTCATCGACATGGAGCGGATCATCGAAGCGGTGCGGCGTGAAGTACAGCTGCTGCAACAAGACAACCAGGCTCTGCAGGTCGCCATTGAGAGCCCGGTTGCCGTCTACGGCATCGAGAGCGAGATATACAGCGCCGTGCTCAATCTCGTCACAAACGCGTTGCGCTACAGCCCCGACGGTGGGGTCATTACCGTTCGCTGGACAACGCCCACGGCGGCGCCCGGTGCGCCGAAGGCCGAGTTTGCGGAGCTTCAGGTCGAGGATCAGGGCGTGGGCATTGCCAAGGAACACATCAATCGCATTACGGAACGGTTCTATCGGGTCGATATGGCGACCGCGCGGGTCCGCGGCGGCACCGGTCTCGGGCTGGCGATCGTGAAGCACGTTCTGAAGCGGCATGGGGCCACCCTGATCGTGGAGAGTGAGATCGGTGTGGGCAGCACTTTCAGCTGCCGATTTCCGGATGAGGTTCTGGTACCCCAGTCGCACCCGGCGCTCGCGGAAGCACCATGACCGCATCGGCTGTCTGCGCGGCGAGGGTGTGCGCCCTGCGGCGGTGTGCGATTCCCGGTTCCGCACTGGCGCGCCGCGGCATCGGCGTCCTGCTGCTCGGAACAGCCGCGGTGTCCGGCTGCAGCGAGCCGCCACTGGCTGGCCGTGTCACAAGCAGTCACAGCACAGCCGCTGCGACGACGTCAGCCGGGGGTCCGGATCAGCTGCAGGCGGCACCGGTTGAGCCGGAGGTGGGGCGCGCCGCTGCAGGTGTGCCGCCAGCGGTTCTGACCCTGCTGTCCGCTTATCAGCCGTCGGAGGGCGTCTCCGGCAATCTGTCGAGTGTGGGCTCCGATACCCTCGCCAATCTCATGACCTTGTGGACCGAGAAGTTCAAGGACTTCTACCCGAACGTGAACATTCAGGTACAGGCTGCTGGCTCCTCCACCGCGCCGCCGGCGCTTGCGGAGGGTACGGCGAGCTTCGGTCCGATGAGCCGGCGGATGAAAGACAGGGAGCTCGAGGCGTTCGAAAGCCGCCACGGATACAAGCCGACCGCGATCCGGGTTGCGATCGACGCCCTGGCCGTCTACGTGCACAAGGACAATCCCATCGAGGCGCTGACCATTGGCGAGGTGGATGCCATGTTTTCTGCGACCCGACGCTGTGGCCGTGCGGCACCGATCACGACGTGGGGAGAAGCCGGTCTCGACGGCAGCTGGCAGGACCGGAGGCTCCAGCTCTACGGGCGCAACTCCGTTTCGGGTACTTACGGGTATTTCAAGCAGGCGGCGCTGTGTTCGGGAGACTTCAAAGACACGGTCAACGAGCAGCCGGGCTCCGCCTCGGTCGTGCAGGCCGTTGCGTCGTCGCTCAACGGCATCGGTTATTCCGGCATCGGCCATCTGACGACGAATATCAAGCCGCTGCCGCTGGCGACGGGGGATGCAAGCAAAGCCGTCCTCGCAACGACAGAAAGCGCGGCCAACGGCACGTATCCGCTGTCGCGCTATCTGTACGTCTACATCAACAAGCGCCCTGACACGCCGCTCAGCCCGCTGGAACACGAGTTTCTCCGTCTCGTGTTGTCGCGCGAGGGGCAGGAGATCGTCGTCAAAGACGGCTATATTCCCCTTCCTGCCCGGCTTGCGGCTCGCGAGCTGAAGAAGCTGTAGCACGCGGGCAGACAGCAGGCATGCGGGTCCTGAGCTGCGGTGCCGGTTGTGAGGACCGCACGACCCGCAGCACAACGGATTGCACCGCGACAGTACAGGAGCCGGATTGCCCACGAATCCACCATCAGGGACTGCAGTCGGCTTACCACCGATGGAGCCACGACGCAGACTCACCGAGTCGCTGACAGCTCGGGTGATTGCGCTTGGCGGTGGCCTGGTGATGCTGGCAATAGCTCTCATTTTTATCTATCTGCTCTGGGTGGTCCTGCCGATCTTCCTGCCCGCCCGAATTGAGCCCGGAGCACCTGTTCCGCTGGCAGCCGAGCCGGCGCGCCTGGTTGACGTCAACGAAAGCGCTGAGCTCGGACTGCGGTTTCTGGCGGTCGGTCGTGCGGAGTTCTTCGAGCTCGACTCCGGCGCCCCCAGCAGAACGGTCAACCTGCGCCAGGCGATCAGCCGGGCAACATTGATCGACGGCCCCCTGCCCCGCTACCTGCTGACCTACGCGGACGGTGCCCTCGAGGTGTTGGAAGCGCGCTACCAGGTGAGCTTCGAGAACGAGAACCGCACGCTGACACCCGACCTGCAACCGTCGTTCAGCAGCAATCCGCTGGCAGGGCTCGATCTGCGCCCGATGCGGGACTATCAGTTGGTTTTGCAGGACGATCGCTGGCTGCTCCTCGGCCTGACCGACAGCAGCATTAAAGTCAGTCCTCTGGCAGAGCCGACGCCGGGACAGCCACTCCACCGCGGTCCCGCAGCGGAGCTCGAGCTC
>JBCDGJ010000296.1:0-4335 GCA_038757945.1 Pseudomonadota bacterium
CAACCATGAGCCCCGCGCCCGCGCTGGTACAGATCTGCCCCAGCGACCAGCCGCCCTTTCCAGCATTGACCCGCGGGCTCGAGCAGGCCGCTGCGCGGCTGGGATGCCCTGGCGCGACGCTGTACCTGAAAGCCAGCATCAATCCCGCCGGCGCCGACCCGGACGCCCGCTATCTCAACCTCGAAGCACCGCAGGACTATCGTCGGAGCGGCCCCGCGCTGGCCGCGGCGATCCGCGACTACCTCGAGGCGCCAGCCGCGCCGCTGGTACTGGCCCACCGCTATCGCAGCTATCGGGTAGCACGGGCAGCGGGCGTGCCGAACCAGCGCACGTTGGTGTTAGCGCACGAGTTCGGCCTGCTCGATCGCTGGCAGCGCCGCCTCGACTACCGGCTGCACGGGCGGGACGTACGGTTTGCCGGCGTGTCGCAGCCGGTGGCTGATGAGCTCGGCCGGTGGACCGGGGAGGCCTCGGTGCTGCCGAACGCCCTCGATATTGATACGGCACGATCGAGCCTCGAGCTGCGCAGCAGCGCGCGGCTGGCGCTCGGCATCGCGGATCGCCGCTTTACGGTGGGGGTCAGCGGCCGCCTCGAGGCGGTCAAGCGACCCGCGCTGGCCCTCGCCGGCTTTAAAGCGCTCGACGATCCGAGCGGCGAGCTGCTGTTCATCGGCGACGGTTCGGAGCGCCGGGCCCTCGAAGCGCTGGCTGATGACAGCGGCGCGCGGTTCACCGGCTTCGTCGAGGCACCGCTGCGGCTGTTACCGGGGCTCGACGCGTTGCTCATCACCACCGGCGCGGCCGAAGCCTTCGGGCTGGTAGCGCTGGAGGCGCTGATAGCCGGTGTACCCGTCGTCTCCGTCCCCTCGCCCGGGGTGCGCTACGTAACCGGCGACCTCGGCGTCTTTGCGGCGGACGATTCGCCCGCCGCAATCGCGGCTGCCCTCAGCACGGTCCAGGGCTGGTCAGCGGCACACCGCACAGACTGGGCAGAGCGGGCACTGGTCCGGGCGCGCGAGCACTTCTCGCTGCCGGCACTCACCAACGCGCTGGCACCGCATCTGCGGTAGCACCGGACTGCGTTAACTGGGGCGCCCACGGCAAGGTGCGCCAGAACTTTCGGCAACGGCAGTTCGCTAGAGCGGCGGCGGCAGCCGACGAGCGAGTCGCGCGCAGAGCGCCGCATCGGCCTCGAAGTTACGCAGCAGCCGCCGCCGGTCGCGCTCGCTGCCGCCCAGCACCAGGCGCGTCGCATCCAGATCGATCAGCTTGAGACCAGCGGCGGTCACCATGAGGTTGGTCGCTTTCATGTCGCCGTGCTCGATGCCGTGCTGCGCCAGGCGCCGCAACAACCGCACCAGCTCGTCCTCTCGCTCCGAGCTCAGCCCCTCGCGCTCAAACTCATCGAGCAACGTCAGATCACCGAGGTCTTCCTGCAGCAGGTACTGCGGTTGCCGCAGCCCGAAGCGGCGGCGCTCGAAAAAACCTAACGGTTGCGCAACCGGCAGCCCGAGCGCCTTAAGCCGGTGCATGCCGCGCCACGCGCGCGCGACCCGCGAGTACGCGCGCAGCGACTGTCGCAGCCGATGCACCGGGCCCAGCAGGTTGTAGCGTTTCAGCACCACGGAGCGATCCTGATAGCGGGCCCGCACCAGCGTTGCCGGCGGGTCGTCTTTCAAGCGTTGCCCGCTGGCCAGCAGGCGTTCGCAGTCCGCAGCATCAAGAGCCACCGACCCCACGCGTGGGACGGTGTGCCGCAGCGCGCGATCCTCGCGCAGCTGCAGGATGAGCGCACGCCGGTAGACGGCGCGCCAGAAACGGCCGCGCTGGTTCAGCTCCACACGCAGCGGCCGGCCGCTGTAGAGCCGCACGAAACGCAGGAGCGCGAAGCGGCCCGGCGTGCGGTCGAACGTTGAGTACAGCAGCGCGGCGAGATCGCGCAGCCGGTAGCGATCGGGTAACCGGTCGAAGTGCCGGGCCCGATGCAGGTCCATCAGCAGCAGCTCGGGCTTCAGCTCCGCGATCGTTGTGGACCGCACCCACAGGTGACAGAGGTAGAAGTCACGATGCACCCAGCCCGCCCCGTGCAGTCGCTGCGCAAGCTGCGCAATAGCAGCTAGCAGGCGATGCCGTTCCGTCGCGGTTTGCGCGGGCAGCGCAATCCGGTCTTCGAGGCTCTCGAAGCCGGTCACCGCCCGCGTCAGCACAAAGGACTCACGGCGCGCCGGGTGCCGGCCGCGGCGCCCGTAGCCGGCCAGCTCCGGCGTGGCGATGCCGAGCCCAGGCAACGCCTCGCAGGCCGCCCGTTCGTTTTCCGCGCCGAGCACGGGTCTGCGCAGCGTCAGCGCGTTTTTCAGGATCTCGGCCCAGCCGCTGCCGCGGTGGCGTTTCAGGAACAGGTCGAGCCCCGGCAGTGCAAGCGTCTCGCGGTTGGCCACCGCCCGGTACACTTCGCCTTCGCAGGCCATGACCGCGGCAAAACGCTCGGCCTTCGAGGCACCCTCGGCAAGCTGGCCGCCGGCCTCGAGCGCCCGCTCGAGCTCCGTTGGCAGCTCAAGCTCAGTGTGCATCGGGTGCCCGGCTGTCGACAGCCGCAATGGCCGCGCTCGGGGTCGCACTGGCCAAGCGACGCACATCAGCCAGGCGCTCCAGCTCATCGAGCACGCTGTCGCTGAGCTGAAACCACCGCGGGTCGCTCCCCGCCGCCCGGCCGTTTGCGGACCAGCGCGCCTGCGCTGCAGGATCGAGCAGGGCCTCGAGCTGGGCATTGAGCGTGTGCTGCTGAAACGGTTCGGGACACACCAGCCCGGCGTCATAGTCGCTCAGGTAGTGCGCATAGCCACAGTTTGCGGTCGCCAGCACGGGCACGCCGCTGAGCATCGCTTCGAGGATGACCGTGCCGGTGTTCTCATCGAGTGCCGGCAGCAGGCAGCCGCTGCTGGCCGCCAGGCAGGCGGGAATGTCGTCGCGTCCGGCGGTGGCCCAGATGACCCGATCGGCGATATCGAGCTGGCGCGCCAGCGCCTGGAAGGGCGCGGCCTTGTCCCTGCCGGCAACCAGCAGCCGCAGCGAATCGCGTTGCGCAGCCGGCAGTGCGGCAAAAGCACGCAGCGCACGATCGAGTCCTTTCTTGCGGAACCCGGAACCGATGAAGCAGAGCAGCCGCTCCCCGGGTGTGAGCCCGAGGTCTGCGCGAACGGCGTTGATCAGCTTGGCCTCCTGCTCGGGCGACCGGTTCAGGGCAACCCGATCCGGCTCGATACCTGGCGGGAGCAGCAGGCACCGGGACGACGGCGTGCCGTAGACCTGCTGATAGATCGCAAGCTCGCGAGCGGAAATCGCCAGAATGCGTGTCGGGGCAGCCGCCGCAAACACGGCCTGCTCCAGCGCGGCATAGCCGCGGTACCGGGGCAACAAGCGGTAGCCGCGCGACCGCTGCGCGTGGGCTTTCGCCACGTAGCAGGAATCCGCCACGTAGTAGGCATCGAGGCCGGGCATCTTGTTGAAGCCAAACAGCAGGTCGGTCGGCGCTGCGGCATGGTGGCGCAGCACCGCGCGAGCAAAGGCGGCATCCCGGGCGTGGTTGGTCCAGCCACGGCGCTCGATCCTGACCAGGTCCAGCTGCGCGGCGCCAGCGAGGTCCGCCGGTGCCTGATCCCAGTCCGGTGCATAGGCGCGAACGCGGTGACCGCGTTCCAGCGCCGTGCGGGTGAACTTCAGGAAATCCCGCTGCAATCCCCCATGGGGGAAGTACTTGAACAGCGCAAAGGCAAAGCTTACGCCACTCATCCGCGCGCGATGAGCTGCTGTGCGGTCTGCCAGACCGTTGCCGGCGGCAGCGTCGAGTAGCAGGCCGGGACGATGGTCTCACCATCGAGCGATACGCTGGGGCCACGGTAGCTGCAGCGCCGCTGCAAGCAGGGCGCGCAGGCGAACTCAGCGGCCAGCGACTGCGCGCGCGGCCCTTTGAGCCCGGTGCGGATGGCATCGCTGGCGCCATAGAGCCCCACGCTCGGAATGCCGATGGCCGCCGCCAGATGGCCGATCCCGGAGTCCACGCCAATCGTGAGAGACACCCCGCGCAGCCGGTCGATCAGGGCGGGCAGCGCCATCCGCGACCACACCTGGCCGCCAACGGCCGCGGCAATCGCTTCCGCACGCCGGCGCTCGACCGCGTCGTTCCAGGTCAGCGCCACCTGGTAGCCCGCGGCCGCGGCTTCCGCCGCCACGGATTGCCACAGCACCTGCGGGTACTCCTTGTTGCGCCAGCTGGTGCCGTGCAGGAGCAGCGCAACCGGAGGACCAGGGGCGGGATCCGGCGCGCCAAGCCCGAAG
>JBCDGJ010000297.1:0-4295 GCA_038757945.1 Pseudomonadota bacterium
GGTAATTCGGCCGATCACAACGTTGTGATCATCGACGACGGCCGCAGAGATCAGGTCCTGCTCCGAGAAGATGCGGGCAACGTCTGTATCAGGCAGCTTCGCCGGGAGCGCATCGATGTCTGTGTCCATCAGTTCGCGGACGGTGACCGAAGGGTCCGCGGTCAGCAAGCGGCCGATCGCCAGCATGCCCACGTACTCATCAGAGTTGTTCACAACGATCAGCGCGTCCGTGGCGGCCGGCAGTTCCTTGCGCAGCCGCAGGTAGCGCAGGACGACCTCCAGAGTGTGGCGCGGGCGCACGGTCACCAGTTCCGTGTCCATGAGGCCGCCAGCGCACTCGTCCTCGTAGCTGAGCACCGTCTCCAGCCGGGCCCGGTCTGTGGCGCTCAAGGACTTGAGGATCTGATCGGTCAGCTGGTCCGGAAGCTGCTGCAGGATGTCTGCGAAGTCGTCCGTATCAAGCGCATCAGCGGCGTTGATGAGCTGCGCAGTGTCCATGGTTTCCAGAAACTCTGCGCGCACGTCTTCGCTCAGATGCTGAAGCACGAGGTTTTCCGTTTCCTCGTCGAGCAGGTTCCACAGCACGCCCCGGGTCTTTGGGGGCGTGGACTCCAGCAGGTGGGCGATCTCGGGCTCGCGCAGGCCTTCCAGCAGCAGCCGGGTCTCGCTTAAGGAACCGGCATCGTAGGCTCTGAGGACCGTTTCCCGCTGGCGCCGGAACTCGCTCGCACCAAGCTCAGTCATCGACCACGTCTTCGTCGAAGCCGCGTCTGATCAAGTCCGTGAGTTCAGCGAGCGCGTCATCCTCGTCGGTACCGGTGGTGGTCAGGACCAGCTCGCTGCCCAGGGGCGCGGCCAGCAGCATGACGGTCATGATGCTCTTGCCGTCGACGGCCTGGCCGCCATAGGCCAGTTCGACCTCGCTTTCGAAGCGCTTGGCGCACCCCACCAGCTTGGCCGCGGCGCGGGCGTGCAGCCCGAGGGAGTTAACGATTTTGAGCTGGGCGCTGGGCACTGCCTGTTCCCCCGATCGCGGCGCAGCGACAATAGGCGCGAATCAGGAGCGATTCAACTCCCGGTGCCGCACCAGCACGATGCCGCTGTCGATACTCTGCTGGAAGTGTTCGCCCAGCCGGGAAGACAGATAGACGCTGCGGTGCTGGCCGCCGGTACAGCCGATCGCAAAGGTCAGGTAGGTCCGGTTGTTCTCCTCGAAACAGCGCCGCCAGCGATCCACGAATGCTTTGATGTCCTCGTACATCTGCTGCACGAGAGGCTGGGCCTCAAGGTACTCGCGAACCGGCAGATCCATGCCGCTTTGCGGGCGCAGCTCGGGCACCCAGTGTGGGTTGGGCAGGCAGCGCACATCGAAGACAAAGTCGGCGTCCACGGGCACGCCGTACTTGAAGCCGAAGGAGCGGAAGGTCAGCGACAGGCCGGAGCGGCTGTTCTCGATCACGCGATCGCGGATATGCTCGATCAGCGCCTGGGCGGTCAGGTGCGTGGTATCGACGGTAAGGTCCGCCAGATCCGCGATCCCTTCGAGCAGCGTCTGCTCGGCGTCGATGGCCTCCTTCAGGTCCGTGGCTGCATTGCTGAGTGGATGCTTGCGCCGGGTCTCGCTGAAGCGCTTCACCAGCGTTGGCGAAAGGGCGTCCAGGTAAATCACCTGGCAGTCGACCCCCATGCGATCCAGCTCGACCAGCGTCGCCGGAAAGCCATCGAGATCCGCCGTACGGGCATCAATACAGACGGCGTGGGGTTGATCGGCATCCCCGCGATCGATGGCGTTGCGCATGAGCGGCTGCAGCAGATCGATGGGGAAGTTGTCGATGCAGCTGTAGCCGGCATCCTCAAGGGCGTGCAGCGCGGTGCTCTTGCCGGAGCCGGAGCGGCCGCTCACGATCGTGAGTTTCATGGCCGCAGCCCCGCTACGCTGCGGCTTGTCTGCGCAGCAGCGCGCTGATCTGCTCGTGCAGCCCTGCGTCGCTGTCGCAGCGCCGCAGGGCGCTGCGGTTGGCAGGCTCTTTGAGCACCGCGGCGAGCTGCGCGAGGAGACGCAGGTGGGTCTCCTGCTCACCGGTTGGCGCCACGATCACGAACACCAGGTCGACGTCGATGCCGTCCGGTGCCTCGAAGTCCACCGGCTGCTCGAGCTGGAAGAACGCGCAGTACACGCGGTCGCAGTCAGAGCGACAGTGCGGGATTGCAACGCCCTCGCCAATGCCCGTGCTGCCGAGCCGTTCCCGCGCCATCAGTGCCTCGAAGATCGTGCGCTCGCATAGTCCTTCGCTCTGCGCGGCCAGCAGATCGCTCAGCAGCTGCAGAACGCGCTTGCGGCTCGAAGCCGGCACCTTGCAGACAGTGGTCGCGACGGACAGAAGATCGGCCACGTGGTCCATGAGCTTTGGCTACCCGGGTTTCTCAGTGCTCGTCGGTCAGCGGCGGCGGCTTGCGATGCCGCTTGTCCTTGAGCTTTTCCTTGTGCTTGAGGATCTGTCGATCCAGCTTGTCGGAAAGCATATCGATGGCGGCGTACATATCGCTGCAGTTCGCGTCCGCAAACAGTTCCGCGCCGCTGATGTGCATGGTCGCCTCGGCACGTTGCTCCAGTTTCTCGACACTCAGCACCACGTGTACATTGGTAATGTGATCGAAGTGCCGCTCCAGCTTGTCGAGCTTGCCCGTCACGTAGGATTTGAGGGCGTCGCTGACGTCCAGGTGGTGTCCCGAGATACTAAGCTGCATCGGCGTCTCCTGTTGCCTGGTGAGCGGGATACCCGGCCGCAGGTTTACCGTCGCGATCTGCCATACGCCAATTCAGGACCACGCTCACGGGCGGTCTCAAATCAGACGCTTGCGTTCGTTGGATGGCGGGATGTTCATGGACTCCCGGTACTTGGCGACGGTGCGCCTGGCGACCTTGATATTCTGCTCTTTCAGTATTGCTGCTAGCTTGCTGTCGCTCAACGGTTTCTTTGCGTCTTCTTCTTCAGTAAGCTTCTTGATCAATGCACGGATCGCCGTGCTTGAGACCTCGCCCCCCGTCGTTGTCCCGACGTGGCTGGAAAAGAAGTACTTCAGCTCGAAGATACCGCGCGGCGTATGCATGTACTTGCGGCTGGTGACTCGCGAGATTGTTGACTCGTGCATCTCTACTGCCTCGGCAATGTCGTGCAGCACAAGCGGTTTCATCGCTTCCGGGCCGTACTCCAGAAACCCGCGCTGGTGCTCAACGATTTTTGTCGCGACCTTCAGCAATGTCTCGTGGCGGCTCTGCAGGCTCTTCATGAACCAGCGCGCTTCCTGCAGGTTGTCTTTCAGGAACGTGTTGTCACGGCTGTTGTCCGCCCGCTTGACCATGCCCGCATACAGGTCATTGATGCGCAGCTTTGGCGTGGCCTCACCGTTCAGCTCGACTTTCCAGCGGTCATTGACCTTGCGTACCAGCACGTCCGGCACGACGTACTCGGTCTCGTCGGCTGCGAGCACCGAGCCAGGGCGGGGGTTCAAGGCCTGAATGACCGTAATGGCTGCGGTCAGCGCTTCTTCACTTAAACGCGTCGCGCGCTTCAGGCGTAGCAGGTCTCGGGCGCCCAGCAGTTCCAGATGGTCGCTGACGAGCATGCGGGCATCAGTCAGGCTCGGACTTGTTGCGGGGATCTGCTCAAGCTGCAGAAGCAGGCACTCGCGCAGATCACGGGCGCCGATGCCGCTCGGCTCGAACTGCTGGATCATCTTCAGCACGGCGACGACCTCGTCGTTGCCGAGCTCGCTGTCGTCGGATTCGGTCCCGGTCTCATCCGGCAGCCCCAGCTGCCGGCGCAGGGTCAGCGTCAATTCTTCGACGCTCTGGGTCAGCATGCCGTCACTGCTGATGCTGTCGATGATCAGTTCGGCGATGAGCCGGTCCGTGTCGCTCAGCTTGAGCAGGTTGAGCTGCCAGTACAGATGGTCGCGCAGGCTCTCCGGCGCGCTGTTGATATCAGCGTAGTCAAAATCATTCGCGGGCGCGCTGCTGCTCGCCGGCGCGGTACTGGGCTGGTACAGATCATCCCAGTCCGTATCGACCGGCAGGTCATCGGGCAGCTGCTCGGCCGTATCACTCACCTCGACCGCTGCGGCGTCGAGCTCGGCCAGGGCGGCATCGGTGCCGCCATCAGCGCCCGGGTCGGCGCCTTCGCCATCGGTTGCCGCACCGTTTTCGTGCGCGGCGCTGCTTTCAAGTGGGTGATCATTGGCGTCGGCCGCATCGTTGGGCGCGCTCGCGCCGTACTCGTCCTCGAGCTCGAGCA
>JBCDGJ010000298.1:0-4220 GCA_038757945.1 Pseudomonadota bacterium
CGCCGTTTCGTTGCGCGCTCCTAAATCGTGAAAATAGCCAGCGAAGGCTGCAAGCGTTGCACGTTGCGCAGCCACTTGCTCGAGAAAACGGGATCGGAGCACGTCCAGCTTGCGCTGACGCTCGATCAGCTCCGACGGCAACGGGTAGTCGCTGCCGACCGCAAGGGCCTCGAGCTGCCGTAGAAAGCGCCAGCGATCCAGCGCATCGAAGAACGGTGGCGGGTCATCCTGAAACAGCCGTATTGCCTGATCGAAGGCAGCATCCTCCCGGGGTGCCACGCCCAGGTCGGCAAGGGCGTTCCAGAGGGTTTGCCGCGCTTTAGCTTCTTCGCGAGCGGCCATCGCCTCAAGCTCCGCCAGCACCCCCGCTTCGGGACACGCGGCCGGGAGGTTGAGGGCATGCGCAGCAAGCTCTGTTGCTCCACCGAAGACCAGCAGTTTGCCGAACACGCGCAACATGCGCTCCGGCACCCCCGACTCCCTTGGGAAGGCGTCTCTGGCGCTCGACAATCCCGACACAACGATTGCAAGCGCTCGATCCGGCGCATCGTTTGCGAACTGGTACTGGGCCAGGTTTACCTCGGCAACGAAGCGCGCGTAGACCTGGCTATCGGCATCCAGCAGGCGGAGGGCGCGTTCGGAGGTCCGGATCGCATCCTCAACCCTGCGATCGCGGAACTGGAGGCCGGCGTAGCTGCGTAAGACGTTCGCCAGCGTGGGTCCCTGATGCCCGGCATCCTCGAAGATGGCAATCGCTTCGAGGAAACGCTGTTCAGAGGCCTCGAAACGACCCATCCGGCCAAGCTGGATGGCGCGATTGTTGAGCATCACCGCTAGCGCCGCCGGATTCTCTGCTGCTCTGGCGTAGGTCACCGCAGCCTGCCAATGGCGATCTTCCTCGTTCCGATCTCCTGCGCGGCGCGCGACCCCGGCAAGCAGCTGACTCAACCGGCCACGAATTCTTGGATCATCGATCGCATAGTCTTCAATCACCGCAGCCATGATCTGCGTCTCTGCGGCGGCGCGATCATGCTGCCGCAGCCGATTCAGAGCACCAACGTAGGAATACTGCGCATCGAGCCACAGCGTCACCTGATCGCCGCTCGCAGGCTGCGCCGGCAGATGATCTGCAAAGTAACGCGCCGCCTGTTGCGGATTGGTTCGCGCATGGGTGCCGCCGACCCCCGCAACGCCAAGCAGATGAGCGTAGGCGGCCCGATCTGCCAGCCGCGGCGCAACCTCGATGACGGCCTGGTACGCGCGGCGCTCCGCCTCGACCAGACCGAGGCTCGAGTAGATCTCGGCCAGATTCTTCTGCACTTCAAAGGCAAGCTCCGGGTCCGCCGCTACCCGCCGCTCGATAGTGGGCTGCGCCTTGACCAGCGCCGCAGCGAGCGACACGTTGGCGCCGCTCTCGCCAAACGGATCTGCATTCTGAAATACATCAACCAGAATCTGTTGCGCAGCGTCACTGCGTTGCGCTTGGGCCCGAGCTTCCCTTGCGAGCTGGACCGAAACCACCGTAGCAACGCTGAGGCTCAGCGCCAGACCGGCACTGACGCTGATGATCCCGGCGTTGCGTCGGATGAAGCGACGCGCCACATACCAGGTCGATTGACCAACGGCCCGCACCGGCTGGCCAGCAAGAAAGCGCTTGAGGTCATCGCCAAGAGCGCTCACTGACGAATAACGCTGGTCCTGATCGGTGGCCAGCGCCATCCCGATGATCGCGTCGAGATCGGTCGCGATCGCGGTATTCAGGCGGCTGGGTCGTGGGCAATCTCCCTCGAGAATGACGCTGATCGCCTCGCTCAGCGACAGATCGGCGAAGTTGCGCGGCGGCCGACCGGTCAGCACCTCGTAGAGCAGCAGACCCAGCTGGTAGACATCGCTGGCGACGCTGACCAGTCCCCCCGTGACCTGCTCGGGACTTGCATACTGCAACGTCAACGGGCTGCCTTGCGTCCGGGTAACCACACCGTCATCCACTTCAGCAAGGACCGCGGCGACGCCGAAGTCCAGCAGCCGCGGTTGGCCAAGGGAATCGACGAGGACGTTCTGCGGCTTGATATCCCGGTGCACGATCAGGCGTTCATGGGCGTAGCTGACCGTACGGCAGACGTCGAGCAACAGCTCGATCCGCGCCCGCAGCGGCAGCGTCTGCGCGTGGGTAACGACATCCACCCCAGGGACATACTCCATGGCGAACCAGGGGCGTCCGTCAGCCAGAAACCCGCCGTCCAGAAAACGCGCCAACCCGGAGTGGTCGAGCGTCGCGAGAATTCGGCGCTCGCGGAAGAAGCGGGCCCTGACCTCCGTGTCAGCGGCCTGGGACCAGAGGATCTTGATCGCTGCCTGCTGCTGGTAGTCGCCGACCCTCGCCGGGGCCCCGGCAGCCGGGGCCGGCGCGCCGGCGCCCTGCGGCTCCACAACCCCCGGCTCGACGCGGGTCGCATAGAACACCTGTCCCATACCGCCCGAGCCCAGCTCCCTGTGCAGCCGCCAGCGTCCGGCACGGCTGCCGTCGTCGGGGGTCTGAACTGCGCGGGTCACCGCAAGGTTCGCCTGCGCCGCAACGTCCGCAAGCCGAACGCCCGCTCCTGCAAAGGGCTGCAGCAGAGCTTCGAGGCCGTCCCGCTCGGCGCCGGTCAACGCGGCGAGGAACGCCGGCCGGTCCGGCTCCTCGAGCTCGAGCAGCTCCTCCAGGAGCGCATCGAGGCGAGCAAAGCTGGGCGGGGGCTCCGTCACCGCTGGCTGGACAGAAAATGTGCCAGCCAGAGCTCTGCCCGTTTCAGCTTGCGCTGCACGGTGCGCACGTTGCTCTCCGAAAGCTCCGCAATCTGCCCGGTATCGAGGCCGGCGAAGCAGGACAGGTCCACCAGCTCAGCGAGCTCTGGGCTCTGTTCGGCCAGGGCTTCGAGCGCCCTGTGCGTATGGACGATCTGCAGCGGATCATCGAGGTCACCAAAGTCCTGCGCGGTCAGCGTCACTGCAAAGCGCCCACCGCCGCGCTTTGCGGCATGGTCCGCACGATAGGTGTCGACCACGATCTGGCGCATCGCGCGCGCGGCAATGGCAAAGAAGTGCCGCCGGTCGCTGACCGCGGACACCTTGCCGTCGACCAGCTTTTCGTAAGCTTCATGGACGAGCACCGTGGTCTGCACGCGCTGCCCAACCTGGGATCGGCGCAGCTGCTGCCGAGCCAGGCGCTGCAGATCCGCATACACCAGCGCTACGACCTGATCGAGCGATCGGGCATCCCCGGCGGAGTATCGCTGCAGCAGCTGGGTCACCTGTCCGGCATCCGCCTCATCCATGACGCACCTCAATGGCCAAGCCGCCAGACCACGATCCCCCAGATCACCATCGATGTCAGCACCCAGACCGCCCGGTGCCAGCCCGCAACGCGGCGCCGGATTCCCGGAATACACAGCGCCGGGCCAAGGCTCAAGCCGACAATCGTCGCCAGGCTGAACACCGCACCCGTCAGGAGCTCGAGCGCCGGATCCCCGTCCATCCAGTCGCGGTGCCACATCATGCTGAGAGAGATCAGCAGGGTCGACAGCCAGACGACCGCAGTCGCCAGACCGAGCCATTGCAGTTTCATGAACTGGCGTCCCGTGTCATCGAACGCGGTGCGGCCAAGGATAGCCAAGTCAGGCCTCCTCCGGGATAGAAACAGCTGGAGCAGCAGGGCGCGTGCACCGGACGTCAGCCCCATCGTGCTCGCCAAAGCTCGCAGGCCGCACGGCTGGCAGAAAATGAGCGGGCGGCAGCGGCGGCAGGCTGCTCCCGGTCATCGCCACGCAGCCGAAAGCAGCACTGCAGACCCGGATCCGTCCTGCTGAAGCCATCCATAGTCGTCCGACTGTTGCGATCCCATGGGTAAGCGGAATGCAGCGCCGGAAACGACACCAGCAGCCTGTTCAGCTCCGGAAGGACGCCGTACGGCTTATTCCGTGGGCGGGAGAACGGGGCAGGCCGAAAGAAGCGGAGGGGAACTGACGAAGGAGAAAGCACAGAGAATGCGAAACGCCGGGGGCATCACCTCCCGGCGCTGTCAGGCCGGCCCGCGACAGCGCTTGGAGCGCTGGCAGCGGGCCGGGGGCGGGTTACTCGTGCGGGACCCAGGTGTTCACGCTGGCCGTCGAGGAGCTCAGCGACGTCTGCGCGCCCTGATCGAAGGGATAGCTGTTGCTCCACAGGAAGCCATTGCTCCA
>JBCDGJ010000299.1:0-4195 GCA_038757945.1 Pseudomonadota bacterium
CAACAGCATCTCTACCTTACTTCGGTCCTTGCGGCTCTGCAGGTACTCTGGGGTGTGTCGCAAGGCACACGCCAGATCCCTTGCAGACTCGTAAACACTGCGGGTGAGTTTCCTGATCATCGTGTTTGGACAACAGTGTAACTTCAACGGGCAGACGTCGCAGTCCCGCTTGCTCGACCGGTACTTAATCTCTCCAGATTTGGTGATCCCCGTGCGTGGCGTCTTATACTCACGCCAGAAGCGCCCAAGCTCCTTTCCACCGGGACAACGGAACACATCTGCGCCCTCGTCGAACTCAAAGTCAGAGCGATTGAACACATCTTCTCGCCCGGGTCGCTCCCACACGGGAACGTGTGGTTCGAACTGTTGCTCATCCACCATTCAGGCCAGCATCTCAGCCGTTCCATAGGCGGTACCACCCATTAAACGCTTGGGTTTCATATTGAACCGTTGCTGCACGCGGTCGATCATGTCTTTGGTCGAATCAACTTCCCGACTCCGATGAGCCGGCGTGGCTTCAACATCCACAATGATCCGGGCATCCACATCGATCAGGTAGTTGGTTGAATGCGTAAAGAAGGCTGGACCACCGGGTGCGGCCGTCTGCCGAGCACCTGGATCGATTGTAGAGACTCGTTTTGACGGCTTTGCACCTTTATCCGACGCTTCAAGATACTCCCGAACTGCACGGCTAGATCCACCCGGGCGTGGCCAGTCTTCGTTATTATCCTGCTTGATCGCTCTATCGAAGTGAGCATCCGTGCGAATCACGCTGGCATCCACAGCAAAACCTTCACCGCCCACCATGCCTTGCGAAATACACTGATCGACCGTCTGTTCGAACAGCCGCCGCAGTGCGTCACTCTCTCGAAAACGCCCATGCCGGTCCTTTGAAATCGTCGAGTGGTTCGGAACCTGATCTTTGATGCTCAACCGGCAAAACCATCGGTACGCCAGGTTGAGCTTCATTTCTTCGCATAGCCGTCGCTCCGGCGGGGCCCATAGCAATAACCGATTGGTAGCATGCAGATCATAAGCTCGGGGTCGATAGAAGGGCGGCCGGTATGGCTGTAGAAGGGTTCCAATTGGCGTCGCCAATCATCGAAATGGAGAAACCGATTGATACCACCAAGTAAATCACCTTCCGGAACCATTTCTTCGAGGTTGAAGTGATAGAGGAACTGGCCCTGGTTATCCTCTGGGCGTCCCATCATGGATCGTCTCCAGCGGAGGTGCGCTCAATTTTGGTAACAAGCCAGCTATGCGGCCAGTTTTTCAAAAAAATCGATCGAACTGAGACGTTCTGGTCTCAATGGCACGAGCGTGCGCTTTGTGGACATTTGACACTGTTTGTCAGCCCAAATTCCGAGAATTACACGTAGTGCCGCGTTAGTCTTGATCAGCGCTATCGATAGAGCCGCGTCAGCTTTTAGCCGCTCTATCTGTTAAGTCGCCTTATCTATTAAGCCGCAGCGCTTCCAGCAGTCCCACCAGGATCAAATCAGGAACGATCGCGTCAAACAGATCCGTGTCGCTGAACAGGCTCGCGAAGCCGCCGGTCCCGACCACCAGCGTCGGCTCATCGGGGAACACCTCTGCGGTGATCCGCTGGACCAGCTCCCGCACGGCGCCGAAGCTGCTCCAGTACAGGCCGCTCTGAATGCTCTCTACAGTGGTGCGGCCGACGGCAGTGGTCATTGGCTTGATCTCCACCGATGGCAGCTGCGCGGTTCGAGCCTCGAGGGCTTCCATCGCCAGGCGCACGCCCGGAATGATGTTGCCGCCGAGAAACTCAGAATCACGGGTCACGGCGCAGACCGTGGTGGCCGTGCCGAAGTCGACGACCACGAGGTTCCGGTTCGGATACAGCTTTGTAGCACCAAGGGCATCGGCGATACGGTCTGCACCCACTTCCCGGGGATCCTTGTAGCGGATCTTGAGTCCCGTTTTGATGCCGGGGCGCATGAACAGCGGATCGATGTTGAAGTACTTCTGGCAGCAGTGGCGCAGCGAATAGATCACGTCCGGAACGACCGAGCAGGCGACGATATTGGTGATCGAGTCGCGGCCGATGCGGTTCAGCTCCAACGCGCTGCAGAGAAAGATGCCGAACTCATCGGCGGAGGCACCGCCCTGGGATGAGCGCCGGAACTGCGTCTGCAGCTCTTCGCCGTTGAACACGCCGCAGAACAGCTGGCTGTTCCCGACATCCAGACACAGAATCATCAGCAGGCCTCTGCCAGTTCCTTGTTTGCCGCGCTAAGCGGCACATTGTCGATCAGGCGTACTTCGTTGGCGCCCTGGCCCAGCGTTGCAGCCCCGTAGCGGCGACCGTTTCGGGTCACGACGTAGTCGATCACAAATCCCAACGCCGTCAGTTCAGCGGCGATTGATTCGTCCGAGCCGGTGCTGCGCAGCGCGCGGGGGAGTGCAGGGGCCAGCGCCCGATCCTCGGGGGTCAGGCGCAGGTTGCGCGACGACATCGCAAGGCCGTCCGATTCTCGAACGGTCGGGCAGGGTACGATCCCCGTTGGCAGGAAGAAACTCGCAGCCATATCGCGGATGAGCTCGTACTGCTGGTAGTCCTTTTCGCCGAAGTAGGCCCGGTTCGGCTGAACCAGGTTCAGCAGCTTGAGCACGACGGTAAGCACGCCGTCGAAATGCCCGGGTCGATGTTCGCCACACAGGGTCTGTGATTCGGTGCGTTCAATGACCCCGTAGCGGTAATCATCTGCATACAGCTCCTCGTAGGTCGGCAACAGTACGAAGTCGACGCCGCGGGTCTCTGCGAGCCTCAGATCTGCGCTCAGCGTGTCCGGATAGTTGTCCAGGTCGCTTGCGTTGTTGAACTGCGTCGGATTGACGTAGATGGAGACTGCGGTCAGCGTATTGCCGCGCACGGACGCCTCGATCAGGGACGCATGGCCATCGTGAAGTGCACCCATGGTGGGTACGAAGCCGAGGCTGTCACACAAGGTGGCGCGCAGCGCACGCCACTCCTCGAGATTCCGAAGGACTTTCATGAGCTCAAGCGTAGCTTTCAGCTTTGCTCGGAAACTCGCCGCTGCGCGTGTCTTCGTGGAACCGGTTGACCGCATCGGTGATGACACCGCGGCCGTCCGCGTAGTGGCGCAGGAACTTCGGCTTGAAGCTCGGGTTCATGCCCAGCATGTCCTGCAGAACGAGGACCTGACCATCCGTATGCGGTCCGGCGCCAATGCCGATGGTGGGGATCGTCAGCTGCTCGCTGATGATGCGACCCAGCTCGGTCGGCACGCATTCGAGCACGATGCAGAACGCGCCGGCCTGCTCGAGCTTCTTCGCGGACTCCATGATGGCGCCGGCCTGGCCCTCATTGCGGCCCTGGACCTTGTGACCGCCAAACGCTTCCACGGACTGGGGGGTCAGGCCGAGATGGCCCATGACCGGCACGCCGGAATCGACGATATGTTTGATCAGATCGGTCTGGCCCTGTTCGCCTTCGATCTTCACGCAGTTCGCACCGGACTGCATCAGGTCGGCAACGGCATCCATGGTTGGCGTGAGGCCCTTGCGGGTCGCCAGAAACGGCATGTCGCCGACCACGAACTTGTCGGGTGCGCCACGCTTGACGGCCTTGACGTGCAGCGCCATGAGCTCGACGTCGGCATAGACCGTTGAGTCGTGACCGTGCATGACCATCGATAAGCTGTCGCCTACCAGCAGACAGTCCACGTCGGTTTGATTAAGAACCTGCGCAGACCAGAAGTCGTAGCAGGTGACCATCGAAATCTTGTCGCCCGCTGCTTTGCGAGCCTGAAATTCCAGAATATTCATGGTTGCCCCTCTCTCATTAAGGCTAACCATTGAAGATCGGTAAGAAAGTACTGCTGGAGCACAGGAGGGTTCCTGCACGCGCTCTGCTTTCCCGGTACCTGTCCTCAAATGGCGGATCAAGTCCAATCGCAGTCTCCGAACGCAGCGCTCGAAGGTCGCGGTTCAGCGAAAGGGCGCGCTGAAGAGAGTCTGATCCATCTTGTCCGCGCGGATCGCCCTGGCAATCCGATGAACGCGTTGGTATCAGCTACTCGACACTCCCTCTCGAAAACGCAAGGTACCCTCTGGGGTCGGTGCTGTCTAGTGCTGAGGAATTCTCGATAAGTTCCCTAAACAATTGATAAATATACATAAAAAATTCGTAACTTCTCGAAATTAC
>JBCDGJ010000300.1:0-4163 GCA_038757945.1 Pseudomonadota bacterium
CGCCGACGCATCGAGCTCACCGTGCCGGCCCGCGAATTCGCCTACTGGCATGAGGGTCAGCAGCGATTCAAGGTCCCCGCCGGCGACTTCGAGCTGAGCATCGGCACCAGCGTGGCTGAGCGTCCGCACTGGGGCCTGGTCAGCCAGTCGGCGCAGGTACTCGATCCAAAAGCGGCCGCCGAAGCTTTCTGACATCCATAACATACCAACCAACGGAGTCCACACCATGAACTCAGCGACACCCCAGATCGAAGCCCTGGCTGAGGAAGCCCGGGATCTCGATCAGCTGCTGTCACAGCTCGATGCCTCGGACTGGGATCGGGTAACCGCGTTCAAGAACTGGTCCGTATGGGACGTCGTCGCACACCTGCACCTGTCCGATCACATGGGGCTGACGACCCTCAAGGGCCCGGAGGCGTTTCAGGCGCTGATGACCGACATGGCGCAGGCCAGCGGCGGCATGGCCGCCTATGCGCGCGACTGGCTGGGACCCCTTACCGGAGACGTGCTGCACGAGCGCTGGCGCACGGCGCTCAATGAGCTGATTGATGGACTGCGGCGGGCCGATCCGGAAGTCCGCCTGACCTGGCCGGGCCCCGGCATGAAGCCACGCATGTTTGCAACCGCACGACAGATGGAAACCTGGGCTCACGCCTGGGAAATCTACGACCTTCTTGGCGTCCCGCGAACGCACACCGATCGCATCCACAACATCGCCACCATCGGCGTAAGGACCTATGGCTGGACCTTCGTCAATCGCAAGCTGCCGGTCCCGGAACCGGCGCCCCACGTGCGGTTGACGGCACCCAGCGGCGACGAATGGCGCTGGAACGACCCGCAGGACGACAACCGCATCAGCGGTGATGCGGTTGCCTTCTGCCAGGTTGTCACTCAGGTCCGGAACATTGCGGACACCGATCTTGAGGTGGAGGGTGAGGCCGCAGCGGCCTGGATGGCGATCGCGCAGTGCTTCGCGGGTCCCCCCGCCGATCCGCCGGCGCCGGGTACCCGCACCTGATCCGGCACGGTCCGTGCGACTCACCGCACGTTTCCGGGCCCAGAGAACGCGGTCCGGGCACGTGCACCCTATACTGATTGCCGGACTCGCAGGAGAGCAGTATGCAACGTCCAGGCACGGGGAAAGGTGCGCCTTCGAAAGCGGCGCAACCACAGTCACGCAAAGGCGCTGCCGCCAAGGGCGCAGCGAAACCACCGAAGAAACACAAGCCACCCAAGCTTCCGTCGACGCTCAGCGCGCTCAAGCGTGAGTATCGATTCGATCGCGCGTTGCGCGCCGCGCTGCGGCGCAAAGACGGGGGCGCTGGCGATCCGGAGCTGATTCAGGAGTTACTGGAAGGGCTCGGCGAAACCAGCATGACGGCGGCTGATCCGTTTGTTACCACCGCCCTGGAAAGCGCCCTTGCCGCCGATGGTCCGGTGCTGCAGTGTGGGGCCAACCCGCTGACCATGCTGCTCGCCATCGTCATGCAGCGGCGCAATCAGTACCTGTGGACCCTGGAACACAATCCGAGCTGGGCCCAAATGCTGCGCAGCCAACTTGCCCGTTACGACCTGCGCGCCGGGCAGATCATCCAGGCACCGGCCGAGGCCTTCGGCGATCACATTTTCTACGTGCTCGACCCGCGCACGCTGCCAGGCGACATCGCCCTGGTGATCTGCGACGGTTCCAACGTGCTACCGAACGGATTACGCGGGGTTGTCCGCCGGTTGCCCAAACACCTGAGCCATCGCTGTGTGCTGCTGGTACGCAACACGCGGCGGCCAAAAGATCTCGACTTTGCGGCCAAGTGGGCGCGCTCGGTCGATGCGCCGTTTGTGCTGAACGACAAGGGCGAGCCGTTCGTCAAGATCGCCATGCGCGACCAGACCCCGGATGACGATCGAATTTCGGACCGGGTGCTGACCGTATACGACGGGCTCACCGAGCCGGAAGATCTGAGCACCCGGCGCCCGGGCGCAGGAACAGCGGCGCGCCGCGCTACAAAACCGCAGCGCGCTTCCTGAGTCAGGCTGCCCGGATCGGGCGCAGCTCGAAGCTGTGGTGAATGCGGGCGTTGCGGGCGAAGTCCCGGTCCCGCAGCCGATCGCTTGTCTCGTCGATCTCCGCCAGCGGCTTGAGCGCCTGACGATCGAGCTTGAACCCCCGGTAGTTATTGGAGAACAGCAACCGGCCGTCGGCGCTCAGCAGCCGCAGGCAGCCGGCCAGCAGTCGCTGTTGATCGTGCTGCACATCAAAATCCGCCGCCTGCTTGGAGTTCGAGAACGTCGGCGGATCACAGAAAATGAGATCAAAGGTTTCCTGCGTCGTCTCGAGCCAGCGCATGACATCCCCGCGCACGCAGCGGTGCTGTTCGCCGTCGAGCGCGTTGAGACGCAGGTTGCGCTCCGCCCACTTGAGGTAGGTGGCGGACAGGTCAACGCTGACCGTGGATGCCGCGCCGCCGAGGGCCGCCTGCACGGTCGCGGCACCGGTATAGCAGAACAGGTTGAGAAACCGCACGCCGGCGGCGGTCCTGTTGATATGCCGACGCATGGCACGGTGATCCAGGAACAGCCCGGTATCCAGGTAGTCGAACAGGTTCACCTCGAGCCGCGCCGCACCTTCCCGAACCACAAGGGTTTCGCGGCGCTCATCGAGGACGCCGTACTTGCTGCCGCCCTTGGCACGCTCCCGGGTCTTCAACGATAGCCGTTCCCGGGGGACCTCGAAGACGGCCGTGGCCGCATCCAGCACGGCAGCGAGCCGTGCCCGCTGCAGCGGCTCGGGGATGGTCCCGGGGGCCCGGTACTCCTGAACGTGCAGCCAGGGCAACTCGTCGTGTTCGGGCTGGTAGACATCGATGGCCGTTGCATACTCCGGCAGATCAGCATCGTAGACCCGGTAGCAGCTGACGTGCGCCTGCTTCAGCCAACCTTTGAGCCGCGCTCGATTTTTGCGCAACCGGTTGGCCACCATCGCCGGATCCGGCTGCGCGGCAGCCGTAGGCGCCGTCACACGCTGTCCTGGGCTGAGCGCGCCGCGGCCAGCCGCGCTGCGCGGACCGACTCGTTGGTCTGATTGAATAACAGCTCACGGCGCGCGCGCTGCTCTTCGTCGGTGAGCTTCCGCTCGCGCAGCTCGCGCAAGAGATCGCGACCGCGCTGCGCGGCTGGACGCTCACCGATCTGGTCCACCCAGCGCTTCAGGTGCGGGAACGAGGCCCACAGGTTCTCGTCGATGAGCCGCCCGAGCAGCATCGCCCAGGGCCAGCTGGCCATGTCGGCAATCGTGTAGGCGCTGCCGGCAAGAAACTCGTTGACGCTGAGCTGGGCGTCCATCACGCCGGCGAGGCGATCCACCTCGCCGACGAAGCGACGCGTACCGTAGTCCAGCTGCGCCGTGTCCTCGGTCAGCTGCTGCGCATAATTTTTGAAGTGGTTGGCGTTGCCCATCATCGGTCCAAGGTTGGCCATCTGCCAGTAGACCCACTGCAGCGTCTGATACCGTGGCGCTCCAGACGACGGCAGGAATTGGCCAGTGCGATCGGCCAGATACTCGAGAATCGCACCGCTTTCGAACAGCGCAACCGGCTCGGTTCCGGTCGCTGGCGCCCAGTCAATCAGGGCGGGCATACGGTTGTTCGGACAGATTCGCAGGAAAGTCGGCTTGAACTGATCGCCGCCGCCGATATCCACCTCGACCACGTTGTAGTCGATCCCGCATTCTTCCAGCATGATGGACACTTTCCAGCCGTTGGGTGTTGGCCAGTAGTAGAGGTCGATGGCATGTGGCCCGGAAGGACCCTCGGTACCGGCAGCAGCGGGCGAATCAGACATGAGCAACCAATCCCTCGGTAGACGTGCAGTTAGGCTACAAAGCCAGACGCGGCGACGAAAGCCCCGCGCGCCGTTCTGGCTGCTCCTGCTACTGCTCGGCACCGCGGGCTGCGCGCAGACTGTCGACCAGCGCAGCACCGCCGCGCCGCAGCCCGGCACCTATGGCGCAGCGGGATCGTCCAGGGGCGGCGCGCGCAACGCGGAGCACGAGGCTCCGGAAGCGCTGACCGTCGTCCACCAGGACCACCCGCTACGGGTCTGGTTCAAGCCACGCTCGGTGCAGCCGGCGCGTGGCGCCATGCTGCTGCTGCACGGCAGAACCTGGA
>JBCDGJ010000301.1:0-4152 GCA_038757945.1 Pseudomonadota bacterium
GGGCGTCGCCACACGATTGCTTTCGCATCATCGGCCGCCACCGCAACGGGCCTCGACTGGAGCTCGGCTTCGAAGAACACGTCGCAGGTATGGTAGAGCACGCCGGCATAGTCGTAGCGGTTGGGGAACGACGCCAGGTAGCGGATGCCGTCCAGCGCGATGCCGGTCTCTTCCCGGGTTTCCCGCAGTGCGGCCTGTTCGAGGGATTCGTCGTAGTCGGCGAAACCGCCGGGCACGTCCAGCAGGCCGCGCGCCGGATCATGCCCGCGCTCGATGAACAACACTTCGTCCTCGAAGCGTACGACGACTCCGGCTGCGGTGGCGCAGTTATGAAAGTAGCGAAAGCCACAGGCTTCGCAGCGGACCGACTTGGCGTCCGCTGCAGTGAGTGCTTCCTGCCCGCAGGCGGGGCAGTAGCGGAATGGAACGGCAGTACGCGCAGAAGTGGTCATGGACGCGATCAGCTCCGGGTGTCAGGGCGTTCCACGGCTACGATGTCGCTATGAGCGCGCGGGCGTCAGGGTCTGGTCGTGAAGATGTCGAGCGGCAGCAACGCCGTGACCCCGTAGTTGGGCGCATCGACGAGCTGTCCGATCCGCACGTCGACGGCGACCGAGGCGATGATGTATGCCTGCTGGCGGCTGTAGCCATAGGTAGCAACGATGTAGTCGACGATGCCTTCGACGGCGTTGCGCGCGGCCAGGTTGATGTCCTTGGACAGGTTTTCCAGCGGCGCGACGACCTCGCTGTCGAGGTAGGTCATGTCCGGAGGCACGGAGCCGGCGGCTTTCAGCGGGAAACCGGTCACCGCGTAGAAGCGTCGCGACGGAATGTCGAGCAGCGTCGACGGACCTTCGTAGTGCGGGCCGCGGGACAGGTCCGGCCCGTCTTTGAGAACCTCCGTGGTTGCCCAGACGTCGGCTGACATCTCGATGGCCGTACCCGAAACCTCGCCGTCGCCCTGTGCATAGTGCAGATCACCGATGGCGAGCCCGCAGCCGTCCACGTAACAGGGCAGATAAATGCTGACGCCCGCTTTCAGGTAGCGGATGTCCATGTTGCCGCCGTGCTCCCGGGGCGGAATGGTGCGCAGACAGGACGTCGTGGCGGACCCGTCGGCACCGCAGACGGCCGCGGGCGAGGCAAACTCCGCATCGGGCAGGTTGATACCCACGCCGGCCATCGCCAGCGCGCGCTCGCGGGCGAGCATCTGCTTGAGCTGTGCGGGACCGGGCAGGGTCGTCACGACGCCCGGGAAGCCGGCGTTTGGAATACGCACGCCGGGCAGGGCGTCGGATTCCGCATACTCGAGGTTGAGGCGCCAGAAGATCTGCAGGCCACCGTCGACGCGATCGGGAATGAAGCCGCCGCTGCCACCACTGGTCCAGGCCCAGCGCCCGGGGTCGATCGCTTTCAGCGTCACCTTCAGCACGTCGCCGGCGCGAGCGCCTTCGATGTACACCGGCCCGGTAACCGGATGGACGCGGCCGAAGTCCGTGATCAGCTTCGGTGGCGTATCCCCCTGCTGCCCGACGATGCCCATGGAGTCACGCGCGTCACGCGTACGGAACAGGATCGTCTGCCCGGGCGCTGCCCGTGCGACCATTGGAATAGCCGGATGCAGACGATTGATGCAGTGCGGGTCGGCGAGGCAGTCGGGTCCGTTACCCCCAACTACGACAATCCCGTCGCTCGCGGCGCTGTGTGCTGCCGTGCACGACAGCAGTACGGCGAGCAGCGACAGAACCAGGCGGGTGCGGATCATGGCGTTTTCTCCTGGTTCGACACCGGTGGCTGAGCGCCTCCGCGGTAAGCGTGTCGGCGCCTCCGGCCGTGGTCAGCCGCGGGCGATCGGCTTGTACTTCATGCGGTGCGGGGCCACGTCGCCGGACTCGCCGAGCCGTTTCTTGCGGTCTTTTTCGTAGTCGGTGAAGTTACCTTCGAACCACTCTACGTGGCTGTCGCCCTCGAACGCCAGCATGTGGGTGGCGATGCGGTCCAGAAACCAGCGATCGTGCGAGATCACCAGTACCGTGCCGGGGAAGTTCAGGACCGCTTCTTCCAGCGCGCGCAGCGTCTCGACGTCCAGATCGTTGGTCGGCTCGTCCAGCAGCAGCACGTTCGCTCCGCGGCGCAGCAGCTTGGCGAGGTGCACGCGATTGCGTTCCCCGCCGGACAGATCGCCAACGCGCTTCTGCTGATCCGGGCCCTTGAAGTTGAAGCGGCCGACGTAGGCGCGGGACGCAATCTCGTACTTGCCGACCTGGATGGTGTCGAGCCCGTCGGAGATTTCCTCCCACACGTTCTTGCCGCCGTCGAGCATGTCGCGGCTCTGGTCGACGTAAGCGAGATCCACGGTCTCGCCGAGCTCCACCGTGCCTTCGTCGGGCTGCTCCTGGTCGGTGATCATCCGGAACAGCGTGGACTTGCCGGCGCCGTTGCCGCCGATGATGCCGACGATGGCACCCTTCGGAATCGAGCAGGACAGGTTCTCGATCAGCAGGCGGTCCTCGAATCCTTTGCTGACGCCCTTGAAGTCGATGACCTTGTCGCCGAGGCGCTCGCCTGGGGGAATGAACAGCTCAGCGGTCTCGTTGCGGTCCTGGGTTTCCTTTGACTGCAGTTCCTCAAACCGCTGCAGACGCGCCTTGCTTTTCGCCTGGCGCCCTTTCGGGTTGGCGCGCACCCAGTCCAGCTCCGCCTTGATCGCGCGAGCGCGGGCTTTCTCCTGGGAGGCTTCCTGCGCCAGACGCTGGTCCTTTGCCTCGAGCCAGTGGCTGTAGTTGCCCTCGAAGGGAATGCCGCGCCCACGGTCGAGCTCGAGGATCCAGCCAGCTACGTTGTCGAGGAAGTAACGATCGTGCGTAACCGCCACCACGGTACCGTCGAACTCTGCCAGGAAGCGTTCGAGCCAGCCGACGCTTACCGCGTCCAGGTGGTTGGTCGGCTCGTCGAGCAGCAGCATGTCCGGGTGCGACAGCAGCAGCGCGCAGAGCGCCACCCGGCGTCGCTCGCCGCCCGACAGATGCTTCACCTTTGCCTCCCAGGGCGGCAGGCGCAGCGCATCCGCCGCAATCTCCAGCGTCCGGTCGATGTCCCAGCCGTTGGCGGTGTCGATTGCCGTCTGCAGCTCACCCTGGCGCTCGAGCAGGGCGTTCATCTCCTCCTCTTCCATCGGCTCGGCGAACTTCTCGGAGATCTCGTTGAACTCCTTCAGCAGGTTCATAACCTCGGCGACGCCGCGCTCGACGTTCTCGCGCACCGTCTGCTCGTCGTCGAGTTTGGGCTCCTGCGGCAGGTAGCCGACGTTGATGTTCTTCTGGGGGCGCGCCTCGCCGTCGAACTCACGATCCTGGCCGGCCATGATGCGCAGCAGGCTGGATTTTCCGGAGCCGTTCAGTCCCAGCACGCCGATCTTGGCGCCGGGGAAGAAAGACAGAGAGATGTTCTCGAGAATGGTGCGCTTCGGCGGAACGGTCTTGGACACGCCCTGCATGGTGTAAACGTATTGAGCCACTGAAGTCCCGGGTTGGTGCTGTGAGGGTGCGTAACCTAGCGAAAGCGGACGCAGCCAGCAATGAAAGCGCCAGCTTGTGCAGCGGTGCAAGCGGCAGTGAAAGGAGCCGAGAAAGGAGCTGTAAAAGGAGAAATTGAGCCAGCCGTGGGCGCGTCACCGAAGCCGATCCGGCACCAGCGTCGTCATGAAGATGGCGCAGCAGGCAGCGATGAAAGCAGCGCCGGAGCCGGCAGAGAGACCAACCTCCGAGCGCTGACCGCAGCTGGGTTGCCGCCGGTGCTTTCACGGCCGCGGCTCCCGTAAGATGACCGCTTTCCAGCAGCTTCGAGGTGCCGGTGACGCACATTGCCCAGCTCAATGTCGGACGAATTCTCTACCCCATGGACGACCCACGCATGGCGGGTTTTGCGGGCGAGCTGGACCGCATCAATGCGCTGGCCGAGGCCAGCCCGGGATTCGTCTGGCGCCTTAAGGACGAATCGGGAAACGCAACGGGCATTCAGACCAGCGAGGACCCGATGGCGCTGGTGAACCTGTCGGTCTGGACCTCCGTAGCGGCGCTGCGTGAATAAGTCTACCCCAGCGCCCACCCGGATATCATGATCCAACGGCGGCAGTGGTTCGACAAGCCCACC
>JBCDGJ010000302.1:0-4149 GCA_038757945.1 Pseudomonadota bacterium
CTTTAGGCAGCTTCAGCGAGGACCAGCTCAATGCGTCCAGGCTGGGTTTCCGACAGACCGAAGCGGTCCGCATCTACGATCGGGCAGGTTGGCGCTAGTTGACCGCTAGCTGTCCATCCACATCCTGAGCAGACGGTTGCGAATATGGCGCAAGTGCAACAGGGTATCCGAATCCCCGTCGCTGAGGTGCTCACTGATGGTGTCGAGATCGGCGAGGATGCTGCGTTGCTCCGCGGACCGCACTCGGGATTGCGCCCAGCCGACGACTGCGATTCTCTCACCTTGCGTGACAGGGCGAACTTGGTGCAGCTGATCAGTGGGATAAAGAACGGCGCAGCCCGGGGGAAGCTTGATGGCCTGGCTCCCGGCGGACGTGAAGAGCTCCAGTTCTCCGCCGGCATAAAGATCTGGCGGGCTGAGAAAGAGGGTGAACGAAAGATCCGTGCGGATCCCGGCGATGATCGCATCGTCGAAGTGTTTGCCGTAGGCCATACCGGATTCGTAACGGCTGACGAGCAGGCGCCCGAACTTTGCGAGTACGGCGTGGCGTTTGAACAGCGGGTGGGCCAGCAAGGCTTCGCGAGCCTGGCGCAGCACTGTTTCTACGCGGTCATCCGCAGCGTCTCCCTGAAGGTTCTGCTTGATAGCACGTGCCAGTTTGCCTGCAGTACGATGCCCACTTTCCATGCTGGCGTCGCCCAGCAGTCCAACCATAGCTTCCGCGTTGGCCGGACTCACTACCTCGTCGAGAAGGACAATCATGACCTCAAGTATATCCACTGAAGCGCACAAAGGGTCCAGGCCGACAACCCTGACCTGGACTACCCGAACGGTACTTGGTGCCGCGACCTATGTGGTGCTCTCCAACCTGAGCGGGTGTACGACCCTGGCAGAGGGTGAAGGTGGAAGTACGTTAGACGAGGCCGATGAGAGTGGTTCGTCCGTAATCGCGTTCGAGGGCGAGGGCGAGGGCGAAGGCGAAGGCGAGGGCGAGGCGCAAGGTGAGGGCGAAGGCGAAGGTGAGGGCGAAGGCGAAGATGAGGGCGAAGGCGAAGGTGAGGGCGAAGGAGAGGGCGAGGGCGAAGGTGCCGGTGCTGCCGTTGATCTGATCACGGATGATGCTGCCTATCTCACTCAGCTGTCATTGATGCGCGGCCATCTCAGGGTCGGCGTTGAGCTCTATCGCAGCGATCTGCCGAAACTTGCCGAAACGCATATGAAACATCCGCGGGCCGAGCTCTATCTGGATGTGGAGCCCGCCTTTGGCGCGCGCGGTTGTGCGGGCTTTGGTGATGGCCTGACTGCATTGACCGAAAGCGTGGTCGGTGGTGCTTCGGTGACAACGGTCAACGACCGCTATGATGAGCTGCTCGGCGCCATCGATGGCTGTGAGCGAGGCGCAGCGACGACCGACCCGGTCGTCATCGTCAAGGTGATCGAAGAGCTTCTGCGCACCGCTGGAATCGAATACGAGATTGGCGTGGTCGATGGCGCTATCGACAACCTGCATGAGTATCAGGACGCCTGGGGCTTTACCCAGATCGCCGCGCAGTGGGCAAGATCTGAAGCTTTTGCCAGTGACCCACGGGCAACTGCGGTAGCGAGTCAGGTTCAGGATTTGATCGCCGGTTTGAGCGAGCTCTGGCCTGCGCTGGATCCTGAGGGACCGATAGAAGGTCGCGGTGCCGCGCTGTATGGTGCGGCGGCGCGGGTGGAGGTGGCTGGTCTGGCCTTGACGCGCTGAAGCTCCGGCGCCGTCCTCTGCGCCGCGGACTAAGCTGTGTCGTGCGCAGTGTGGTCCCGGCCGCCGGTAGCAACTCGAGCGTGCGCAAGCGAAGGTGCAAGCAGACGACGTATCGGCCCGATGCGCTTCAACAACAGATAGGGGCGCATAACCCACGGGTAGGGGTCAGCATAAGTTTCAATACCCAGGGGTTCGAGGCCAGGTATTGACTCGATGAAGGCAGGCAGGTCGTCAGTTGTGATTCCCCAGGGCATCGGCGGTGCCGTATAGCTGCGGGTGACTTTGAGCCCTACCAGCGTTCGTCGCGACATCGTCGGGGTGATAGCGTCGAAGAACACTTCCGCATCGGGAAAGCGCGCGGCGATCCGGGTCAGCAGGCTGCGGACCTCTGCTTCTTCGAAATACATCAACAGGCCCAGCGCGCTCACGAAGGGAACGCTGCCGGCCGGGAGCGCATCCATCCAGTTGTCGTCCAGCGCTGACGCGCTGATGCACGTCATGGTCTCCGGTAGCGGCAGGCACTGCTTGCGGGCTGATATCGCTTCCGGGAGATCGACCGAAAACCAGGGCACGTCAGGTTCGCCCACGCGCCAATACTGAGTCTCCAGGCCCTCGCCCAGTGCGACGACGGAGGTTCGCTCCCCATGCCGCTCGAGGAACGCCCTGAGCAGATCATCGGCGCGCCGGGAGCGAATGCCGTGGCCGCGATTCGGTGAACCAAAGTTGGCTTTGAAGTCGTAGTCGATTGCATCGACGAGCTCGATGGAGCGCGGATCGTCGATCAGCCGATCACTGCGCCGCGCTTCCGCAGCTCGATTCCACAGGGGCCAGAGCATGGTTTCCGGCACACCGGAAAGTTCCAGCGTAGTTGTCACGGGTTGCCCTCCGCAACGAGCCGATTCAGATTTTCGATTGCCTTGTGAAAGTTTTGCATCATGAGGCTCATGGTCTGCTGAACCTCCGGATCATCCATCATCGCTGTTATGCTTCTGCCCGGATTGAGCCGGGAGTTAGCCATCCACTCGGCAAGCTCCGGCACGGTGCGGCGCAGCATCTCTGCGGGCATACCGGCGGCGAGAATGTGCAGCTGTCCGCTGACTTCGCCGTTCCTGGGCAGGGGTGGACAGAGCTGGTTTTTCTCCTCGAGCGGCAGGTCGAGGGCTTCCACCTGCCCGAGGATCGCAGCACTCCAGGGCGCAACCCCAATGGTGCTGAACTGTATGGTGATCTGCTGCTCCGAAAAGATCGAACGGGGCGGTGAGGTGCTAAGGCCCTGGGCCGTGCAATTGACGTACACCCGATCTGGATTGCCGGGCAGAGCGTCGTCCGTTAGCTGCATGCGGGCTCGGGTCAGTCGGGTGACTCGACCACGGCGAACGACGTTGCTGATGCTCCGCAGGCTTGCCAGCTCATTCTGCGCCAGAGTGGCGCCCCGGTAGACGGGCCCGTCCTGAGCCGGATCGATGCGCAGGAACATGCCCTCGTCTTCCATGCGACGCGCGTAGTCCAGTGCGCTGGTTGCTTCTGCCGCGACGCGGATGGTCTCCGCCTGCATTCGCGCCATGGCGCCCGCGAGTTCGTTGGGTTGGCTGAAGGTGCGATCTACGTACCAGCCTTCGCGGGGCCGTACCCAGCAGATGGCGCTGCAGTCCACGCCATTGTCGAGCAGCCAGCAGATCGTATCCATAGCGGTCTTGCCCGCACCAATGACCGTGAAACCGGCGCCTGTGTTCTGACAGTGCACCAGCTCATTGGGGGTCAGCAGCGTTACACCGTCATCGATCTCGAAACTCGGTCGGGTCCGCGATGGAATCCTCGACTGCACATAAGTGGCGTCGACAAGTCGCTTTCGGACCTTGATCCGCTTGCGACTTCCGCTCAAAGCCGCTTCTACGATGTGGCTCCCGTCCTCCTGGCCAAGATAGCGGTGGCTCCCCAGGAACTGCACACGACCGGTAGGCAGCATCTGCTCGTTCAGCACGCGCTCGTAGTAGTCGCACAGCTCCGCGCCGCTCGCGCGTTCGTAGAAACCGGCGTTGCGACCAACGGTGTCGACCCGGTCCTGGCCGAGCGGTCGGGAGTCCACACCATAGTAGGCCGACGGCTGATGGAGCCGGACGAACGGATATGCGTCCAGCCAATGACCGCCTGGCGCGTGGCGTTCGTCGACGAGCAGCAGCTCCGCCTCACTGGCGTTGAGCAGCCGATCCGCGAAGGACATGCCCGATGCACCCGCACCAACGATCAGGTAATCCGTGGTCAGCGTTTCGGTCATGGACGCTGCTCCGCTCGAACTGGCGTCCCGATCTTCGACGCAACGGTGGCGCCCAACTCTGGGATCGGCTCAGTCACTGAGGCGGGTTCTCAAGGATCTTCATGAGAATAATTCTCATCTAAACAGCCGC
>JBCDGJ010000303.1:0-4098 GCA_038757945.1 Pseudomonadota bacterium
CGGCGGTGCCGGAGCGCGGACCCACTCCATGGTGCTGATTCTGCTGCATGAGCTCAGCCATATCCTGTTCCGGCATCACGGTCGCTTACCAGGCAACGCGCCGCCCTTGCTCTGGGCCATTGCCTGCGATCTGACCATCAACGTTCGTCTGCTCGAGGCCTACCCGGCGCTCAAAGCGGGCGCGGTATTCAAAGACGCCTGGGGCACAAGGCCTGGAGATGCTGAGCGCTATCTCGGTCAGAGTGAGGAACACATTCTCTACGGGCTTTGGGAATCGCCGGCGGCGGCGGACGAAGCATTCCTCGAGCGCCTCAAAGAGGCGCTGGACTCGCAGTCCGGTGCAGTTGCTGAGGAGCTCGACGAGCGGGGCCGGCGTCAGGATGTGCACGGCCATCTCGTCGCCCCGGAGCAGCTGGCGCGTACCCTCGATGACAATAATCTCGAGCATGTGCGCGCAGCGCTGAAGCTGCCAGATCCGAACGACAGGCCCGCTTTTCAGAGGCTGGCTGCCATGGCGGAGGTGTATCTCACGAGCGACTTCGATAAAGCTCAGGAGCTCCGTGAGCTGCACCCTGCTGGTCGCACCATGGCCGGTGCCCATCTGGAGGAAGCCTTTGCCGAGTGGATCGACAACGAGGCGCAGGGACGGCTGTCCTGGAAAAACCTGCTGCGGGAGCTGATTCTCGGCGATGGCCTGCGCTACGAGCACTCCGACGAGGTGCCGAACGACGTTTATTATGTCGATCCGGCACAGATGGGCGTCGATGTGCCCCTGTATCTCGGCTCGCTGATGCCCGCGGGTCCCGAGGGAGTGGTTGTCTGCGTCATTGACACCTCCGCCTCCATCTCCGTGGCGTTGCTTAATGTCTTCCTCGCGGAGCTGAACAGCATCATCGAGCATGAGTGTGTGCGACCAAACCAGATCCATATCGTCAGTGCCGATACGGCTATCCGAGCCGACATCGTGTCGTTCACGGAGCATGAGCTTGCGAGGGCGCCTGAACAGCTGTGCCTGCATGGCCGCGGTGGCACGGATATCACCCGCGTGCTGAACGAGGTTTTGTCCTGGCTCGATACCCAGACGACCTTTGCGAAGGAGGAGTGCAAAGCTATCGTTTACTTCACTGATCTGCTCGATCGCGCCCCGGCGCGTGAGGCACTGCCCGCGGTGCTGCCGGAATTGCTGTTTCTGTCGCCGCCGTCGACGGCTGTCCGGACCTTTCGAAGCAAGGTGGAGTCGTTTGCGGCGGTTGCTGAAATCGCTGACGGCACGGTGATCGACCTGTGTCGGAACTGAGAACGCCGCTCGAGCTTGCGCTCATTGAACGCGACGCCGAGGCTGCAGCTGCGCGGCTCGCGGCCGGTGATTCACCGATGGACCTCAACCACTCGGGGATCCCCGTGCTCTATGACGGCCTGCGCAGCAACAGCCCGTTGTTGCTTGAGCTGCTGGACCGTGCCGGTGCGGACTGGGCCACCCCGTACAACGAAGGGGGCTTTACGCCCCTCATTTATGCGGCGCTGCACTGTGAGCTGGTGACCGTGCGGTGGCTCATTGAGCATGGCCAGTCGCCGCTTCAGCGCACGCCGCAGGGCGTTGGGGTCATGCACGTGAGCGTGCAGCGCAGCAGCCCGGAGGTCGCTCGTTATCTCTATCAGCAGGGTGCAGACGCCTTCGCTGAGACGGTGCACGGCGAGTCGCCCCTGCTCATCAGCCTGCGATCGAAACAGGGCCTGGACCTGTTCAGATTTGTGCTGGCCTGCTACGAGGAGCAAGGGCAAAGCCTGGCAGCGAAGCTGATGGCCTGCCTGCGCTGCGTGTTGGAGAGCCAGCAACCCGACGCCGTAGCCGCCGCTGCGGCGTTGCTGCCGCTGGCGGAGACCGTGCCCACGGAGGGTGAGCTGCGCGCGTACATGAGCCGGCCTGAAGAACGCGCATTCACCACGCCCTTTCGCTCGCTGGCGACCACGCTGGACAGTCGGTTGAGCCGCGCGGTCTTTGCCCTCCTCAAAGCAGAGCGAGTGAGCCGGGCATGCGGGCCGGAAACGGTCGAAGGGCCACAGGCCGCCCGCTGGCGGGGGCACGGCGGGCTTTAGAGTGTGTTACGAAAAACCCAGTTCTGGTCAGCTGACCTGAGAGTTGCAACGGCGCTGAAGCTTCTCGACCTGCCGGTTGCTCCGATGCTGCGGTCACCGCCTGAAGGGGATGGTCCTCGCTTTCTCCTCGAGTCAGTTCGCTGATGCGCGGCTGTCGTCCGCTCAGTGCTGTTGAGGTTCCAGAACGAATACGCTGTCATCCGCGAACATCAGCATTACGCCATCGGGCAGGGTGATGGTCTCTACCGGGTCAAACGGCAGGGTGCAGAGTTCGGTGGTTTGTCGACTGCCGAGGTTTACCCAGCCTAGGTAATCCTGTTCCGTCACTGCAAGTGCATTCAACCCATCCGGGAAAATCGCAACTACGTGCTGGTCGTCCAGTAAACGTTTGCTGGTAAAGCGATCTTCCTGTCGTGACAACAGATCCGTTGCCAGTTGCCCTTCGTCACCATCAACATTCAGCAGGCCATAGCTGCGTTCGGGAAAAAAGGCTGCGGATCTGATTTCTTCCGACGCCGGTAGCCGTAGCTGCTCGATTCTGTTCTCTGCCGGATGCCAGAAAGACAACCCCCCGGTGTCAAAGAAGCAAGCCACCGAGTTGTTCCACCAGCCGAGCCACCGGGCAGGCGCGATCGTCTCCACCTGAGGCACGCCGACTGGTGACCAGGTGCCGTCGTGTAGGTTGAGGCATCGCCACTGATACTGGAGCAAAGGCTCATCGCGCTCGTCGCGTTCGATGAGGCAGAGTGCCGTGCGGCCCTCGGCATCCACTGCAAACTCGCTGATCGAGAAACCGGCCGGAGGGTGACACAGCGCTCGTGCCTCAATTGTGCCTGGGTTGATTGTGTGCAGCACATCCTCAAAATCAAGCCAGAACACCTGCCCGGTGGCTGACAACGCAAACTGACCACACTCCTCCACGTGGACGGCAAGCGAATGGCGGAAGTGCCCTTGACTTACCGGTGTGTCATCGAGCTGCAGGATGCTCGCACTTGGAACACTCAAGAGTTGTGAGTCGCTGAGCAGAAAAATCCGACCGCTCTTCCGGTCATAGCCGATCTGCTCATTGTCAAAGCCCGGCAGCGATACGGTTCTGAACGTGGCGAGCTGGTTCACCGCTTTAGCACAAATCGGTTCTTGGCGTCGTGCGTGAGGCTGAAGCCAGTGTTGCGTGCCTGCGGGCCGAGAGTTTTTTTCGCAAACTCGTTAGCGTCTGTCTCAAAGGTCACGGCCGTTCCGTTTGCATCGACTTCCAGAAGCGTTATGGTTTTTTTCTGATTACTCCGTATCACAGCCACGGTGTAGTCGATTGCGTAGGCGAGGAACGCGTCTAGCTTGGTGAATCCCGCTGTCCCTGCGAGTTCGTCGAATGTGAGCCCTGAGGACAGCTGAGTCTTGGGCTTGCTGCAGGAAACGATGAAGCGGTCCTCTGGTCCGCTGTAGCCAAACGGGTTGGTCCTGCCTGGTACGGGACAGGTGCGGATTTTCAAGTCTTTGATGACTTTGCCGGTGGCATGGTGCATTTTCTCTACCCCGTATTGATGGCGCCAGCGCCTGGCTTTCCAGCTGTACTCGGGGAGGTACAGCACCTTATCGTAGATTGCCGCGATGACTCGCTTTCTCGATTTTTTCGATACCTTGCCGATGATGTCCTTCAATCCGTCCTCTGCGCCCCCAATGCTGTCGAAGTACAGCTCGGGTTCGTCGAAGAAGGTTGGCTTCATTTTTTTTGGCGCGTTCAGTATGGCTCGGATGTGGGCGTTCTGGCGGCGGGTGGGACCCGGTGCTTTTGCCTGGAAATACCCGAATACGACCGGTTTGTTGCCGAAGACATCCAGGAGCATCTTCTGCGTCTCAACCCCGGTGAGTGTGTTGCAGCCGATCAGCATAAGACCGATCATGTCGTGCTTCGGCTTTCTGACTACCGGGTTGGAGTATTTGTTGAGCTCAGGTCTTGCAATTTTTGACTCGGTGCCTTCTGTCAACATGAACACTGCGCCA
>JBCDGJ010000304.1:0-3913 GCA_038757945.1 Pseudomonadota bacterium
CCCAACTGCGTGGTAACCCCGCCGTGTAATGCAGTCCATAGACGAAACCGGCCAGCGTTCCGCTCGGTTCGAGCTCGCGCAGCGCATCATCTGGTTCCAGTTCATAACCATGCGTCTCAACGTTGCCGCTCGCCTGCGTCTCGAACCAGTACAGCTGTTCACCATGGTGGCCAGGTTCTGCCAAGTGCACATGAAAGGCCCTGGCGGCGCCTGGATCCGCCGCGAGCACCTGTTCAATCAGCGCGTCTGCGCGAGCGGGCTGGGCGTGGACGCCCGACCCCGGCAGGTAGTCGTCCCACGCCTTGAGCTCATGAAAGAACACCGTGAGCGCGCCGGCGTAGAACGCGATAAATAGCGCCATCCCGGTGGCAAGCCCAAGCCAGCTGTGTGCTGCGGTAAACGCTTTCAGCGTGGCCTTCTTCATGCGCCACCGAGCCCCAGCGCAGCGAGGAGCTGGATAACCGCATAGCCACCGAGCGACACAGCAAGCAATACAACAGCTGCCGTGCTTGCCTTCGGGATCAGAAAGCAAGCCGTTGCAAGAACCATCCAGAGCGGTATCACGAACAGCACGAGCGGCACGCGCAATCCAGGCAGTGGCGGTGTTGCTGCGAGCACCAGGGCAACAAGCACGATGCTGGTCGGCACCGTCAGCAGTACCACAACAACAGATCTAGCAATCATCGCTTGCCCTCGTCAGAAAGCTGATCCAGGGCGTGATCACCGTGGTAAGAAAGTACACCGACAGCAGGGTGTAGAATCCGGCCCAGAAGCCGCCGAGCGCTGCACCGAAAAAAAAAGCGCTGCAAAGGAGAAACAGAGCACCAACAAACAGTGCACCGCGCCGAAAACGGCCCGATGCGCGCACGCCCAGATGGGTCAGGATTGCAGAAGAGATCGCGCAAGCCACACCAACTCCAGCCATGCCTAATCGAAGGACTTGCTGAGGATGATGCCGTACTCCCGCGGCGTACCAGGCAGTATGCCCAGGGTGCCAGCGGCCGGCTGACCAAAACGCGACAGTTCGTAGAATTCATCGAAGAGATTGCGTCCGTAGAGCCTGATTCCAAAGCCCTCGGCCTGGTAGCCAATCGAGCCGTTCACCAGAAAGAAGCTGTCGACCGCAGTACCCGAACGATTTTCGACGTCGGCAAAGGAACCGTCCTGATAGGTCGCATTAAGCTGCAGGTAGAACCTTTCGGTAAAATAGTGCTCACCCCCAAATGAGAAGGTCCATTCAGGCGCCAAAGCAAAGTTGTTGCCCGAAACATCCCTGCCGGAGGTACCGTTCACGGTACAGTCGGGCAAGCTCGCCTCGGTGGAATTGACATTGCAGAACTCGTCAAACTCTGTGCTTGCAAAACCGAGGCTTATGAAGAGCTGGCTTCGATCTGTAGGCAGAAAGAAGCTCTCGACTTCGAAACCCCAGATTGTCGATTCACCGGCGTTTTCCGTACGGGTCAGGTTGGCTGCGCTGGTGCTTCCTTCAATCGGGACGTTCAGCTGCTGGTCCGTCCAGAGGCCATAGTAGACGTTGGCATTAACCGTCAGCCGGTCATCGAGCCACTGGGAGCGCAAGGACAGTTCAAAATTCTCAAGATACTCCGGGTCAAACTCATTCAGGCCACCGGTCGGATCGATCCGGGCACCGCCCGCCCGATAGCCGCGCTTGTAAAACGCCGAGACGCTGACGTCCGGCGTCACGGCGTAAGTCAGACCAACCTCCGGCAGAAACGCATCGAACTCCGTATCGGTCGGTTGGTCGGTAGCAACCAGCAGCGAATTCAAGAACGCGTTGACCCCTGCTACTCCCGCTTCCACACCCGCTCCGCTACCCGGCAGCATCATCTCCGCCTGTTCTCCAGCAGCAGCTGGATCAGGCAGCGGTGTTGAGGGATCAAGCGCAAGCGCATTCTGGCTCTGAGTAGCCGAGGATTCGCGATCGAACCTAAACCCCAGAGATAGGGTCAGCTGCTCGCCAAAGTCCTTTTCCCACTGAGTGAAGAGCGCGATGTTCTCAACCTCAGTTGCACCAATGGAAACCTGCGAGATCCGAAAGGTTTCCGGATAAAAGGGTGCGAGAAAGGGTGGTATTCCTGACGCCGCCGGCGTCACTTCCCGCTGCAGCCGAAACTCACTATTCGAATCGTCATTCAGGTAGTACAGACCCACTACACCGCGGACTGTGTCGCCCTTGAAGCTAGCCCGGAGCTCCTGCGACCAGTTGGACTGATCCGCCGGATTTAAGACCAGCCCCGTCGGCACCTCCGTGCCATCGGGATCGCTGCGTCGATCGTAATCACCCTCGGAGAAAGCCGTAATAGATTGCAGGTCCCAGCGATCGGAGAGGAGCCACTGAAGATTGAGCGACCCCGTCAAGCCTTCGTAGGCAAAGGTGCCGGGTACGTCATCCCGCGACTCATAGCTGTCGAGGGGTCCACCTGGCAGCGGTTGATAAGCCCGATTGCCAACTTCGCCGTCAACCGCCTGCAAAGAAACGATGGCCCGAACAGTCTCTGAGGGCTCCACCAGGTACCGAGCCCGAATGGTGGAAAACTCCGATCGTGCGCTGTCGCCTCCGGTGGTGATGTTATCGATATATCCATCCGTATCAGACCGCTCTGCTGTGATACGCAGCGCGCTGTAAGCACCGATTGGCAGATTCACCATCCCTTCGGCCGCCTGGGTGGCGAAGTTTGCAGCCTCGAGACGCACAGCCGCCTCGAAGTCGTTCAGTTGCGGCTCCACCGAACGAACCACCATTGCGCCGGACAAGGCATTGCGGCCGACGTTGGTCGACTGAGGTCCGCGCAGAAACTCAACCTGATCGACGTCCCAGAGATTCTGAGTGATGAACTGAACGGCATTGTTCGTAATCGCGACATCGTCGTAGAACGTTGTGCCCAGATCGCCCACCCCACCAGAGGCGAATGACAGCCGGGAGATGCCGCGAATGCTGACGTTGAAAGTGCCGTTGCTGGTAATCGCGACGTTCGCCGCCTGCAACAACGCATCCTCGATTTCGAGCAGCGACCGCACATCGATGTCTTCGGCCGTGATCACTGCAACACTCTCCTTGGTGTCTTGCAGCGTGCGGTCGATCTGCTGCCCGGTGACGACGACGAGTTCCATTGGCATCGGACCTGCATCCTTTCCAGGGTCGTCCGATGGGATCGGCCTCAATCGCTCGGCAGCTTGCGTTTCAGCACGCACGACGACCAGCACCCCGCTTGTTGAGCGCTCGACCTCGAGACCCGTGCCCTGTAGCACCCGAAGTAGCGCACCTTCCGGCCCAAAAGTACCCGAAACAGCTTCCACACGTTTGCCAGCAATCAGCTCATCGGCGGCCATGATGTTGACGCTGTAGGTTTCCGACACCGCGTTAAGGGCAGCCCGCAGGGAACCGGCGGCCGCGCTGAAGGACCGCTGTTCAGCCGCGTCGGCAAGCATGGGAACAGCGAGCCCGAGCGCTAGTATGATTCCGAGACACAGGTTCGCTGCAGGCCTTGAACCCGAGAACGCCTCAGGCTTTTTCATCTCTTCTCCTACTTGTGAGTGCGGGAAGTGCGCCTTATCTGCATTCCCACCCCTAACGACAAACTGCGTTAGCGGATCCGCACCCTGCGCGAGAAAAAAGTGTGAAACCTGGCCGCGAAGCCCAAGCACTGGCGTGCTGAAGCGGCGAGTTGCATCGGCAAACTGCAGAGGTCCTCGGCGACTGCGCTAGGGCAGCGCCTCGATGACCATAGTGCCCGAGGCGGTCTCCCTGACAGCCACCGGAAGGATATTGGGCAGCGTATCCAGCATGCCCTGGATGTCGTTGCCGTCGAAAAAGGCCGTGACTTTGGCGGCCGCAAGCGCCCCTGCGTCGTCCTGAAAGATAATCGTACGACCCGAATACCGCCGCGCATCG
>JBCDGJ010000305.1:0-3774 GCA_038757945.1 Pseudomonadota bacterium
TCGCCCAGCATCCGGGCAAAGCCAATAGACCCGGGCACGGGATCCGCGCTGCCGCGATCAACTGGCTCCCGGTGGGGTGACCTGACCCATCTGCAGGGCGGCGGAGTAGCCCCCGTCCACCAGCAGGTTGACCCCGTTGACGTAGCTTGCCAGGTCGGAGCCCAGAAACAGAAGCGCGCGAGCCTGGTCTTCGGCAGTCGCCACGCGACCGGCCCCCGCGTCGATCGCCCAGTCGATGATTGCGTCGCTCATCGTCTCCCGGAACGCGGGCAGTAGCGGGGTATCGACTGGCGACGGACAGACGCTGTTGATCCGCAAGCCATGCGCTGTGGCGGTTCTTGCCATACGCATCGTGTAGACCTGCACGCACTCTTTGGAGAAGAAGTACCCGTCGGCGATCAGTTCGGAGTGATCGGCAATCCAGGCGACTCCCTCGTCCCAGCTGTCGATGCCGAGCAATGCGGTGATCTGCGGCAGGTGGGCGGGCCAGCCGTTACCCGCCACGGATGCCGTATTGACGATGGCCCCTCCAGGCTGCATCTCGGGCAGCAGCCGCTCCGTGAGGCGTTTCAGGCCGAGCAGGTTGATTCGCATCACCGTGTCTGCGGGCAGGGTCGCGGCAACGCCTGCGTTGTTGAAGAGCACGTCGATCGGCCTCCCACGACCGGTGAGCTCGGCGACAGCGGCGTCGATCGCCACCGGATTTCCCATGTCGGTCTCGATAAATCGCGCGACCTCGGCATCCGGCTGTCTCACATCGAGCACGGTCACATCATCGGCACCGGATTCGGTCAGCAGCTGGACCAGCGCGGCGCCGATTCCCGAGTAGGCACCGGTCACAACAATGCGTTTGCCGCTGAAGCTCTGCATAGGTCTGTTCCTCGTGTAGCGAGTAGAGGGCAGTTGCCAAGCAATCCTGGCCCACAGAAAGGCTGTCGCAATGCTAGCTTGGACCTCCGGGACGCGCTATCCCTTGGTGGGCTCTGCCGGCGTCGTTGCTGGATCCCGCCGCATGGCCAGGTACGCATACTCGCTGGTTGGGTGTTGCTCGAGCAGGTACCGGTACAGCTGCCGGGCCGCGGACGCGTCACCCTGCCGCTCGAGCGAGCGTGCCTTGAGGTAGGCGAACTCGGCGCGCTTATCGTCGGTCAGCGCCCCCCAGTTCTGCGCCCGCTGAATGAGCCTGAGCGTTTTCGCGTAGTGGCCGCGGTCAAACTCCTTGGGTCCTGTTCTGGATTGGGGCAGGCCACGGGGACTACGCTGTACGCGGAACGCCGTGCTTGGCACCATGGCGGTCCTGGTCCCTTGAGGGCGTCTTCTGAGCATCGGCCAGAGGGCCCGGGTGACCTCCACCGAAGGTCTGATTTGCTGCGGAGTCCCCGGATGCCTTTGCCCACGCTTGCCGTCGCTGCGGCAAACCTTGCCCCGATCGTCTCGACATGAAGCGAATCGCTGCCTATCTCGGACTCGCGATCGTGTTCGCCTGGTTTTTCCTGGGCGGCATCAGCCATTTCACGAGCCCGGAGTTTTTCCTGGCGATCATGCCGCCCTGGTTGCCCTGGCATCTGCCGCTCGTCTATATCAGCGGAGTGCTTGAGGTCGCCTTTGCCCTGCTGCTGGTGGGGCCGCGGACGCGCGAGCTGGCCGGGAATCTGTTAATCCTCCTGACCCTGGCGGTCACCCCCGTGAACGTGCACATGTTCCTCAATCCCGATCAGTTTCCCGACGTGCCACCCGCGTTCCTCTCACTACGGCTGGTGGTGCAGGTGCTGTTGCTGCTGCTGATCTGGTGGAGCACCCGGCGGGCGCGTTGGGCGTCAGCCTAAGCCCGCCGCGCTGATCTTTATCCGATCCGGGCAGCAGAGAGCGCTGCTGCTGCGCGCCATCGTAGGTGGGCGCGACCCACTGGATCGACGTTCGAGTTGCTAGAGGCGATGCTGGTAGGACAGCGTCACAGCGCGTCCGGGTCCTGGACGTACCCGGCCGGGGATGAACGTGATTTCGCCCGCGGGAATGTAATCCTCATTGAGCAGGTTCGTGACCTGCAGGCTCAGGCGGCCGGTGCCGCCCCGACCAAAGTCCAGGTTGATGGTGGTCCCGATGTCGAACAGGACATAGGCATCGGATTCCCGGGGATCGGTCCCGGCATCAAAGCCCTCGTCCCGGTCCGCGACATAGAACGCCTGGCCGAAGACCGACCACTGGTCCGTGAGCTGATACCGTGGGTTGATCGTCAGCTTCAGCGGCGGTACGTCCTGTGTGGAAAGATCGATAAAGTCGCCGCTGTCGCTCGGGTCTACCTCGCCTTCGATGTAGGTCAGCGAGCCGTCCAGGAAGAAGCGCTCGGTGACGGCCCAGTTACCGCTGAGTTCGATACCGTAGATGCGCACTGGAGCACGTGCACGATTACTCAGCCCCGTATCCTGCGCAATACTGACAGTCGTTTGGAAGTCAGATTCGGTGTAGTAGCCGGCCACGGCGTAGCCCAGAGTGCCCCAGCGCCCGCGGGCTCCAATCTCGTAGCTGTCGGTAATCACCGGTGCCACCAGTTCCGAGCTGGAGATCGGCACGCCGGGGTCGACCTGGTTGCCGATAAAGCCCAGCGAAGGGATGCTGAAGCCCTGCGAGAAATTTGCAAAAAGCGTCGTCTGTTCGCCAAGGTCATAGGCGATGCCCAGATTGTAAGACAGATCATCCGCATCACCTTCGCCCCCGGGGCGCACGCCGGGATTAGAAAATCCGGGAAAGAAAAAGACAACGCTATAGGGGCCGATAACTTCGTACTCGAAGCGGTCCCAGCGCAGTCCGCCGGTCAGGGTCATGCGATCGGTGATGTCGAATTTGCCTTCAACAAATAAGCCCAGCGCATCGATCGTAAATGGTGGCGTTTGCTCAGCACTGATCGCTGCGTCGAAGAACAGGGAGTCATCAAAGCCCTCCTCGGTGGAAATCGGCAGCAGGCTCTCGCTGTCGACCTCGTTGTAGTCAAGACCAACGGTCAGGCTCACGCGATCGGCGAAGCTGCGTGAAAAATCCATTCGCAGGCCATATTCCTCGTTGATACGACCGCTCTGCCACAGGCCCGGCCACTCAGCCGGGAAGATGCCCGCAGCGATTGTGCCGCGGATGTCCGATCCTGGATTCAGAAACTCGGAGTCGCTGTAGTAGCCGAGCACGTTGAGCGCTCCGCCCAGCAGGTTGTCATGCCGATAGCTCAGCGCGCCGTAGAGAAACTCGTTGGTTGGCGGCTCCGCGTAACTGAAGACCGTATCAAGCTCCGTGGCAACCGTTGCCCCATCGGAGTTGAGGGTGCCACCAAGCTCGAACTGCCGATTGGCCGACTCCAGTTCTGTTCGATTGACGATGGCGGTCAGCGACTGGTCGTCGCTGATGTCGATCCGCACTTTGCCGAAGTAGGTGGTGTCGTTTGCGAATGCGCTGCGGCCGCTGATGAGCTCATCATCGGCGGAGAAGACACCATTGATGTCGTCGTAGCTGATGTAGCCAAACACGCTGACACGATCATTCAGGCGACCGCTGATGCTCGCATTGAACTTCGGGGAAAATCCGTCGCTACTCAGCGAATCGTCGCCCGTTGCAAAGGCGCGGAACTGGGTGCCGAAGCTGACCTCGAAGCCTTCATCCAGCGGGTCGCGGGTGAAGAACTGGATTACGCCTCCGGTTGCTCCGGCGCCGTATAACGACGTAGGTCCGTAGACCACCTCGACGTTCTCTATGGTGAGCGGATCGAATTTGTCGAGAAAGCGAGAGAAA
>JBCDGJ010000306.1:0-3693 GCA_038757945.1 Pseudomonadota bacterium
ATTAGTTTACTGCTAACCTGCACGCCAACGCATCTAATCATCGATTAGTTTGCGGGTTCGATAATGGCCCACCATTCCCGGAACAGGTCCTCCGACCACACACCCAGCAATAAAGCACGAAGGAGCAGCCGTGGCCGAACAGTTACAGGCAGACTATATCGTCATGGGCGCAGGAGCGACGGGCATGGCGTTCGTCGATACGCTGCTGGATGAGTCCGATGCCTCGGTCATCATGGTCGACGATCACCATCAACCCGGCGGCCACTGGAACGACGCCTATCCTTTCGTGCGGCTCCATCAGCCCTCGCACTACTACGGGGTTGCGTCCACACCATTGGGCTCAATGCGAATCGATGAAGCCGGGCCCAACAAAGGCTACTTTGAGCTCGCGACGGGCAATGAGGTGCAGAGCTACTTCGAGCAGGTGATGCGCGAGCGTTTTTTGCCGTCCGGACGGGTCCGCTATTTCCCCATGAGCCAGGTGGCATCGTTCGAAAATGGGCAGGTCAGATTCCGCAACACGCTATCCGGTGCAACGCAGACCGTCAGCGTCGCACGCAAACTGGTGGATACCACGTTCTATAAAACGACCGTGCCCTCGCGGCACAGGCGGCGGTTCGAGGTAGCGGATGAAGTTGCCTGTGTGACTCCCAACCAGCTGCCTCTGGCTGCACCGAATCACCAACGCTACTGCATCCTGGGCGCCGGCAAGACGGCGATGGACGTCGGTGTCTGGCTGCTGAGCCACGGCGCGCCTGCCGAATCCATCACCTGGGTCTGCCCGCGTCGATCGTGGCTGCTGAATCGCGCTGTGGTTCAGGGTCATCCCTCGTTCTTCTCAGAATCCATCGGCTGCTTCGCGAACCAGCTGGAGGCGTTGGCGCAGGCATCAGACCTGGAAGATCTTTTCGAACTGCTGGAACGCTGTGGTTTCCTCCTGAGAATTCACGATGATCAGGCCCCCACCATGTTCCACTTCGCCATCATTTCCCATGGCGAAATCGAACAGCTTAAGAAGATCGATCAACTCATTGAGGATGGGCGTGTGGCGAGCATCGCCCCAGACGCACTGCACATGGCCAGCGGTCGCAGGATCAACATGGCGGCGAACACCCTGTACATCGACTGCACGGCATCGGCGACGGACTTCAAGGACAACGAAACGCCGCCAGTGTTTAGCGAGAACCTCATTCGAGTGCAGGCAAGCCGCGTACCCAACGCCTGCCTCAGCGCGGCGATTGCCGCCTATGTAGAAGCGAACTACGGCGATGACGAGACGCGCAACCGGATTTGCCCGCCAGTCCCCTTGCCGGACTCCCCGGCTAGCTGGCTCAGATCACAGCTCGGCAACCTCACTGCGCAAGCCATGATGCTGGGCGAGCCAAAGCTGCGTGAGTGGGTGACGAACTGTCGGCTCGACCCCTTTGGTGCGGTCATCCGGGATGCCGATGAGAACGATCCGGAGCAAGCCGCGATTGTCGCCAAGATGCGCGATTTCGCGATGCCGGCCATCGCCAACGTGCAGAAGCTGATCGCGGCCAATCCCGACCTTTAGGCCCTGCCGGGAAGCGCGGCCACCGGTACGCCGGTGCCGCGCAGGCCTCCAGAGGGTTCAGGGTTCGACCCCCATCGCCTCGCTCAAGGTCGCCACGGTCTGCGGCCCCTGCAGCGCAGTGACCAGTTTGCCGCGCGGATCGATCACCAGCGTCACCGGCAACACCCGCGGTCGCTCCAGCGAGTAGCGCGGCCCCGGATCTTCCAGCAGCGTAGGAAAGCGAATCTGCATTTCCGCGATCAGCTGCGGCAGCGATTCCCGCGGCACACCGTCGAAGTTGACGCCGAGCACCTGCACCCCGGAGCGCGCGTTCAGTTCGTTGAGCTCCGGGATCTCCTGCCGGCAGGGCGCGCACCACTCTGCCCAGTAGTTGATCAGCACCCACCGACCGCTCCAGTTGCGGTAATGCAGCGGCTCAATCCGGCCCGATGGCGACATGACCTCGCCATCGGGCTGTGAGCAGCCCGAGAGCATCACGCTCAGCACCAGCGCTGCGATGACCGGCACCGTTGCAATGACCCTCACGCCCCTGTGGTTAAATGCCCGCATGTCCACCCTCGTTCTCTACCACAATCCCCGCTGCTCGAAGTCCCGCGCGGCGCTGGCGCTCCTCGAAGCGCGCGGCGTCGAGCATCAGGTCATTCGTTACCTCGAGCAGCCCCTCACGCGCCCCGAGCTGGAATCGCTCGCGCGTCAGATCGGCGTCGCGCCACGCGCCATGATGCGGACCAAAGAGTCAGTCTACGGTGAACTGGGGCTGGCTTCGGCCGGCGATGAGGCGCTGTTCGACAGCATCGCCGCACACCCGAAGCTGCTGGAACGGCCGATCCTGAGCGATGGGGAGCGCGCGGTGATCGGGCGTCCACCGGAACAGATCCTCACGCTGCTGGACCATTAGCATGCGGGGTTACCTCTTCTTGCTGTTCCTTGCGCTCGGCAGCCTGTTCGCCGTGCTCGGGCTGAAGCAGCTGTTCCTGGACCCGCTGCCCGGCGGGCCATTCAGCGGGGGCAACCTGATCTGGCTGGGTGCGCAGGTCCTGCCGCTGTTGGCGCTCTTGCCGCCCTTGCTCGGTGACGCGGCCGGTCGGCGCCTGGGCGGCATGCTGGCGGCGCTCGCCGGCATGGCCTACTTCTGCTACGGCGTGTGGCTCGCGGTCGACAACAGCGCGCTCGGGCTGGCGCTGGTCGCAAGCGCCCTGGTGACCGTCGCCGTGGGCGCTCTGCTTGCGCGGGCAGCGGGCGCTAGTGGATGACCGGGTCTTCTTCCTCCTCGAAGCCCTCTTCGTACTCATCATCGTCGTCTTCCACCGCCTGCACCGCGTAGCGGCGGGTTGTAATTTCGCCATCCAGCACGTCGGGCAGCTCGCGCAGGAACGCCTCCATGTGCTCCGTCTTGAAGTGGCTCATCAGCGACTCCATGTCGTCCCACTCCTGGAACAGCAGGAGGGTGTTCGGGTCGTTCAGACCGATGTAAAAGTCATAGGAGATGCAGCCTTCCTCGCTGCGCGTGGCCTCTGCCATCTCGCGCGCCAGCGCCAGCGCGTGCTCACGCTGCTCGGGTTTGATGGGGATCGTGCCGTGCACAATGATCATGGTCGAACCTGGCTGTGTGACTGATAACGATCGTCAGGCTGCGCGCGATTTCCGGCAATCCATCGCACCGCTACGGGCGCGCGACCGGGTGCCCGGCCAGCGCCGTTCGCACCTCGTCGATGATGGCAGGATCGTCAATGGTCGAAGGAATCGCGATCTCCGCGTCCTGATCAAGCGCACCGGAAGCCTGGTCCGTCAGAGCGCGCAGCGTCTTGCGCAATATCTTACCGGATCGCGTTTTCGGAAGCCGCTCCAGGATCAGGGCCTCGCGAAAGTTGGCGAAGGCCCCGATCCGGGCCCGGATCTCGCGGGTGAGCTCAGCGCGCAGCGTTTCCGCCGGCAGGTTGGCCCCATCCTTGAGCACGAGCAAGGCAAAGGGCACCTGCCCCTTGTCAGCATCGCTGCGCCCGATGACCGCACACTCGGCCACCGCCGGGTGCGCTGCCACGACCTCTTCCATCTCACCGGTAGAGAGCCGATGGCCGGCGACGTTAATGACGTCGTCAATCCGGCCCATGATGAAGAGGTAGCCATCTTCATCGCGG
>JBCDGJ010000307.1:0-3649 GCA_038757945.1 Pseudomonadota bacterium
CCAGAAAGCGACTCGCCCGATAACTGAACACCACCCCCGCACTGAACGCGTTCAGGTGCGGTTCTTCAGAGTCCCGGCTATCAACGTCGAAGTTGCTGGCCGTCAGGCCAATGCCCCATCGGTCCTTCCAGCTTATGTCGGGCGCGGGGTCAATGGTGCCAGGGTCGGCAAGCGCTGACGCGCTGATGACCAGCAAGCATAGCAGCAGTGTGGCCCTAGTCAGCATCGGCGCTGATTTCTATGCGATTGGGTGGCCCACCTGCGGCAGCTTCCTGAGCCGACAGCAGCACGCGGGTACCACCCTCCGCAAACAGCCGCTGCGGTCCGGCGAGAATGGACTGGGTGCCGGAGGTCGTGGCCACCAGATCATAGCCCGTCGCTGGCAGCACAGCAGACGCCCCTGCGAGGTATCCGACCCCCAACGCAAACGGCGACGTGTCTGCCAGCGCATCACCAATGCGCAGCGCATAGAGATCGATGGCGTCGATGTCTTCATCATCGGTTGTACGCAAGCCATTCACCATCTGAAACCGGACCTGAGTGGCTGCTTTGCGCGGCGCAACCACGCTGGCACGGATGCCAACGTCATCTTCCAGTACGCTGCCCCCGGCCGTAATCGTGAACGCTTCGTCCTCATTCAACGAGACCGTGGCAGTCGCGATCACTGGATCTGCGGCGGTTGGTGCAACCTCGACGGAAACGAAGCTGGCGCGAACGTTCGTGAACCCCGTCGCTTCGCCCTGAGCCAGATCGGCGTCCAGAAGCACCAGCCCGGTTGCGGGCTCGAGAACGCGAATGTATTGGGTGCCGCCATCGACGATCGCGTTCAGAATCCGGATCGCGCTGCTGGCGCGCTCGTTGCTGGGTTGCGATGCGCCGCTATCGCGCACCAGGATGAGATCCTTAACGGTCTCATCCAGTCCAGCGGGCTCGGTGACGACAAAAGTGGTTCGACTCAGATCCGCCACCTGGATCTCGGCGGACTCGAACCGCAGCACCGTCTCCCCATCGAGCGTGATTCGGGCCCGGTACTCCGCATCATCATCGAAAGGTAACCGGATGGCATCAGATGCCATACCGGGCGCCACCGTCGCAACGAAGGCGTCGGCGGCCAGCCCTGCGCTATCGTCGCCAAAGTAGGCGGACACGGAGTCCGCCGCAAGATTGATCAACCGCAGTTCAATCTCGTCTTCATCCGCGAGCACGTCCGCGGGGCGCTCCAGCAGCGTGAGCTCAGCGGTGGCAAAGGGGCCGGACAGAACCGCCTGATAGATCGTTTCCTCCCGAAGCGCAAACGAGGTTTCCAGCAACACCTCCTCGAACTCGGTGTCCGGATTCAGGTACAGCACTCGGACGCCGTAGCTCCCCCGCTCCAGGGCCACCAGGCTGCTCGCTGCGCCATAGGCGAAAGACCTCAGCTCGCTGATCGTGTCGTCATCCTGTTCGAGCTCAATGATCAGGTCCGGTGAGTCCAGCACGCCGTTCACAAACTGCAGCTGTGTCTGCCCACCGGAATCGCTGTCGCTGCTGCCACAGCCACTGATCATCGGGAGTAGAAACAACCACAACATCGCCACAAATAGAGAACTCGGAGTGTCCAACGAACGGTTCCTCGACTGACTACGAAGGCGGTATTAAAAGGCGCGGAGCCAGGAACGGCCTGCAAAGAAAGGCAAAGAAAGTGGGAGCGGCTGAACAATCGGCTCGCTACTTCAAGAAAGGTGAAGAAGCTCCCGGAAGGGTGCGGATCGCGCTAAGCTGGCGGCAATGCAGATCCCGATCCAGCGCGTACCCGAGTGAAGATCCTGTTGATCGAGGATGACCTAGAGCTGGCTGAGAGCTTGGCCGCCTATCTTCAGGGTCAACAGATCGAGGCCCGTCTGGCCTACCATCCAGATGCGGCGATCGAGCAGCTGGAAACCGAAGGATTCGATGCGGTACTGCTCGACGTGATGTTGCCTGTCGTGAGTGGGTTCGAGCTTCTACCGCGAGTCCGCAGCCTGACCGACGCTCCCATACTGATGCTGACCGCTCTGAGCGACGAGGAAAGCAGAGTGACAGGGCTGAACCTTGGCGCCGATGACTACATCTGCAAACCCTTCAGCGCGAAAGAGCTGGTGGCGCGGCTGCGTGCATTCAATCGACGCTATACGCCGCGAACCACAGCCGACGTCCGGATGAGTTACGCGAATCTCACGTTGAACCCCGAGACGCAGACCGCGATCGTCGCCGATACGCAAGTGATGCTCACGGCGGCGGAAAGCCGGCTGCTTGCGGCGCTGATCAAAGCGCGCGGTAAACCCGTTGCGCGCGAGTCACTGTACCGGTCGGTGCTGGGGCGGACCGCCCTGCCAACAGATCGCAGCCTCGACACGCACATCAGCAACCTGCGTCGAAAACTGGCGGCAAGCGCTGAACACCCACCCACTATTCGCGCCCATCGGGGCATTGGCTATGGGCTGAGCCACACATGCACCGCCTAGTCTGGAAGTTCTGGGTCGCCGCCTGGCTCGCTCTGCTGGCGATGCTCGCAACCACTGCCCTGCTGATGAGCCAGTGGCATCGCTTCGAGTTCTACGCCGATGCGCGCACGCAGCCGCAGGCGGTCCTGGGTAAGCTCGCCGCGGAGCTGACTTCCCGCCTGAAACAGGAGCAGCCCGTCAATGACCTGCTCGAGCGCAACGAACTGAGTGAATTCGCGACCAGCTATCTGATCACGCCGCAGGGGGAAGACGTGCTGGGCCGTCCACTTCCGGACGAAATCCTGAACAGCGCACCAACGGACTCAAGTGATGACGCCACAGTGGCTTCGCAAGAGCCTTCTCAGCGTCCCATGTTCGCCATCGCCGTGCATGGCGGTGAGGCGACACCCTACTTTCTGATCGTCTCCTTCAACAAGGGACAACATCCGATCTGGATGCTGTTCCAGCGTCTCAGTCTCCCGTGGCTCCTGGGCGGCAGTCTTGCGCTGGCCGGCCTGCTCGCACTATGCCTCGCCTACCTCGTCGGTCACCCGATCCAGCGCCTGGCAACCAGCGTCGCCGACGGCAACTTGGCGCCAGCACAGCCCGGGGCCAGCATCGCGCTCCGGCGCGACGAGATCGGCGTGCTGGCACGCGCACTCCACGATTTCTCCGTGCAGGCGGACAGCGCGTTGGCGCACCAGCGTGAGCTGCTGAGGGACCTCTCTCACGAGATCCGGACCCCACTGGCGCGGCTCCAGGTTGCCGCGGAGCGCGTAGAACTCGACGCGAGTGATGCGATCGCGACAGAGCAGATCCAGCACCAGGTTCAGGAAATCAATCGCCTGGTGGAAGACATGTTGTACCTGTCGCGCAACGAGAGCGCTTCTGCCGAGGCCCTGACACCCTGGTGTGCGCCCTCGGCCCTACAGCGCGCGAGAGCTCGCGCCTGTCTCTCTGCGCAGGAAAAGTCGCTCGCTGTGGAGCTCGTCGTCAGCCAGGACCTGCCCCCGGTGCAGGCGAGCACTCCACTGCTCGACCGGGTCCTGGACAACCTGCTCAACAATGCCATCCGGCACTCGCCAGCGGGTGGTACAGTCACGCTCTCTGCGCAGACGAAGGACAACGCAGTGGCAGTCAGCGTCAGCGATGAGGGCCCAGGGGTCCCACCCGCCGCACTTGAGCGG
>JBCDGJ010000308.1:0-3506 GCA_038757945.1 Pseudomonadota bacterium
CTACATGGCCTTCCCGTACACGATTGCCATGGGGGTCACTGGATTTCTTGCGGTCAGCGCGTTCCTGTAGGCTGCGCGTCGCCCTCGCCTGCCTGTTCGGCGGCTACCGATCGGCGCCAGACGGCGCCCTCGCTCCTGCTGTCGAGCAGGTCAAGGTAGGTTTCGTGTGCTGACTGCTCTTCGGCAGTCGGCCGTATGCTCACGAGGTTTCGGGGCGGCTGCCAGCTGTCCAGCCGCACGACTTCTTCCGCATCCGCTTCCGTCCCGCTGAACAGCGCCGTCTGGCCGCCGGTCATTCGCAGGTACACGTCCGCCAGAATCTCGGCGTCGAGCAACGCCCCGTGCAGCTGACGGCTGCTGTTGTCTACCTCGTAGCGGCGACAGAGCGCATCGAGGCTATTGCGTTGGCCTGGATGCTTGCGACGGGCGAGCACCAGTGAGTCGGTAATCTCACACACGCGGGCGATATCGCCGCGCACCCGGCGGCCGCTGCGCCCGAGGCGGGCAGCGATTTCGGGAAACTCGGCTGCAGGGAGCCGGCCGAACTCTGCATTGAGAAAGCCGACGTCGAACCCGGCGTTGTGGGCGATCAGCTCGGCCCCATCCAGATACTCGAACAGCGCTCCAGCAATGCTCTCGAAGCGCGGCTTGTCGGCCAGAAACTCGGCCGAGATGCCATGCACCTCCTGAGCGCCCGCATCGATATCGCGATCGGGCATCAGGTACTCATGGAAATGGTGGCCGGTCAGGCGGCGGTTGGTCAGCTCTACGGCACCGACCTCGATGATGCGATGGCCGTCCTTGACCTCGATGCCCGTAGTTTCCGTATCCAGGATGATCTGCCGCATCTTGCCTACGACCGTCCCTGTGCCAGCAGACCGTCGATAGCGACATTTGCCGCCGCATCAACAGCCTCGTTCTCCGGATGTCCGCTGTGTCCCTTCACCCAGTGCCAGGTGACCGTGTGCTGCTCGTTGGCTGCATCGAGACGCTGCCAGAGGTCCTGATTCTTGACCGGCTTCCGAGCCGCCGTCTGCCAGCCCCGGCGCTTCCAGTTTTCGATCCACTGCGTGATGCCCTGGCGGACGTACTGCGAATCGGTGGTCAGCTCAACAACGCTCGGTCGCCGCAGTGCTTCCAGACCATGAATTGCGGCCAGCAGCTCCATCCGGTTGTTCGTGGTTTCGTGCTCCGCTCCGGAGAGCAGTTTTTCTTCCTGCGCACAGCGCACCAGGGCGGCCCAGCCACCGGGGCCGGGATTCCCCCGGCAGGCACCATCGGTAAAGATCTCAACGGTCGCGCTCAACTCGCCTCCAGCTCGATAGTTTCGGGTAGGCCACCGGAGCGAGACTACGCTCCTTCAGCTGCGCCTGTACGGGGGGCAGCAGGTAACCCGCATTCTGTTTCGTTGCCGCAACCACGTAGGAACGTCCCCCGGTCGGCCAGTCCTCCGGCACCCAGCGCGGTGCCCGGAAACGGCGGTGCAGCCCGCTCAACGATCTGCGATGGGTCAGCGTGTATTGCTCTGTCAGCTGGAAGTCGAGCACCGCGAGCCAGTCCAGCAGGCGCGCCCGTCGCAACGGCCGCAAACAAGCGCGCTCACGGCGCAGCAATTCCAGGGAACGGTCGCGCAGGTAGCGCATGCCCCACGCCGACAGCGGTGCAAATCCGGCGATCAGCAGCTTGCCACCGGGAACCAGCACGCGACTGACTTCGCGCATGACCTCCCGCGGATCGCGCACACACTCGAGGCCATGATGAATGACAACCGCGTTGACCGAAGCTCTGGGCAAAGGTAACCCTTGAGGATCGGCGAGAAAGCTGGCTAGATCCGTATTGGGACACGATCCCGGAAGAGCGGCATAAAAACGATAACGAATCATGCAGCGCCGCACGATTTCCGAGGATGGGCTGTGGCAGCCTAGCCACAGAAGACTGTCGCCGTGAAAACGGCGCACCTCTTGCGCAATGATCGGAGCCTGTTCGGCGAGCAGTCGTTCACCCGCGGGAGTTTGCAACCAGCTTGATAACCAATGCGCGGAAGACGCAGGGCTATGCATACGACCTCTCCAACACCATCTCTACCGCGTCAGTGTGAGGACGCGACGGCGCTCACGCAAGCACCGCCGTCACAGCAGTCCGGGCCGGGCCGAAGGACGCTGTCCCAGCGCTACGGCGCCGTCGGACTGCTCGCCCTGGCGCTGCTCGGCTGTCAGCAGGCGCAGCAGAGCGATCTGCTGCCGCCGCTCACGACGGTCGACGCCAAGCCCGTCGAGGAGCAGCCCGAGGCCGCGCCCCTGCCCCAGGAGGCCGCGCTCTGGGTCTCTGCACCGCTGAATCCGCTCGACTACCCTCAGCCCCCGGAAACGGTCTGGGACCGGCTCCGGGATGGGTTTTCGCTGCAGCATGCCAGAGAGGCGGAGGCCGTTCAGGCAGAGCTCCGCTGGCTCGAACGCCACCCGGGCTACTTTCTGCGCCGTAGCGAGCGGCTGGAAAGATTCCTGCCTGCAATTGTCGAGCAGGTCACAGCGGCTGAACTGCCGCTGGAAATTGCCCTGATGCCAATCGTCGAGAGCGCACTGGATCCCTACGCGTTTTCTCCCGGGGGAGCCGCCGGCCTGTGGCAGTTCATTCCCGCGACTGCCGACCGCTTCAAGCTGAAGCGTGACTACTGGTACGAAGCCCGCCGGGACGTAGAGGCAGCAACCGCTGGCGCCATCGCCTACCTGAAGATCCTGTACCGCCGGTTCGACGATTGGGAACTGGCGCTCGCGGCCTACAACGCCGGCGAAGGCACCGTCAGCCGCGCGTTGCGCCGCCATCGTAAAGCGCATGGCGAAATCCGGGACCGCCGGTCACCCTTCTGGACTATCCGACTGCCGCAGGAAACCCGTCGCTACGTGCCGCGCATCCTCGCGCTCGCTGCAGCGATCGAAGCACCTGAGCGTATCGGCATAGAACTGCCCGCAGTGCTCGCGGAGCCAACGCTGCAGTCCGTCAGGCTCCCTGGTCAGTTCGATCTGATGAAGGTGGCCAGCACGCTTGATGTACCGGTCGACGAGCTGTACGCGCTCAATCCCGCGCTCAATCAGTGGGCAACGCCACCGGACGGACCCCATCGCCTGTACCTGCCCGCGCGCCTCAACGCGGCTGAAGCCGAGGCGGCGTTGTCTGCGGTGGATCCGGATCAGCGGGTCGCCTGGGCACGGATCCAGGTGCGCAGCGGCGACACGCTGTCGACGCTGGCACGCCGGCATGGAACAGACATCGCCAGTATCCGGCGCAGCAATCAGCTGCGTGGCGACCGCATTCGCGTTGGCCAGGCGCTGCTGATTCCGAAGAGCAGCGCGCACCCGGCGCACTACCCGATACCTCGCCGCTCAGCCGGCAAGACGCATACGGTCGTGGCCGGGGACAGCCTCTGGAGCGTGTCGCGTCAGTACGGGGTAACGGTGTCCCAGCTCGTACGATGGAACGAGCTGCATCCGAAGGCGACCCTGCGGCTC
>JBCDGJ010000309.1:0-3489 GCA_038757945.1 Pseudomonadota bacterium
CCGGAAACTGCTGCATGAAGTTACGGAATCCCGACGTGCTGCCGCTGTGATGGTAGCGCAGCTTTCCGCGGTAGCGATCGATACGCCAGCCGAAGCCATAGTCTTCCCGGTCCGGTGTGCGCATCAGAGCCAGGCTGGCAGCGGACAGCAGCGCGTTGGTGTACAACGCCTGATCCCACCGGTACAGGTCATTGAGGGACGCGTAGATGCCCCCATCGCCGAGGACCGCGCTGTAGAGGCTCTGATCCGAGGGTTGTATATCTTCGTCGATGACCGTGTAGCCCAGTGCCCGATTCGGGACGGTGGACACTCCGTCGACAAACGCCACCGTGTTCGACATGCCCAGGGGGCTGAAGATCCGTTCTTCTAGGAACTGCGAAAAGGTTTGCCCGGACAGTTTCTCGACCACCATCGCCAGCACCGCGTAACCGGAGTTGCTGTAGTGATAGTCCGTTCCGGGTTCGAATTCACCGGCATCGACCGCCGCCATCAGGGTCAGCACGTCGCGGTCGTGCACCTGTTCGGTTGCGGTCTCGGGCACCAGCCGCTCGTAGTCCGGCAGCCCGGACTGATGCTGCAGGAGGTGCTTGATGGTGATGGGTGCGGCGTAGTCGTTGAAGTCCGGAAACACCGTCGTCAGGCGGGTGTCGAGGGTAAGCGCGCCCTCCTCCACCAGCAGCATGATGGCCGTTGCCGTGAACTGTTTGGTGATGGACGCCAGCCGAAAGTTGGTCACCGGTTCAACAGGCGTTCCCTGTTCCAGGTCTGCCGTTCCGTAGCCGCGCTGAACTATCCTGTCGCCGTTGCGAATCACCAGCACGGCCGCACCCGGCGTGTCATCGCCGGCATAGGCACTGAACAGTGCATCGATGCGGGCAGCCGGATCGTGATCGCAGGCCGTGAGCGACATCCACAGCCCCGCGGCTGCTGCCACCCGAAACCAGCCGGCAGGCCGGCTGCTTCTGTACATCTGTCCGATCCTCCCCTCAAGCCCGTAGCGGAATCATCGCTGATGGCACTGCAGACGACCAGAGTGCGGTGGTACCGCTAGCTGCGGAAGCGAAGATGTAGAAACGGTGGTTCCAGACATCAGAAAGGTACTTCGGGGGCTGAGAGCACTCGAGGGGCCGGGTAGCTGCGTGGGTGCGATGGTCTCGCAGAGCTTCTGCGCGCGCTCGCAGCTGTGCCCGACTTTGTCCAGGCGAAACACTGGGGCACTGCTGCGTTCAAATCGGGCTGCGTATGACAGATTGTCAAACGCAATGTGTTTTTGATACGCCGAAATTCCTGCGCTGCGACTGCAAAATTCCGGCTCGCATGGCACCGGTTTTCCATCCCTGGTCTGCTCGTAATCGCTTCGTAAACCGCGCTTTTAGGCTAACCCACTGATTTTCTTGGAAATAGGCGCAGATACATCTGCCGTACAGAGGCTGGCCTGTCGTGTGCACTGGTTCTCATCAGCTACGTGACCGACTTTGAGGATGACCCCCATGGTGACCAGACAGGACCACCCACAACCCGATGTGGCTCTTAGCCGCAAGCGCACGGCAATCACTGTAGTGAGCGGCCTGGCGCTCGGCACGGTCCTCGCGTTGAGCGATCAGTACTTCGGGCAGGCGACACTGGCTGTTGCACCGCCAGTACCCGTGCTTTCTACGGTGACTGGCCTCGAGGCGGCAGCGCCGTCAACGATCGCGACTCCAGTGTCGGTTGAAGCCGAGGCCACAGCGTCGACGGCGCCTCGCGATCGTGCTCTGGCCGGGGCCAGTGCGGCAAGCGCAGCCTATCCGCTGCCGGTGCGCGCGCAAGATCGTACACAGCCGTCGACACCGGAACTGGCGCCGATCAACAGCGCCGCAGCGCAGGCGAAGATGAGCCGGCCGCTGGCGGCGATTGCGCAGGCGGGCGGTGGCGATCGCGTTGAGGTCATCGTACGGCACGAGGACGACGCCGGTATCGACCTGGCGCAGCTCGAAGCGCTTGGCGGCTCGGTGAAGCGCCGCTTCGACAGCCTGCGCATGACGGCGCTCAGCCTGCCGGCCAGCGCGCTCGAGGCGCTCGCCGTACAGTCCACGGTTCGGACCTTATCGCTTGACGGGCAGATCAAGGGCCTGGTGGCCGGAGCGGGTCGGGCTACGGCGAGGTTTCCGCAGTCAGGTTCCAGCAATGCCGGCTTCAGCGGTACGGGTGTCGGCATTGCCGTCATCGATTCCGGCGTCGGTGCACATGCCGACCTTAATAACGTGGAACGCATTCACCTTATCGAGCCGGCCACAGTACCCACGCAGTCGCTACGCCACGACGACGCCGTGCAGGCGTTGTACGTTTTCGACGAGGCCAGCGGTGAGCGGCTCTTCGACCGTGCCGATGCGGTGAATCCCGGCGCTGAGGTCCTGCATCTCGATCTGGAGAACTCGGCGAATGCTGAGTGGGATGAAGACGGTCTGGCGCTGACCTCGACGCGGCTGTCGGCTGAATCCACCAGCCAGGGCCACTTCGGGGCCTGTAAAGCCAGCAACGCGATCAGCCTTGAAGCCTGGGTGCAGCCTGGCAACACCAGCCAGGGCGGTCCAGCCAGAATCATCAGCTACTCCAATGGATCGTCTTCGCGGAACTTCACCCTTGCCCAGGATGGCTCGCGCTACGTGCTGCGACTGCGGACGACGACCAACGGCTCCAACGGGATGAACGAGCGGCTGCGGAGCCCGGCCGGTTCGCTGCAGTCCACGCTGCAGCACGTGGTTGCAGTCCGTGACGCCAGCGGTGACGCACGGCTCTACATCGACGGCGTACTGGTCGATCAGGAGACGATCTCCGGCACGTTCTCAAACTGGGACTCAAGCCACGCCTTCGGGCTCGGCAATGAGTTTCAGACCTCGCCAACCAGCACCAATCGGAACTGGGAAGGCACCTATCGGCTGGCCGCCGTTCATTGTCGTGCATTGAACGCTGCCGAGGTGGCCGATCACTTTGCGGCGGGTAGCACGCCCTATGCGACGGATCAGGATCCCTACGGCCACGGCACCCACGTCGCGGGCATTCTCGCCGGCAGCGGCGCCGCATCCGGTTCCAGCCATCGTGGCGGTGCCGATGGTGCGCGCCTCTACTCCCTGCGGGTACTGGACGACGAAGGCATGGGTACGGTGTCCGATGCGATCGCAGCCATGGACTGGCTGGTGACGCACGGCGCCGAGCACGGCATCAAGGTCGCCAACCTGTCCTTCGGCATGGGGGTTGAGCAGTCCATTGAAAACGATCCTCTGGTGCTGGCGACGGAGAGCGTCTGGGATGCTGGCATTACGGTCGTGGTCGCTGCAGGTAACAACGGCCGGGACGGCAACATGACGATCAACAGCCCGGGGAACTCGAGGAAGATCATCACCGTGGGCTCTCTTACCGATAGTGGCTCCGGCAGCGACTACAGCGATGACTACGTGTCCACCTACTCCTCCATGGGTCCGACGCTCATGGATCACGTGCTCAAGCCGG
>JBCDGJ010000310.1:0-3434 GCA_038757945.1 Pseudomonadota bacterium
AAGCCCAGTCGCGCCAGGCCGTGCGGTAGCCGCGATAGATCTGTTGGCCCAGTTCTTCGGGAGCGATGGCGCCGCGCAGCAGGCCGGCGTCACCCGCCGCGAGGCAGGCGTTGATCGGCAACTGCATCGCCCGTTGCGAGATGCCCTGCATGGTTGTTTCCGCTTCGTCGGTGAGCTGGCGCTCGATGTGCTCGGCGACCAGCAGCGCCGCGCGGCTGAAGTCTTCGTCGGCCTGAAAGACCTGCGCGGACTCGACAATGACCGCCTCGGCCATGGCCAGCGGATCCGGGTAATGTTCGGGCGTCAGGCGGACTTCCAGGCGCTGCACGAGGTCGTCAAGGAGGATCAGCAGCAGCGCCTGCTTGTTGCCCACGAGGTTGTAGATTGTTGGCACGGTGACGCGGGCCGCCTTGGCGAGGTCCCGCAGCGTCAGCGCATCGAAGCCCTGCTGGCCGATGATCTTCCGTGCCTGATCCAGGATCGCGTTGCGACGCCGGGCCATGCTGGCACTGCGCGGCGCGAGGGACTTCAGCAGCGCCGGCCTCGGTGTGGATTGCGTGCTCACAGCCCATTGTAGCTTGAATGTCGCTTTTGCATCGCCTGTGCGGCACGGCGGGGGCGGCGTGTTCGAGCTCGCGAGCAACGGCCGCCAGCGTTGCGGCCTTGGTTCTGGTCAGTCCCGGGTACGCTGCTAGACTGGCCGGCATTGCCAGTGGAGTGTGGTCGTGGCGACCGATTTGCAACGCATGGATCGCGTGGGCAGCACCCGGCGCCGCTACTGGCGACGGCTCAGAGAACCGCTTGACGAATGGTGGCCGCGAGGTTGGCTGCTGCTTGCCGGGCTGTTTGTCCTGTTCTTCATCGGTACCTTTGTGCGGGCACCGCTGCTCGAACGGGATGTCCAGGCTGCCGTCGTGGCTGCCCTCGAGGACGCAGGCTTCGAGGTGGTAACCGCCGATGCCTCCGGCCAGGGTGTGACGATACGCATTGGGCGCGTACCCGATCCGCAGCGGGTGCTCGCGCAGGCGCGGGCGGTGGCACGTGGGGCGGAGTGCTCGACCTGGCTCGGGCCGCTGATCTGTCCGACGCGAATCCGGCTGGACCAGGCGCCGATCGAACCCGATGCCGATCCAGACGCCGCGGTTGCCAGCCCTGATCAGCTCAATGCGCCGCGGTACCATGATCTGCTGCTCGAGCGCGAGGGCGACCGGTTGCGGATCAGCGGCGAAGTCGACAGCGAGGACAGCAAAGTCTGGGTGCTGGCCCGGGTTCGTTCCGGGTTTCCGGAGGCTGAGGAGGCCCTGGCTGTGAGTGGTGACACGGCCACGCCCATGTACCGCTCTGCGGTGGATCGAGCGCTCTCGCTCCTGGCGCCGTTACTGCGCGGGACCGTGCGCTGGGAGACTGGCAAACTGTCGCTCAAGGGGTTGGTACTGCCGGAACAGCGAGCTGCGGCGGAGGCGGCCAGCGCGGCAGTCGAGCCCGCGCTGAACCCGCAGCCCCCGGAACTCAGCATGGCGAAAACGCGGGATCTCTGTGCCAGCGAGGTCGCCGCAGCGCTCGATTCCGCCACCTTGGGCTTTGCAACGGCGAGCTCGGCAATCACCGCCGACAGCACAACCCTGCTCGATCGGCTCGCCGAGCTTGCGGCGGAGTGTCCGGGCAGCCTGGTGGTCGAGGGCCACACCGACAACAGTGGGGCGGCCGATGCAAATCTGGCGCTGAGCAGGCGCCGCGCGGAGGCGGTTCGGCTAGCGCTGGTCGAACGGGGGGTCAGCGCCAGCCGGCTGCGGGCGGAAGGGTACGGCGAGAGTCAGCCCATCGCGGACAACGCCACCCCCGACGGACGCTCCGTCAATCGCCGGATCGTGGTCCGCCTTGATCGCTGAGCGCTACTGAGGAATCTGCTATGGCTTACCTGCTGGCTCAATACGCGCTGCTGTTTTTGTTGACCGCGCTGCTGTCCTTCCTGCTCGGTCGCTGGTGGGTGCAGCGGCGCTACATCGACATCACGGAAAGCTGGGAGTCGCTGCGTGCGTCCCGCGAGGCTGACGAAGGTTTTCGGGACCGGCTGTGGACCGGGCTCGAGGAACTTCGACGGTCCGTGGCGCCCACGGTTCGCACGGAGCTTGCGGCGCTGCCGCAGCCGCAGCTGCCGGAACCGAACCTTGACCGGATCCTGATGGAGCTGAAGCGCCTGGAAACGCGCATCGACGGCATCAAGCCGACCCCGGCGGCGGATCTGAAACCCGTGCACTCGCGGCTCGATACGCTGGATGCGCGCCTCAGCGGGCTGAAGCTGCCCTCGCCCCCGGCTGTTGATCTGTCGCCGGTCCTGGACCGGCTCGCGGTGCTGGAGCAGCGCCTCGACGCCCTGGGCACTCCGGAGCCGGTCGATCTGACGGGGATCGAGCAGCGCATGGCCGCGCTCGCGGTGCGGGAAGAACCCATCGACCTGGCACCGCTGGATCAGCAGCTGAGCGCCCTGGAAGCCATGCTGCGCACAGGCGCTGAACGTCCGCCCGCAGTTGATCTCAGCGGCGTGCTGTCCCGCCTCGACGCCATGAGCAACCAGCTTGCTGCGGCGGCGCCAGCAGCCTTTGATCCCGAGCCGCTTGCGCTGCGTCTGCAGAACCTGGAACGGACGCTGGCTGCGTTGCCGCGCGTGGAGCGCCAGGATCTGCAGAGCATCCACTTCCGCCTCGGCGCGGTAGAACGGCTGCTGCGGGAGACGCCGCCGGGGCCATCGTTCGACAGCACCGAACTGTTCAGGCGTCTGGCCGGGCTCGAGGGTCGGTTGGCCGAGCAGGCGCCCGCGCCGGTCGCAGCTTCGCCCGTTCCGCAGGAGGTTCAGGCAACCGAGCCGGAGCTGTTTGCTACGCCGGAGCGCGGCGCGCCGGATGACCTCAAACGCATCTCCGGGGTTGGTCCGAAGCTCGAGCGACTGCTCAATCAGAACGGGGTGTTCTACTTCTGGCAGGTCGCAGGCTGGAACGAAGCGGAGGTCCGCTACATGGACGAGCGCCTGGAGGTCTTCCGGGGCCGGATTCAGCGTGACAGCTGGGTTGAGCAGGCGCGGGCGCTGGCAGCTGAGACCAACCCCGGTCGCCCGGATCTGTTCACCGGATCCTGAGGGCCGTCGGCGCAAGGCAGCCCAGCGCGTTGCCCGCGGGGTCGGTTCGGCCCTCCGTTCGTTGCCCCAAGCGTCCCTCCGGCTGAGCTGCCCGAAAGTTTTTTCGCTTTTTCCCATTCGGGGTGAACCTTCCCTGGCACCGCTGTGACCTATCGGCAACTTCGCAACACCGCGAACCGCCGCAAAGGAGCAGGACGATGCACACCATCGCAGACCGCTGGCTGGAGCTGGCCGAAAAGAACTACCTGATTGATTCCGTCGAGCCGGGCGGCTGGGCGGTTGACCCGGCTGAAGCGGGGCG
>JBCDGJ010000311.1:0-3420 GCA_038757945.1 Pseudomonadota bacterium
AGCGGGAAATGATCGTGGTCGCCACCTCGAACGCCAACCAGTGCCAGTACTGCGTGGTTGCCCACGGCGCCATCCTGCGGATCCGGGCGAAAGATCCGCTGGTTGCCGATCAGGTGGCCATCAACTACCGCAAGGCCGACATCTCCGAGCGGCAGAAAGCGATGCTGACTTTTGCTCTGAAGGTTCAGAAGGAAGCCGAGCAGGTGTCCGATGACGACTTTGCACAACTGCGCGCGCACGGGTTCAGCGACGAAGACATCTGGGACATCGCCGGCGTCACGGCCTTCTTCGGCTTGAGCAACCGGATGGCGAACTTTCTGTCGATGCGCCCCAACGACGAGTTCTATACGCTCGGCCGGGACATCGGCTGACCGACCATGCCCACTTCCCGGATCTACTCGGCGCCGTGCTTGGTCACCATGGCGCCCGGTGCACCTTTTCTCGAAGACGGTGCCCTGCTGGTCGAAGGTGATCGGATCACTGCGATCGGCCCGCGCAGCGTGCTCGTCGACCAGCATCCGGCAGCCGAGGCGATTCATCTGAAGGACCGGCTGCTCATGCCGGGGCTGATCAACACCCACATGCATTCCGGCCTGCTCCGCGGTACCGCCGAAGGGTTGAAGCTCTGGGACTGGCTGCGGCTCTACATCGATCCGATGCATCGCGTGCTCGAGCCGGCCGATGCCGAGGTGGCGTCCTGGCTCTGCTACGCGGAAGCGCTGCTGTCCGGTACCACCACCACCGTCGACATGTGGCGCTTTCTCGATGGCAGCGCCCGGGCGGCAGAGCGTCTCGGCAATCGCGCGGTGCTGGTTCCCTACGTGGGCGAGCATCCGGACTATGACTATTTCGACACCCTGGATGACAACGAAGCGCTGATTGAACGCTGGCGCGGCGCAGCCAATGGCCGAATCATGCCCTGGGTTGGTATGGAGCATCTCTTCTACTTCACTGAAGAGGCCTGGGCGCGGGCGGTGGCCATGGCCACGCGGCACGACGTAGGCCTGCACACGCACGTGGGCGAGTCGCAGGCCGAGGTCCGCGAGCTCGAAGCCCGCTTCGGGCTACGGCCTGTGCACGCCATGGAACGGTTCGGCTTCCTCGATCTGCCGCACGCGCTCTTTGCTCACTGCGTGTGGCTCGACGACAGCGAGATCGAGCTCATGGCCCGCAAGGGGATTGGTGTAGCACACAACCCCACCAGCAATATGAAGCTGGTGAGCGGGATGGCGCCGGTAAGCCGCATGATCGAGGCGGGCGTTGCGGTTGGCCTTGGCACCGACGGCGAGAAGGAGAACAACAATCTCGATCTGTTCGAGGAGATGAAGTTTGCTTCGCTGCTCGGCAAGCTCCGCGAGGATGATGCAACGGCGGCCGATGCCTGGCAGGTACTGCGGATGGCCACCCTCGAAGGCGCGCGCGCCATCGGGCTGGCGGAGGACATCGGCAGCCTCGAGCCCGGCAAGAAGGCGGATTTCATCGCCGTTCGCACGGATACGCCGCGCATGACGCCGCTGCTGACCGGCGAACATCTCAACGTCCACCACAATCTGGTGTACGCGGTACAGGGGGGCGACGTGGATCTGGTGGTCTGCGATGGGGTCGCGCGGGTTGAGGGCGGCGAGCTGGTTGCGGCCGACCTTGCTGAGCTGCGCGCCGCGGCCGCAGTCAGCGTCCCGGACCTGTTCCGCCGTCGTTCCGCCTGGCTCGCGGCCCATGAGCAGGGGGCGATCAGCCCCGTCGACGGGGACTGAGCGTGGCGGAGCAGACGGTACCCGACGCGGGCGTATCCGCAGTCGATCAGGTCCTGCCGCCGGGACCGACGGTCGCCCTGGCGCTGCAGCACCTGCTGGCGGCCTACGCGAGCCTGGTTGTCACACCGCTGGTGCTGGCGGCGGCCCTCGATCTGCCCGCAGCAACGCTGACCCAGCTGATCAGTGCCGCTCTGCTCACCAGTGGCGTCTGCACGCTGATCCAGTGTTTGGGGTTAGGCCCGCACATCGGGATTCGGCTGCCGGTTGTGCAGGGGACCACGATCGCGGCCGTGCCGGCGCTGATTCTGATCGGCGCGGAGCACGGGTTGACGGCAATCTTCGGGGCGACGCTGGTGGCGGGGTTAGCTGCCGCGTTGGCTGCCGGCCTCTGGAGCCGGTTGCTGGTGCTGTTTCCGCCGGTGGTGACGGGCACGGTGATTACCGCGATCGGGATCTCCCTGCTACCGGTGGCGATCATGTGGATGAGCGGCGGCGGCGCGCCTGGCGCGCAGGTGGTGGCGCCGCAGGACATGCTGCTCGGCTTTGGTTCCCTTGCGATCGTTGTGCTGATCCTGCGCTTCGGCCACGATCTGCTCGCCCGGTCGGCGATCCTCATCGGTCTGGTTGCCGGCACGCTGCTCGCTGCGTCCTTCGGCGACGTCAGCCTGGCCCGAGTAGCTGCCGCCCCCTGGTTTACCATCGTGACCCCGCTCGAGTTTGGTATGCCCACCTTCCCGCCGTCAGCCTGCATCGCCATGCTGCTGGTGATGCTGGTGACCATGATCGAATCGACCGGCGATTACCTGGCCATCGGTGAGGTCTGTCACGAGCCGGTTGAACCGCATGACATCGCGGCGGGGATCCGTGCCGAAGGCATCGGCACTATGCTGGGCGGATTGATGAACTCCTTTCCGTTCACCACCTTCTCGCAGAACACCGGCGTGCTGCGGATCTCCGGCGTGCGCAGCCGGTGGGTGGTGGCGGTAACGGCGCTGTTCATGATCGGCCTCGGGCTGGTCCCGAAGCTCGGCGCTCTGGTGGCGATCATCCCGACGCCCGTGCTCGGCGGCTGCGCGCTGGTCATGTTCGGCAGCATCGCGGCGACCGGCATGCACACCCTGCGCAAGGTTGATCTGGAAGATAACTGCAACCTGGTGGTGGTCAGCGTCAGCCTGGGCCTGTCGCTCCTGGTGATCGCCAATCCGCTGTTCTTCGACGGGTTTGGTGCCAGCGTCAAGATTGCGCTCGGAAACGCGATCACCCTGGCCGGGGTCTCGGCGGTGTCGCTCAACGCGCTGTTCAGCCTGCTGCGGACAGGCAGTTCCGAGGTGTCTGGCCCGTAGCGGTACTGCCCCTGGGTTGGCCGCCAGCTGCTGAAATCCCTCTCAGGAAGGGGCCGGTTATAACCAGCCTGACGCTGTGTGGAACGGCTGGAAACCGCTGTGTGGTACGGCTGGAAACGGCGGTCGGACAGTCTCCTACCGCGGTTCTGCGAGACCAATCCATCTGTTCGCCGAAAACCTACACTTTGCGTGGAGTTAGCTGACGCCCTTCACCAATCGGCCGATTTGTTGGTAAGGATGCGACAAAACGGCCCGAAAATGGCGATATTGGGCTGGCCCGGACGTTGCAACTACCGAGACCGAGGGAACTTAGATTCCGCAAA
>JBCDGJ010000312.1:0-3415 GCA_038757945.1 Pseudomonadota bacterium
CACCCGGCACTGCTGCAGGTAACGGACGATCCAATCGTCTCGTCAGACGTCCGGGGCTGCCCGCAGTCGCTGCTGGTGGATATGCAGGCGACCATGCGCGCCGGCGAGCGGCTCGTAAAAGTCCTGGCATGGCACGAATCACTCGGCCATGCGCATCGGATCATGGACGTCCTGAAGCTCTACGGAACCCTCGACTCAACGCTCAAGGAGGCGAGCTGATGCGCGTTGCTATCAATGGATTCGGTCGCATTGGCCGGGCGGTGTTCCGCATTGCCGAGACCCTGCCGGACATCGAAATCGTGGCGATCAACGACCTCTTCGATCCCGCGGCCCTGCGCTACCTGCTCAACTACGATACCGTCATGGGCCGCTTCGAAGGCGAGGTCAGGGTCGACGACGGTCTGCTGACCACACCGCACTCGAAGGCGCGCATGCTGCACGAGCGGGACCCCAGGCAGTTGCCCTGGGGCGAGCTGGCCGTTGACGCGGTCGTCGAGTCGACCGGCGTGTTTCGGGCCCGGGAGCAGGTCGCCATGCACCTCGAGGCGGGCGCCGGACGCGCGCTGCTGACGGTGCCCGCAAAGGACGCCATCGACTACACCGTCGTGCTCGGCGTCAACGAAGACGGCTTACGGCCCGAGCATCGCATCGTGTCGAATGCCAGCTGCACCACAAACTGCCTGGCCCCGGTCGCCAAAGTATTGAACGATGCGTTTACCATCCAGGAAGGCGTCATCAATACGGTTCACGCCTACACCAACGACCAGAGCCTGGCCGACGTTCCCCACTCAGACTGGCGGCGCAGCCGTGCGGCGGCGGAGAACACCATACCGACATCGACCGGTGCAGCCAAAGCCGTTGGCGAAGTATTGCCTGAGCTCAAGGGCCGCCTGGACGGTATCGCATCGCGGGTACCGGTGCCGGATGGTTCGGTGGTCGATCTGTTCGTGGAGCTCGGACAGGCTGTCAGCGTGGCGCAGATTCACGACGCCATGCAGACGGCGGCCGCATCGGACCGAATGCGCGGTGTGCTCGAATACACCGAGGACCCGGTGGTGTCATCCGACATCATCGGCAATCCCCATTCGTCAATTTTCGATGCGTCGTTTACGCAGGTGGTCGGCGATCGGTACGTCAAAGCGTTGTCCTGGTACGACAACGAGTGGGGCTACTCAAATCGCGTCTGCGACGTGCTCCGGATGATGGCAACCCTTGACTAGGGTGACGCAACCGCGCGCGGAAGCCGTGGCATGACAAAACCGTTCAGGAATCTCAGCACGTGCTGTGTCGTTGCGCAGCGCCTGAGCTTCAAAGAGGCAGCCGCCGCCTCCAGTCTGGGTCTTCCGGGCCGGATGGATCGACAAACCGGTCGCTGATCGGGTATTCATCAGGTTCCACTGAACGAGGGGCAAGAGTCGATGTTCAAAACCTGTGTCTTCCTGAACACCAGCACGGATGCGCACGCGCCAGATCCCTTCCGCTACCGGGACGAAACTGCGGCCGCCGAATGCCGGGCTCTGTGCCCCGACGTCGCGGGCTATACCCAAACCCGCGCCCTGGCGGACCAGGTTGAGCCGGGCGCTGCACCCGCCTTTGCAGGCGTGGCAGAGCTCTACTTCCAAGAACCACAGCAGGCCCTGGCGGTCGGCAATGCACCCGAACGCCTTGCGCCGCTGCTTGAAGGTGGCAGCGACCGTATTGGCCCCGTGATCACGGGTCTCACACGCACCGTGATGCGCCTACCCGCTCATCTGACGCGCGTAAGCATCAAAGGGGTGTTCCCGTTCCGGCGCAAGGCAGAGCTTACCGTCGAAGCCTTCCAACGCTACTGGTGGCAGCACCACGGTCCCATCGCAGCCCTCACGGAAGAAGCACTCTGCTATCTGCAGTGTCACCCGCTCGAGGCAACCTACGGAACCGAGCGGCCCGCCTATGACGGCATTACGGAACTGCACTGGCCAGACGTCGAGGCCGCCCGCCGCTCTATGGCATCCAGGCAGATGCAGGAAGATCAGGCCGGGGACGCAGTCAACTTCGTCGATCTGGAGAATGTCCTGCTGTTTCTGGCAGAAGAAGAAGCGGTAATCGCAACTTGAGGAGGCTTCGCCTAACCGCGCGGCGGTACCCGCCATGCTCGCCGCGAGCTCAAGCGATCGTGCCGCGGAGCCAACCCGGCATCTGGTCCCCGGCAGCCCCCAGCGGGCACCAGTGACTCGCGCCCGACCATCACGTTAGTATCGTTGCATATCGCTGCTATGAGTCACCGTGCGGGTTGCCGCTGATAGCAGCTAGCAGCGGCAAAAGCCAGGTTACCTAGCTTTCGCTGCCGAGCAGGCACTAAGGACGGGCACCATCAAACACAAGACGTTGCAAGGCGAAGATCTCTTCTCGTTGAGCCGGACTTACGGCATACCGATGAACAAGATCCGCGCCGCTCCGGAAAATCAGTCGCTCTGGTCAGACGCGCGTGACGACGATTTGTTGAGTCCTGAAGATGTCGTCGAGATTCCCGATCCAGAGCAGCAGTCGAGAGGCGCACCCTCCAATCAAAAGGTGCGCTTCCGACGGCGGCTCGGAGGAACAACCAAGCTGATACTGCGACTCGAAGATGAAGACGGGCCTCGTAACGATGTTGAATACGGAATCTACGGTCCCGAGTTGTTGTTCAGCGGCAAGACCGGGCCTAATGGCAAGATCGAGCACGAGATCGACAGCGCACTAAACTCGGTCGACCTACGGCTGCCGGAAACCGGGGAAGAGTATGAGGTCTTGCTGGCGCACCTCAATCCAGGCACTCAGATCTCAGGGGCCGCACAGCGCCTGAGCAACCTCGGGTTCTACAATGGCCCGGACACCGAGGCACTCACTCCGGCGCTGCGGAAAGCCTTGCAGCGATTTCAGCGGGACAACAACCTGCCGGAAGACGGCAACCTGACAGCGGCGGTATCAGCCAGACTCACAGAGAAACACGGCTGCTGACGGAGGCGCCGATGGCAAAACGTAAAGTAGCCGCCGCCAGGCCCTCAACCAGCGGCAGGCCAACCACCATTACGCAAACCCCGCTACGTCTCAGCTTCATCGAAATGGGTGATTACGGCGACGCAAAATACTTCGAGAAGGGTATCTGGCGCCGAACACAGCGCAAGCTAAGGAACGTGTCGCCAAAGCCCGCTAAGCAGAAGTCCCTGCACAAGCACCCCGAACAGTGGCCTGATTACCATAAAGCGATCACCGATGGTGCCTACACCAGCAAGAGCCCCGGGGAACCGCACTGGTGGTACTGGTCCGGACATCACGCGTGGATGGGAGACGGCAAGTATTACGCCGATGAAAAACAATGGGGGTTCTTCAACGAACAGTATTACCAGGCATGGCAGAAACACAAATGGAAGTTTCCAGGCGAAATCCCTGGCGC
>JBCDGJ010000313.1:0-3370 GCA_038757945.1 Pseudomonadota bacterium
CGGACAGCCGCATCCATTCCCTGCGCGTGCTCGATGAGAACGGCGAAGGTACGGTCGCCAGCGTACTGGCCGCCCTGCAATGGATCCTCGATAACCAGAACAGCACCAACGTTCGCGTGGTTAACCTGTCTCTCGGCAAGCCGATCACGGAATCCGCGACCATGGATCCGCTGGTGCTCGCTGTTGAACAGGTCTGGGACGCGGGTATCACCGTCGTCGCTGCCGCCGGTAACTTTGGCCATAATGGCGACCTGACCATCGCCAGCCCCGGCAACTCGCGCAAGATCATCACCGTCGGCTCGCTGACCGACAGCGGTACCAGGTCGCGCTCGGACGACTACGTCTCCACCTACTCCTCGCGCGGTCCCACGGCCTACGATCTGACGCTGAAGCCGGATCTGATCGCTCCGGGCAACCGGGTGGTTGGCGCGGCCGATAAGAACATGAGGCTCAAGACCCTGGTCGGCAACACGGGTCTCTACATCAGCGAAGACGAAGCAGAAGATTACGGCTACGATGACGATGCAGCGGAAGATCTGGATCGCCGCGACTACATGGAACTGTCCGGCAGCAGCATGGCCGCCGCCGCGGTCTCCGGTACCGTCGCGTTGATGATCGCTAAGGATCCGTCGCTGACCCCGGGCACCATCAAAGCACGGCTGATGAAGAGCGCCTACAAGATGGGTGGTGATCCGGTCGCCATCGGCGCCGGCGTGCTCGACGTCAAGGCTGCGCTGAAGGACACCCTGACCGTGACGGGCGATGCCCTGTCACCGTCCATCGTTCCCCACGGCAGCGGTACGTCACTGTTGGTTGAAGACGTGGCCGAGCTCTGGGGTGTCTCGTCGCTCAAGAACAAGGACATCTGGAAGTCAGCCAACCAGTGGAGCACCTTCAACGATACGCCGGACGGCTACCTGGAAGCGCAGTCTTACCTCTGGGCCAACAGTGTCGACTTCGTCTACCAGGTCGAGTCCTCGAGCTATCTCTGGGCCAACAGCTACCTGTGGGCCAACTCGTACCTCTGGGCAAACAACTACCTGTGGGCTAACAGCTACCTCTGGGCAAACAACTACCTGTGGGCCAACAACTACCTGTGGGCCAACGGCATGGAGGACGGCGACTGAACCTTCGCCCGAGCGGTTACTTCCAACCGCTCACCCCTCGCCGGGTGCTGGCATCGCCCCTGCAGCCAGCACCCGGTTCAGCTCCTGATGGAAGTGCGCCACGCGCACTTCCCGCTCGCTGAGCCAGGCCTCCCCGAACCCAGCCGACTCTGCGCCCGCCTGCACCTTAGCGAGCAAGCTCAGATCCTGATCTACCGTAATCGTCAGGCTCTTCCGCCCGGCCAGCACCTCGCTGTAGTGAAACCGATCGTGGGTCACCCGCTCTGCTTGAACCGCCTTGGACCCGTCGCTCGTCGCGTGCAGCGTGTGCATGCCCTGGCTGGCGCCACCGAACTGCGGGTCCGGTAGCAACGTGAGGGTCCACTTGTCGAGCAACGACTTGCGCGGGTCCGTCGGGTGCGGCCGGGAGCGCATCATCCATAGCCCCTCCGGCGTGCCCGACAGGATGATGTTCGGAAACAGGTTGTACTGATAGACGCGGGTGAGCTGCTCGTCGCTGTAGCTCGTGTAGTCATAGCCCTGCTTGCCGCTCTGCGCACGCTTGGCCGCCGCAATCGCATCCGCAATCTCGGGCACACGCCCGTTGAAGTCCTTCGGGTCGAGGCCCAACGCTGCCAGCTGTGCAGCCTGATACTCGGTGGGCTCATCGGGTACCGGGTAGCGCCGGTCGGTGGTGAATCCCGCCACGTGCAGGCCGGTGTGCCCGTGCTCGTAAAGCTCATCTGTTGCGCCGGTGCAGTCGACGAAGCTTTTGTGCTGCGGATGGATGTAGTCGACGTGATAGAGCTCCGAGAAGTTGTCGATGATCGCCTTCCAGTTGCAGTCGACCTCCGCGGTCTGATCCTCGAGCAGCACCATGCGGTCGATCGGATAGGGCGCCATCCGCTCGAGCACCGTGCCTAAAAAGTCAGCCAGAGGCGCAGCCGCCGGATCGAGGTTTACAAACACGAAGCCCTGCCACTCTGCGACCTGCACCGGCTTCAAGCGCAGCCGTTCGGTCGGCAGGCCGTCGGTAAAGGTGTCGGCATTCGGTGCGCTGCGCAGGGCGCCATCGAGGTTGTAGCACCAGGCGTGGTAGGGGCAGCGGATGACCGACTGCGTGCTCAGCCCGGCATCGAGCAACCGCGTGCCGCGGTGCGTGCAGACGTTGTGGTAAGCGTGCAGGCCAGCCTCGTCGCGGGCGACGACGATGCTGTCGGGGCCGATATCGAACACCAGCGTATTGCCTGGCTGGTCCAGGTCGCTGGCCAGTCCCGCAAGCAGCCAGCTGCGGCGCCAGAGCCGCTCCGTCTCCGCTGCCATCACGCTCTGATCGAAGTAGCGCGCGCCATCAATTCGGACGCTGCTCGCGATCAAGGTCTGCTCTGCCATCCGCTGTGCCTCCGGAGCCTGATTTCTGCCGGTAAGCCCGCTACCGGCAACCGTTCCGAGCATACCCGCAACGACACGCCCGTAGAAACGGACCCGCTCAGCAGCCGCGGCTAGCCCGAGCGCGGCAGCGTGATCACAAACCGGGCACCAGCACGCCAGGTGGTATCGAGCGCCAGCGTACCGCCGTGGGCCTCAGCCACGAGACGCGCCAGATAGAGGCCAAGGCCGGTACCGCCTGTGTTCCGGGTGCGCGAGGAATCGCTGCGAAAGAAAGGCACACCAAGCGAACCGGCCTGCTCTGCATCCAGGCCCGGACCATGGTCCTGCACGGCAATTTCCACCTGATCCGGGTCAGCGGCAACGCAGATTTCCACCGGCCCCTGCTCGCGATTGCCATAGCGCAGCGCGTTGGCCAGCAGGTTCTTGAGCAGCAACGTCAGCCGTACCCGGTCAGCCTGGATCGCGGCGTCCCGTAAGATACGCACCGCAACGTGCGCCCGATCCCGGGAGAAATAGTCGTTCAACATGGCTTCAATCAGCTCGCTGATCGTTACCGCAGAGAGGACCAACGCCCGGTGTCGATCATTCAGCCGCTCGGCTTCCAGCAGGGCGTCGATGATGGTTTCCATCTCTGTAGCGTCCTGCTGCATACCCGCAGCGTGCTCGGTCGGTTCAGCAAGCGCCAGGGCCAGCTTCATTCGCGACAGCGGTGTTCGCAGCTCATGGCTGATGCCGAGCAGCAGCTGCCGTTTGGCATCCAGCATGCGTTGCACCTCATCGGCCATGGCATTGATCTCGCTCGCCAGATCACCCAGCTGGTCGTGCCGGGTTGCGGTAATGCGGTGCTGCAGCTGTCCAGCACCCATCAGCGC
>JBCDGJ010000314.1:0-3221 GCA_038757945.1 Pseudomonadota bacterium
CAAGTTCAAGGATCGGGCGGCTTACGACGACGGTCGGGACACGGACCTGACAGGCGCGCAGGCCTATGCGATCTACGGCGCCGAGGTGGTCGGCCATCTGGCCAAGGTCGGGGGCGCGCCCATGTTCTCAGCACGCGTCGAACGGCTCATGCTCGGTCAGGTCGAAGAGCTCTGGGACAGCGTGGCCATCGCCATGTACCCCTCCCGGCAGGCCATGCTCCAGATGATCAGCTCGCCGGAGTATCAGGCCTCGGCGGTGCACCGGGCCGCGGGACTGGCCGGGCAGCTCAACATCGAACTGGTCGAGCCGGTCGGGGCCTGGTTGATGCAAGGCCAGGGCGGATGAACGCGGTGGATTGAACCTCGCAGCGCTCGACGGCGCTGCGCGCTGCACCTTGCAAAGCGCCTACAAAGCGGAGCTGCGCCGGGTCCTGACGCTGCTATGGTGGGCGAGCTATGGAAGCACCGCCCTTACGAAGGAATGATCGCCCGCCCATGGACTCTGAAGTCAGCACCGCAGCAACCCCGGACTCCGACACCTCTGAGCTTGGCCAGCACCCCTTTGCCTTTTCCGGCAACGCTCGGGAGTACTTCCAGATCTGGATCGTCAACGTACTGCTGACGATCCTGACGCTTGGCATCTACTCCGCCTGGGCCAAGGTGCGTACCACCCGTTACTTTTACGGCAACACGAGCGTCGCCGGTGACAGCTTCGAGTACCACGCGAAGCCTCTGACCATTCTTCGGGGCCGCGCGATCGCCGTGGCTGTACTGGCAATCTACGTACTGGCCTCCAACTTCGTGCCCGCCGTTTCGATCATACTGTTTCTGCTGATCTCCTTCGGTGCCCCGTGGCTCATCGTGCAAGCCCTGCGCTTCCGAGCCGCAATGTCGAGCTGGCGCAACGTCCGCTTCTCTTTCCTGGGCGATATCGGCGGCGCGATTGGCGTGTACTGGTTTGCACCGATCCTGGGGGTGGTCACCTTGGGCTTGGGGATGCCCTACGTCTGGTACTCGCAAACGCAGTACACCGTGGACAATCACCGTTTCGGCAACACCCTGTTCAATATGAACGCCTCGCCGGGCAGCTTTTATGTGATCGCGCTCGTCGTCGCCGCCGTCGGCGCACTGATCTTGCTGGCGCTGGGCATTATCTTCGGCACGGTGATGGCCATGACCGGTGGCGCCGAGCTGCTGGAGGAAGATCCGGAGTCGCTGCTGGTCAACCTGCTCGTGCTGATTCCGATCGCGATGGCGTATTCCGCCATCTACGCGCTCTACAAGGGGCTGCGGTTTCGCGTGGTTTACAACAACCTGCAGCTCAATGACAGCTTCGTCCGGAACCGGATCGGCATCGGGCGTTTCGTCTGGATCTCGCTGACCAATAGCATCGCGATCCTCCTCACTCTCGGTCTCGCCTACCCCTGGGCCAAGGTCCGCATGACCGCGTACCTCGTCAACTCGATGACGCTCTATGCCACGGATCTGGATCGCTTTGTCAGTGACAGCACCACCGAAGAGTCGGCTACGGGCGATGAGATCGGGGAGGCCTTCGATCTTGGGCTCGGCATTTGATCGAGCTCGAGGGACGCTACCAGAGCGGTGTGGAGTCGCGGGAGTCCTTGGCGCGACTGAGTCTCGACGCGGCAGATGCCCGCTTTCTGGTGTTGGAGACTGACGGATCTCGACGATCTATTCCCGTCGACGAACTGAGCGTGAGCGATCGCGTGGGCAGTATCCCGCGGCGATTGCGATGGGGCCGCGGCGAGACCTTTGTCTGCAGCGACAACGACGCGGTGGATCAGCTGGTTGCCGCCCTGTGGCCGCCCTCGCGCTGGGCCTGGCTACCGCGGCTCGAAGCCAGTGCGCCGCTTGCGCTGGCCGCGCTGGTCATTGTCGTGGGTTTCTATGCAGGGCTGCTGCTGTGGGGGGTACCGACCGCTGCGCAGGCCCTTGCCCAGCGACTGCCCGATGAGCTGTTGACCCGGGTGGCCGGCGAGACCCTGGATGCGCTCGATGGCCAGATGTTCCGGTCGTCCCGGCTTCCGCGCGAGGAACGCCTGGCGCTGCGGGCCCGACTGCTCGCGCTCGATGACTTTCCCCGCAGAATCCACTTCCGTGCCAGCGAGATCGGTCCCAATGCCTTCGCGCTCCCCGGAGGCGAGATCGTGATTACGGACGAACTGGTGCGCCTGGCCGGCGATCCTGCTGAGGTGGAAGCGGTGTACCTGCACGAGGTCGGGCATGCCCGGGGCCGCCATGCAGAATCCACGGTGCTGCAGAGCTCGGCCTGGGGCGTGCTGCTTGCGTTCATGACTGGTGACGTCACAGGTGTCTCCGAGCTGCTATTCGCTCTGCCTGTCACCCTTGGCCAGCTCTCGTTTTCCCGCGATCTTGAGACGCAGGCGGACGACTTTGCCATTGCGCGGCTGCAAGCGCTTGGCCGTTCACCGGAGCCACTGGCCTCCATGCTGGAGAAACTCGGCGCATATCGTCCCGAAGATGCGAAAGCGAAAGGCGCGGATGATGAAGCAGCGGTGCGCACCGAGCCGCACGATCGCGATGTCGCCGATCCAGGGGAGCCGTCGAGCGGCCAGCGTTGGCTCCAATACCTTTCGACGCATCCGGCGACGGCGGAACGCGTGGCTCGGATTCGGGAGGCGGCCGCTCGCTGAGTGCGGCCTTCTTTGAGGGCTTCAGAGTTGGCTGATGCAGCGTACGCTGACTTCGCCAAGACCGCCGATGGTAGCCCGCACATGCTGGCCTGGTACCAGCGGAACCATCGGGCCCAGCGCTCCGGTCAGCAGCACCTGACCGGCGGTCAGCGGCGTTCCGTTGCGCGCCAGGGTCTGCGCCAGCCAGGCCGCGGCGTTGAACGGGTGGCCGAGGCTCGCGGCACCTGCACCCACGGACTTCACGTCGCCATTGACCTCCAACACCATGCCGCAGCTGTACAGGTCCAAACCTTCGAGGGGCTTGCGGGCATCGCCCAGAACGAAATGAGAAGACGAGCCGTTGTCGGCAACGGTATCGGCGAAGGTGATGCGCCAGTTGGCGATGCGGCTGTCCACGATTTCCAGCGCAGGGGTCGCGTAGGCCGTGGCTGCTGCGATATCGGCGGCGGTCACATTGTGTTGATCCAGATCGTGGGCAAGTACCAGCGCGATCTCTGCCTCGCCGTGAGGCTGCAGCAGTGGCTGTAGTTCCAGCTGATCGCTGTC
>JBCDGJ010000315.1:0-3164 GCA_038757945.1 Pseudomonadota bacterium
CGTCGAGCGCCACCCGGGCCAGCGTGCCCGCCAGCGGCTCCGCATCGGGCTTCGTGATCGCGGCTACGAGCGGCTGCCAGACCGTGGGGTCGATCGGTTCCGGTTCCCCGCGGCGCTGCCGCGCGCGGCGTTCCTTTTCGGCTTCCCGCACCCGGCGTTTTTCTTCTTGTTCGAGACGCCTTCGTTCGCGCTTCGAGAGGCTGGCGAGGTCAACCTCCGGTTCCTCCGGTTCGACCTCCTGTCGCTGCCGGGCGGACAGCGATGCCCCGGCAAAGGCCGTCGCCTGCACCAGCCCCTGGATCTCGAGCAGGATCTGTTCGTTTTCGAGCGCCAGGGTCACACCGGACAGCCGCGCCACGACGTCGAGATCCGGGTCACCCGCAAGGGCACGGACGAAATCGACGCGGCCAAACCCAGACAGCTGATCGACCCCCGGTGCGGCCACGTCGATCGCCGTCTGCTCGATCAGGTTCCGGACCTGCTGTCGGGTCAGATCCGGGCGTTGGCTCAGCAACCGCGAGGCCAACCCGCTCACCATGGCCGCCGCAAAGGAAGTACCCGAGGCCCGATAGTAAGCGGCATCCTGGCCGACGGTGGCCGCGCCTGCCTCATAGTCGAGCGGCTCAGAGAGACCAATGAAGTCTGTATCCCGCGCACGCAGGGACAGCAGATCGACCCCGGGCGCCAGCACGTCCAGCGCCGCGCCGAACCCGGAGAAGCCGGCCCGATCGCCGTCGAGGCCACTGGCTCCGACGACCAGCGCGCCCGGCAATCCCGGATAGCCATTGGGGTCGGCCTGCACGCCGCGGTTGCCGGCGCTCACCACGAGGAGCACACCCTCACGCTCCGCATGGGCTGCCGCTTCGCGCTCGAGCTCGGTGGCGAGTTCGCCGCCGAGGCTCAGGTTGATGATCTGCGCCCCGTTTGCCACGGCGTAATAGAGTGCGGCCGCAACCGCGCTGCTGCGCGCCTGGCCAGCGAAGTTGGCGACCTTCAGCGCCATGATACGGGCCTGCGGATTGACGGCCGCGATGCCCGTGCTGTTGTCTGTGCACGCTGCGATGGTGCCGGCGATGTGGGTGCCGTGTCCGGAGAGATCCCAGGGGTTGTTGTTGCCGTCGACGAAATTCCAGCCGATCAGGTCATCAACGTACCCGTTCCCATCATCGTCGCGGCCGTTCCGGGTTTCTGCTTCGTTGCGCCAGAGCTGGCTCAGCGCCAGATCCGGATGTTCGTAATCGAGCCCGGTATCGATGACCGCAACGGTCACCGGACGGCCAACGCCGACGGCCGCCTGCCGGGCCGCCGGCACGTAGACGCGCAGCTGCAGAAGGCCCCACTGGTCTGCGAACTCCTGATCCCAGGACCCGCTGCTGCGATACAGCGGGTCGTTCGGCTCGGCTGCGACGGCCGCCCCGGCAACCAAGCCAAGTACCAGCAGCAGCACCGCGCTGTAGAGGCCTCCGATCCTTGAAGGTACGCGTTGCATCATCGTCTCGCCTAAAGGGGCTTCAGAGGCAGCACCAGAGTGACGCTCGGCGCCGCTTCGAGCTCGAGCCTGAGTGCGTCCAGATCCGCGGCCGCCGGCGCGGCCAGCTCGTACAGCCCGATGGACGAAGGGCCACCAACGATCTGCAGGTCCAGCCGTTCGAGTGCGCCGCTGATCTCGCTGGTCGTCGCGGCAGCAGCGAACTCGACGCTGAAGCTGGCGGTGATCGGAGCGGTTCCGGGGGCGGCAACCGTATCGTATCCACCTTTGCCCGGCGCAACGGCCTGCTGTGGCCCCGCAGCGACGAGCACGGCCAGCGCAGCAACCAGCGCAAACTGCGCACCCAGCGCCCAGCGGGCAGTGGTCGGCGTTGCCTGCCACTGAAGCGCAGTACGCAGGCGGTCGAGCCAGCCCGGGGGCGCAGCAGCCGGCGCAACCTCCGCAACCGGTTCCGCGATGGCTTCCTGGGGCACCGTATCAAGCTGGGTCAGCACGCGATCGAGCAGCTGCGGATTGTAGCTGGGCTCGCTGGGGGTAACCTCGGCAACTTCGGCTGCGATGAACTTCAGCTCGTTCAGCTCAGCCTCGGCGATCTCGCCGCTGTCGATGAACGCCTGCACGGCCTGGGCTTCGTCGGCAGACAGGGTGCCGGCAAGATGCCAGGGCAGCAGGGCTTCGGCTTCCTGTCGGTTCATGAGGCGATCTCCATCAGGGTCAGGTCCAGATTCAGCTCGGCGAGGATGCGCCGGAGGTGCTTCTTGGCGTGAAACATTCGGGTCTTAACTGTGTTTTCCGGGCAGCCTGCGATCTCCGCAATCTGCGCATAGCTGCAACCGTGGAAAAAGGTGAGCTCGACCACATCGCGGTGCTCCGGGCTGAGCAGACCGAGCGCCGTCCGCAGGCCGTCACGCAGGGCGTTTTCGTCCTCCGCGCGCTCCATCAGCTGTTCACCATCAACCTGTGCGTCGTCGACCACGGCCGGCGCGTCATCAATGTCGGTGGTGGCAATCTGCTTGCGCCGCACTGCATTGAGCGCACGGTGACGAGCGATACCCAGCAGCCAGGTGCTCACCTTCGATCGCGACTCGAAGCGCCCGGCGTTCTTCCAGACCTCGAGCATCACGTCGTTGGTGACTTCTTCCGCCTTCTGCGGATCGCTGATCAGGCGCACGACGTAGCGGAAGATCCGCTCCCCGTGGCGCCGGAAGAGCTGTTCGAATGCCCTTTTATCCCCGCCAGCAATCTGCGCTATCCAGCGCCGCTCTAGGTCTTCGTCGCTTTCGCCCATGCCTGTCCCCCGATGCTCGGCGCAGGCGGTCGCGTGGACACCATTCAGACAGTGTCCGCCGGACGATCCTGCCCCTGTCACTGGGGGAATGTAACGGCCTCCGCTCAGGTCCTCAATGAGATCGCTGTAAGCGCCTGCTGAGGGTGTGCGGGAGGATGCTATTCGGCCAACGCTCGTTCCCATCACCAGCGAAAGGCGAGGCCACTCGGGGCATGTCGCTCGGTGACGACCGCCCAGGCTGCAGCGCGCCCCGCTTCAGCCGGGTCAACCGCCCAGCCGCCCGGCTCGACGGAATCAATCAGGTAGTTCTTTTCGGCCAGCTCCAGCCAGCGGTCTGCGATGGTGTGCATCGTCCTGCTCCTTTGCGGCGGTTCGCGGTGTTGCGAA
>JBCDGJ010000316.1:0-3022 GCA_038757945.1 Pseudomonadota bacterium
CCGACGCCGGGCGTCGAGTGCCGGATGCTGGCGATGACCTCGTCGACCTTGCGGCCAGGCAGTTCGCCACCTTCGCCGGGCTTCGCACCCTGGATGATCTTGATCTGCAGCTCATCCGCGTTGGTCAGGTAGTTGATCGTGACCCCGAAGCGGCCGCTGGCGACCTGCTTGATGGCCGAGCGTTTCGAGTCACCGTTGGCCAGGGGAATGAAACGCTGTGGATCTTCACCGCCTTCACCGGTGTTGGACTTGCCGCCGAGCCGGTTCATGGCAACCGCCAGGGTCTCGTGGGCTTCGGCGGAGATAGAGCCGAAACTCATCGCGCCGGTGGCGAACCGCTTCACGATATCTGCTGCGGATTCAACCTCTTCCAGCGGAATGGGGCCGCCGTTGGCACCCGGCTCGAATTCCAGCAGCCCGCGCAAGGTTGCCCGGCGGTGGTTCTCTTCGTTGATCTGCCGCGCGAACGCCCAGTAGGCGTCCTCCGAATTGGTCCGGGCCGCAACCTGCAGCTGGCTTACCGCCTCGGGATTCCACATATGGGTATCGCCGTTGCGCCGCCAGTGGAAGTCACCGGGATTTGGCAGCACCGCAATGTTACGCATGTCGCGCGCCGGGAAGCCGAGCGCGTGGCGGCGCAGCATTTCTTCGGTCAGGGCGTTGAAGTCGACCCCCTGGACGCGGCTGGCGGTGCCGCGGAACGCGCGCTCGACGACATCCTCGGCGAGGCCGACGATCTCGAAGATCTGCGCGCCCTTATAGGACTGCAGCGTCGAGATGCCCATCTTCGCCATGACCTTCAGCATGCCCTTGGCGACACCCTTGCGGTACGCGCTGATCACGTCGTCATCGTTGCTGATGTGGTCGACGTCATCGAGCTGCCCATCGCGGCGCGCGTCCCACAGTGCCTCGAAGGCCAGGTAGGGGTTGATTGCATCGCAGCCGTAGCCGATCAGCAGACAGTGGTGGTGTACTTCACGCGCTTCACCCGTCTCCAGGATCAGGCCGATGCGGGTGCGGGTGTGGGCGCGAACCAGATGGTGGTGCACGGTGCCGATGGCGAGGAGCGCGGAGATCGCAGCGCGGTCCTGCCCGACGCCCCGATCGGACAGGACGATGAGGCTACGGCCGTCTTCGATGGCCGCGTCTGCCTCGGCGCAGATGCGATCGAGCGCGTCCTTCAGGCCGACAACGCCGACGTCGCGGTCGAAGGTAATGTCGATGGTCTGGGTGCGCCAGCCGCGATAGTCCATGTTCTTCAGGCTGGCCAGCTCGTCGTTGGTCAGGATCGGATGCGGAATGCGCAGGCGGTGGGCGTGCTCGGGCGTACAGTCGAGCAGGTTCTGCTCCGGACCGATGTAGCACTCGAGCGCCATGATCACTTCTTCGCGGATCGAATCGATGGCGGGGTTGGTGACCTGGGCAAAGCGTTGCTTGAAGTAGTCGTAAAGCATGCGCGGCTTATCCGACATCACCGCCAGCGCCGAGTCGTTGCCCATTGAGCCCAGCGGATCCCGCAGTTCTTTGACCAGCGGCAGCAGCATGAACTGCATGGTTTCCTGCGTGTAGCCGAACGCCTGCATGCGCGGCAGCAGCGTCTCCTCGTTCAACCCCTGGCCGACGACGATCGGCACTTCCGCCAGGTTCAGCCGCTCCTGCGTGAGCCAGTCGGCATAGGGCCGGCGGGTGGCGAAGTCGTGCTTGAGCTCGTCATCCGGGATCATGCGGCCCTGCTCAAAATCGATCAGGAACATCCGTCCGGGGCGCAGACGGCCCTTTTCGATGACCCGAGCGGGATCCGTGGGTACCACGCCGACTTCCGATGCCATGATGCATTTGTCGTCATCGGTGATGTAGTAGCGGCTCGGGCGCAGGCCATTGCGGTCGAGCACAGCGCCGATGTAGTCGCCGTTGGTAAAGGCGATCGAGGCCGGCCCATCCCAGGGCTCCATGAAGCAGGAGTGGTACTCGTAGAACGCTTTCTTTTCCGGCGACATCTGCGCGTGCTGCTGCCAGGCCTCGGGAATCATCATCATGACGGCTTCGCTGAGCTTGCGACCGCTCATCAGCAGGAACTCGAGCACGTTGTCGAAAGAGCCGGAATCGGAAACGCCCGGCGGCACGACCGGGAACAGCTTCTTGATGTCGTCGCCGAAGAGGGGGCTCGATGCGACGCCCTGACGGGAGTTCATGGCGTTGACGTTGCCGAGCAGGGTGTTGATTTCGCCGTTGTGGCTCATGAAGCGGTTCGGCTGCGCGCGCTCCCAGCTCGGGAAGGTGTTGGTGCTGAAGCGTGAGTGCACCATTGCCAGATGAGACTCGAAATCGGCTTCCTTGAGGTCCGGGTAGAAGTCGAACACCTGGTCCGGGGTCAGCATGCCCTTGTAGACGATCACTTTGGACGACAGGGTGCAGACGTAGAACATGCCGCTGCCGGCCTGCGCCGCATCGTCGCGCAGACGGTGGGTGGCCTGCTTCCGGGCCAGGTACAGCTTGCGCTCGAAGGTTTCGCTGTCGACGCCGTTGGCGGCGACGAAGATCTGCTCCATGGCCGGCATGGCTGCTCGAGCTGCCTTGCCGATGTCAGCGGCATCCGGGGCCGTCGGCAGCGAACGCCAGCCGAGCAGCTTCTGGCCGGCGGCCGCGATCTCTTCCTCCAGCACGGCTCTGCAGCGGGCGCGTAGCTCGGGATCGGTTGGCAGGAAGACGTTGCCGATACCGTAGCTGCCCGGCTCGCCGAGCTCGACGTTGAGTGCTTCACCGGCAACGCGGCCCATGAAGCGGTGTGGCATGCCCAGCAGGATGCCGGCGCCATCGCCGGTGTTCTGCTCGTAGCCAACGCCGCCGCGGTGCTCCATGCAGCAGTTCATGTGCTGCGCCTCGGTCACGATGGAGCGGCTGGCGCAGCCCTTGATGTCACAGACGAAGCCAACGCCGCAGCTGTCGTGTTCCTGCTGTGGTTCGTAGAGTCCCCGGGCGGCGGGTAATCCCGGCGCGGAGCGCCGTTGCATGTCATTGCTCA
>JBCDGJ010000317.1:0-2989 GCA_038757945.1 Pseudomonadota bacterium
ACGCGACATCCGCTTTCACCGGCGGGTTACCGCTGCCCACTACGACGACCAACGCGGCTGCTGGCGCGTGACCACCGACCAGGGTGACCGGGTTACAGCGCCGCTGGTCATCATGGCGACCGGCTGCCTGTCCGTGCCGCAGGTGCCGGACATTCCCGGCCTCGACGACTTTGCTGGCCCCCGCTATCAGGCAGGCGCCTGGCCGCACGAGCCGGTCGACTTTGCAGGGCAGCATGTCGGCGTAATCGGCACCGGATCGTCCGCCATCCAGGCAATCCCAGTCATTGCGGCACAAGCAGCCCGGCTGACGGTGTTTCAGCGCACGGCCAACTTCAGCGTACCTGCGGCCAACGCACCGCTCGATCCTGCCTGGGTGGAACAGTTCAAAGCCAACTACCGTAAGCACCGTGACCATCACAAGCGGGGCCTCGGCCAGGGGTTCGGCGATCTGGATATCGAGCCGCGGCCGGGCGGACCGGTGCTGGAGCGAGCCGCCGGGCACACTGTCGATGAAATCCACGCGCTGCTCGAGACCTACTGGCAGCGCGGCGGTGCGCGATTCATGGGGGTGGTCGGCGATACGCTGCTCAACGCCGATGCAAACCGTATCGTAGCGGATTTCGTGCGCGACAAGATCCGTGCGATCGTCGACGACCCGGTTACCGCGGAGGCGCTGTGTCCGCGCTCGCACCCGATTGGCTCGAAGCGCATCTGTGTCGACACCGGGTACTACGAGACCTTCAATCGCAGCAACGTGACGCTCGTCGACCTCAAGCAGACACCGATCGATCGGATCACGCCGGCGGGTGTCGCAACCACGGCAGCGCACTACGACCTGGATGCGCTGGTGCTGGCTACGGGCTTCGACGCCATGACGGGTGCGCTCCTGCGCATGGACATCCGTGGTGGGGGCGGACAGCCGCTTGCCACCAAGTGGCAGGCCGGGCCGCGCAGCTATCTGGGGCTTGCGCTGGCGGGTTTTCCCAACCTGTTCACGATCACCGGACCGGGCAGCCCTTCCGTGCTGAGCAACGTGCTGGTTTCCATCGAGCAGCATGTGGACTGGATTGCCGCCTGTCTCGAGCACATGCGCGTGCACGGCTATACGCACTTCGAAGCGCTGCCGGCTGCCGAGGATGCCTGGGTCGACCACGTCAACCGGGTGGCCAGCGCGACGCTCTTTCCCGAAGGGGGATCCTGGTACCTGGGGGCTAACGTGCCGGGCAAGCCGCGGGTATTCATGCCCTATGCGGGGGGTGTCGGCGCCTACCGGGAACACTGCGAACGGGTGGTGGCCCGGGGCTACGAGGGATTCAGCTTTGCGACCAGAGCGCGAGCCGGGGCAGAGGCTGGCCGGGACCAGCCCCGGTGAACTTGAGCATCCGGAAGGCCAGGCACAGTGTGATCCCCTGGTTTTCCTGCTGTTCGAGTCGGGGCTGGTGTTGGTGCTGGTCGCAGACGATGACCCGGATGTGCTGCAGCTGACCCGCAGCACTCTGGAAAGCGGTGGCTCCAAGTGCTGCTCGGCAGCCAACGGTAAGCAGGCGCTCGAAGTGTTCGAAGCGAAGTAGAACGAGATTGGCCTGCGGGTCCTGAACCTCGTCATGCCGGAGCTGGGCGGAAAGGAAGTCGCCGAACGCGCTACTCAGCCTTCGTTGTGGATTCGCTGGCCGCGGCGCCGTAAATTCCTTTTGCCATCAGCGAGGTCTCCAGACCCCGGCGGTGCTGATAGATTTCTGCACGCACAGCGTGGACCGCCGGGTTGTCCGGCTCGGCAAGCGCGGCCATCTCAGCCAGCTCGCAGGCAACGCGGATGTCGGACTCCGCGAGTGCCTGGGCGCGTTCCGCCAGAGCCCGGGCGCCGCCGGCCAGTGCTGCGATTTCCAGCGCCAGCATTCGGTCCTGCGCCGGCTTCAGATGCGCCGGGTTGCCGTCATACCAGCCACCGTAAAGGCGCCAGATGTTGCGTACGACGAACTCCGGCTCGTCGTAGATCGGTCGCAGATAGGGCTTTTCGAGCACCGCCGGATCAACTTTCACCTCCGCGACGATGTCCGTCAGACGCATGCCCGCATTCATGCGATCGATTGTTTCCCGGACCACGAACTCGAGCGCTTCGGCGACGTCGTTCAGCACGCTACGGATGCGGTCGCGCCCGCCGATCGGTAACCCATGGGCAGGAAGAAACAGCTCCGCTCCCTGGTCGGCCATGGCTCGCATGGCGGCCGCCCACTCGACCGGATAGCGCTGCACCTTCTGCGGGTTGCCTGCATTCGGAAAACACCAGATGAAGAAGTCGCCGGCGCAGATGGCTTTGTGCTGTGGTATCCAGGACCAGGTGTGGTCGTCCGTTTCGCCTTTAGCATGGCGGAGCTCGATGGCAACGCCTCCGATGTCGAGGTCCAGGGTGTCCTGATAGGTGAGGTCGGGCCGGGCGCTGCTGCGCGGCAGGAAAGCGTCGCCATCGCTGATCTCATAGCCACGCCGTGAGAACTGTCCAAACTGACGCTCGTTGATCGCCGTGTTGTAGCCGCTCGTGTAGTCGTAGCGGTCGAAGCGCCGCGGCACGTTCTCGTGGCCGACGACCTGTGGCCGCGGCTCACCCCTGGCGTCCGCGTCCTGCATGAATGCCCCGCAGCCGCCAACGTGATCCAGGTGGCCGTGAGTGTAGATCAGGCTGTTGAAGCGGTCCTTGCGCCAGTGCCGGATGGCGTCGACCACTCGGGTACCGCCGGCAACACCGCTGGTGTCGAAAGCGACGAGTCCGTCGTCGGTCTCGAACAGTATGCAGTGAGAGAAAGCTTCCACCATGGCGACGCCTTCGGCGATCTCCGACAGCTGGAAGTTGATCCGGTTCATGGGACCAACCTGCTGTTCCGTCAGCGTGCCGTCGATGACTCCGGTGGACAGTTCGAGCAGTTTTTCAATGGGTATCCTCCCGCATCCCGTACCCGGATTGTGCGTGGCCAGGCTGCGCCGCGCCAGCCGT
>JBCDGJ010000318.1:0-2983 GCA_038757945.1 Pseudomonadota bacterium
AATCAGGGTTTCTGCCGATGGCGAAAGAGATCCGGTCCGCGTACCTGGCCGCAATGCCAGCCACCTTGGGGCCTGAAGGCACCATCTCGATTGGCACCGGCCCATGCTCTGCCAGCAGCGGCAGCCACTGAATGGTGCTGTCGACTACGCCCCGGCGAACCGGCTCCCCGTGCAGGTACCGCCGAAGGTCGTCGATTTTCGTTTCGTAGGTGACCAGTGCTTCGGGTTTCCTGCCAATGAAGTGCGCTGCGGAGTCTCCGCGACCGATGGCGAGCACCGCTCGCCCGTCCGTCAGCTTGTGGACGGTGGCTGCGGCACAGGCGATAACTGAGGGGTCCCGCGTGACCGTATTGGTGACGCCGGGTCCGAGGAGCACAGTGTCTGTCTCCAGCGCGGCCGCGCCGAGCGCGGTCCAGACCTCGGGGGCCCGGCACTGGCTATCCGCGAACAGAACAGCGTCATACCCGAGCGCTTCGAGCTCGCGTGCTACGCCGTTCAGTAGCGGCCCCGTCACTGTTCCGAATTGCATAGCCGGCTCCTGGCTGTTGAACGAGGTCGTATTGTGTTTTTTGCATGAAAGACCTGTAAACGCATACCATTAATCCGTTTTACGGATAGGTGCGGGCAGTATGGCGATCGACCGCGTGGCCGAGGCTGAAACGTTGCAGGCCATCGCCGATACGGGAAGCTTCAGTGCAGCAGCTACCCGCCTGGGTATCAGCCAGTCATCGGTCAGCCGTCGGATCAGTGCGCTCGAGGAGCGGTTCGACGGTCGCGCGCTGGTTGCCCGCACGACGCGAGAGGTTCATCTGACGGACGCCGGACGGGTCTACTTGAACCTGTCAAAGGCGGCCCTGGAGCAGCTGTATCTGGCCGAAAAGCAGCTGCTCGAGCGGGAGCCAGAGATCCAGGGAACGCTCAGGCTGTCACTGCCACCGGCGATCGGCAGAGCGGCACTGCTGTCGCCGCTTGATGAGCTGTTGCGGGAGTATCCGAGGCTGAAGGTCGAAGTCGACTTCTCGGAGCGCTACGTCGATTTTCTGCAGGACGGCATCGACCTTGCGGTCAGAATCAGGCGAACTGCGCAAGCCGGCATCGAAGAAGAGCAGATTGGCCAGACCCGGATTGTGCTGCTGGCGTCTGCTGGCTATGCCAAGACGCTGAAGCTGTCCAGGCCGGATGATCTCAGCCGCTGTCGTTTAATCGCTCCGAAAGATCTCCACAGCAACGATTTCGGTCGGGTGCTCGAGCGGTTGGGTATCGACAGAGAACAGATTCAGATCTACGTCGACGATGTGTCCGCAGTTGCCGCGCTGGTACACGACGGGTTTGGGGTTGGCTTTCTTCCGGAGCTGGTTGCGGGCGATGCGCTGACTAAGGGAACCGTCGTCGCTATTGAAACGGGCTATCGATCGCCACTGATCAAGCTCTACGCGACGTACCCACGCGAGCTCAAGGGCACCCGACGGATCGGGTTGCTGCTGTCGCGATTCAGAAGTGGTTTGGTGCAGGCATCCCGCCCTGGATGAGGTGTTGCTGGTCTGCATGTCAACCAGCCGCTATGCTCGCCCGCTGGCTGACGGGGGTGAAAGCCGGCGGGTTCGATAACTCGGCAACTGCTGCCGGCGCGTGTAGTGCTGCTCCGCCAGCGCCTGCAGTGACGGTTGCATACCACTTGAACATCATCGAGTGCTGAAGCGGCTGCAGCAGATCGCTTGCTGCGATCAACGGGCCCTACATGCTGCGAAACTGAGACTGCGAGAGACGAATCATGCTCGAACCCAAGGACAACCCGAACCCGAGCCTGGTCGTCGATCCACCCGGCTGGCTGCGCATGCTCATGAGCCGGCGGGTGCTGGGTCCGCAGGCTGACGCTACCGTTCGGTCTGCACGACGGGAGAAGTTCGAGGCGCGGCGTCGTCGCCGCGGCCAGCCGCACGTCGTTGATTACTATCATCAGCTGGACGATCCGTACTCGCACCTTACTGCTCAGGTGGTCGCGACCTTCGCTGCGCGCTATGACGTGGCGCTGCGGCTGCATTTGATTCGCGCTACCGGCGGGTCCAGCCAGCCGGAGCTCGAGAAACTCGCGGTATGGGCGCGTCGAGATGCTGAGCTCATTGCACCGCACTTCGGGCTTACTTTTCCGGCCCAGTCCGGGATCGTGCCAAAAACAGAGCATCAGGTACTCGCCGGCCGGGCGCTCCTGGCCGGGGACGAGGAAGCGCGTACCACTGCTCTGGCTGCGGTTTCCGAAGCGCTATGGTCCGGTGAGGACGGCGTACTCGCTGGCCTCGCCGAGAAGGGCCCAGGTAGTGCCGAGTTAACGGCAGCGTTGGATAGTGGCTCGGCCCACCTGGCGAAGCAAGGCCACTACTCCGGAGCCATGTTGTTCTACGGTGGCGAGTGGTATTGGGGGGTCGATCGTCTGCTCCACCTGGAGCACCGATTGCGTGAGCTTGGTGCCTGCAGGGAGCCTGAGGAGCCGCTGATCGCGCCGCGTCCGGATCCTGATGTTGCCGGCGTTGATGCTAGTGGACTGCGGCTGGACTTCTATCCGTCGCTGAACTCGCCCTATACCGCAATCATCTATGACAGGACCATCGCGCTGAAGGACGCCTGCGGCATCGAATTTCATCACAGACCGGTGCTGCCGATGGTGATGCGTGGCGTACCAGCGCCGAGACCAAAGGCCCGTTACATCATGTTCGATACGAAACGAGAGGCGGACTTCGCCGACGTGCCCTTCGGCAACATGGTCTTGCCCATTGGTACGCCTACGCGGCAGGCCTACTCGCTGCTGCCCTGGGCAATGACCCCGGGTAAGGATGAGGCGCTGATGAGCGCTTTGCTCCGGCACGCGTTTGCGGAGGGTGTTGGGCTGCATACGGCGGCCGGGATGCGCAAATCGGTGGAAGCGGCCGGTCTCGATTGGTCCGAAGCAGCCAAGGTTATGGGTCGTGATGACTGGAAGGCCATGGTC
>JBCDGJ010000319.1:0-2709 GCA_038757945.1 Pseudomonadota bacterium
GTCTTGGTGTGGTACACCAGGACCGGCAACACCGGTGCCCTGGCCGATGCCGTGGCGGACGGCGCTCGGCACCCGGACATCGACGGGGTGACCCTCCGCTGTCACCGGGCCGTTGATGCCGACGCGGACGATCTGCTCTGGGCACATGGGCTGCTCCTCGGCACACCGGAGAACTTCGGCTACATGTCCGGCGCCATGAAGGACTTCTTCGATCGCACCTACTACGAGGTCGAGGGCCAGCTGCAGCCGCTGCCTTACGCTCTCTTCATCAGCGCGGGGAACGACGGCACCGGCGCTGTGCGCGCCATCACGCGCATCGTCGGCGGGTACCCCTTTGTCGAAGTGCAGAAACCGCTGATCTGCCGCGGAGAGATCATGGCGAAAGACCTGACCGCCGCCCGAGAGCTGGGCATGAGCCTCGCCGCGGGGCTCTCCGCCGGGATCTACTGATATGAGTGAAGCCAAACAACAGCGTGCCGTGCGCGTCATCAACGGCATCGAGGAACTCGGCGCCGAGCGCTGGAACGCGCAGGCCTGCGCGCCCGGCCGGCCGCGCAATCCATTCGTGCGCTACGAGTTTTTAGAAGCGCTGGAGCGCAGCGGCAGCGTCAGCGACGAGGCCGGCTGGCAGCCCTTCCATCTGGTGCTGGAAGCACCGGCCAGCGACGCCGCGCCCGCGGAAGTCTGTGGCGTCTTGCCGCAGTACGTCAAAGCGCACAGCCAGGGCGAGTACGTGTTCGACTACGGCTGGGCGGACGCGCTGCACCGGGCCGGCGGTCGCTACTACCCCAAGCTGCAGTGCAGTATTCCTTTCACGCCCGCGACCGGCCCGCGACTCCTGTGCCAGTCACCGGAAGACGAAGCGGCGCTGCTGGCAGGCAGCGTGCAGGTGGCGCAGCAGGTCGAAGTCTCTTCCCTGCACATGACCTTCATGACCGAAGCCCAGTGGCACCTGGCGGGATCCTTCGGGTTTCTGAAGCGCATGGATCAGCAGTTCCATTGGCACAACGCGGGCTACGAGAATTTCGACGGGTTCCTGGCGGAGCTGTCATCGAAAAAGCGCAAAAACCTGCGGCGCGAGCGCCGCGACGCCCTGGCGGCCGGCGTCGAGATCGAGTGGGTGACGGGCAGCGACCTGCGGGAGCACCACTGGGATGCGTTCTATCGCTTCTACCTGGATACCGGGTCCCGCAAGTGGGGCTCACCCTATCTGAATCGCGAGTTTTTCAGCCTGGTCAGCGAAGCCATGCCGGAGGACATCCTGCTGATCCTGTGCAAGGCGCACGGGGACTACATTGCCGGCGCGCTCAACTTCATCGGCGAGGACACGCTGTACGGGCGCAATTGGGGCTGCACGGAGCATCACCCGTTCCTCCACTTTGAGACCTGCTACTACCAGGCCATCGACTTCGCCATCGACCACAAGCTGGCCCGGGTTGAAGCCGGCGCCCAGGGCAGCCATAAGGTCGCGCGCGGCTATCTGCCGCAGGCCACCTACAGCGCCCACTGGATCAGCGATCCTCGCTTTCGCCAGGCAGTCTCGGACTATCTGGAGAACGAGCGCGAGTATGTCGCCGAAGACATCGAACATGTGGAGCGCCACACGCCATTTCGCAATGACGTGGATCTGCGCGAGCGCAGCCCGGCCTCGCTCCCGGTGAAAGATCCGAGACAAACACGAGATCACCCTTGAAAGAGATCACGTGGTCGGACTTTGAAGCAGTTGAGCTGAGGGTTGGACGCATCATCAGCGCCGAGCCATTCCCCGAAGCGCGCAAGCCCGCCTACATTCTGCACGTCGACTTTGGTGAATCGCTGGGCGTGAAGAAGTCGAGCGCTCAGATCACGGAGCTGTATACAACCGACGAGCTGATTGGAAAGCGCGTCGTTGCCGTGGTCAACTTTCCAAAGAAGCAGATCGGCCCGGTCATGTCCGAGTGTCTGGTGACAGGCTTTCACAATGAAGCAGGTCAGGTCGCGCTCTGCGTCCCCGACACAGACGTTCCGCTCGGCGCGAAGCTGCTATAGAGAGGACTCCGGAACACGTCACTCGCACTCGGTCGCGCACCGATGACTCCAAGAAAGACGCAAATGGCCGCTTCTAACCCGATCCAGAGACGAAGCATTGCAACACCAATTTGTGTTTAATTTAAATTGTGTATCCGCGTAGAACGGCCTGTTAGCTGCAGCTCGCCTGATCTGGAAACGGTAGGTGCCTGACTATGTTTCACATTCCCGGGACGCCTACCGAGATTCCTGCGCTGCTCATCGACCATCGAAATACCAGCGCCGAGAGTGCCTGGTTGAATTCATACAATACCGTTCAACTCTACGACGAGATGGTCGCTATTAGAGTGCACGTCGGGGGCGGTATCGGGGCTGTCACCGAAGCCAATCAGCATTTGGCTGGAGGGGCAGGCTTGGTTGGGAGGTGGTACGCGATTGGTGACTTTATCAAGACCTACGACGACTACATCAGCTCAACCGCGCTACCTCCCACACAGAGCGCGACCTCGAAAAGAAGCTTCTTCACACTCACCGCGGTTGCGACGTTCTCAGTCGGCGCGATATTGAACGTCGGCCGAGCTGGGCCCCTCTTCGATCATCCAGGAGGCGCCGAGCAAGCTGAACATATTCATGGCCCTGGACCCAGTATTCGAGAAGTTTCCGGAACCTGGGCAAATCGCTACGGAAACGCCTAGCGACCGA
>JBCDGJ010000320.1:0-2688 GCA_038757945.1 Pseudomonadota bacterium
CTGTTCCACCACTGTCCAGCTGCGGCCGCTGCGCACCTTGACCACCGGTCCCTCGCGATCCACCAGCGCCTTCGCGGCCCGGTAGTAATCCCCGGCAAAAATACACTCTCGTTTGATCACCGGATCGCGATTGAACAGCGTCTGCCCAGGCACTGGGAGCCCCAGAGAGATCGTGTAGCCGAAAGTTGCACCGGCGAAGCCGAGCTTCAGGCGCAGCGCCTCACGGCGGGTCGTGCCCTGAATCGGGGTCTCGCCCCGCTGCTGCGCGGCCGTGGTGGTTTCCGGTCCGGCCCAGAGCGTGGACTGCAGCCCGCCTTCCTGCGCCAGCGCGCTGATCACGTTTCCCTGCGCGCAGTTCGCAAGCAGCCGCAGGGCTTTGTAGAAGTTCGACTTACCGCTGCCGTTCGGGCCGGTAACGACATTCAGGCTGCCCATGCGCACCGTCAGTGCCTGCAGCGATCGGTAGTTGGCAATGCCCAGCGCGTGAATCATCGATCAGCCCCCGCGGCAGTCTAGCAGCCTCTCGAACGGGCCTCGTCTGCGCAGCGCTTGGGGCAGCACCTGCGATCCCGTCGCCCCTGCCCACCGCCATCCGCCGGACCCGGTTTGTTCCCTCCTGCGTTCCTACCTATCATCGGCGCCACCATTCATCGGCGTTCCGCCGCTGTCGGCCCGAACGATCAGCCGCTGATCGAGGGCTGATCGCGGACGGTTCAAGGAGCAACCATGGCTGCCAATCCAACGGACCTCGACTTCGATCCGCATACGCTGCGCGCAAAGTATCGCGAGGAGCGCGACAAGCGCCTGCGCGAAGACGGCAACGACCAGTACGTAGCAGTTGCCGGCGACTTCTCCCATTACCTCGACGATCCCTACATTGATGAAGTCATCCAACGCGAGCCGCTGACCGATGAGACCGACGTCATCGTGATCGGTGGCGGTTTCGGTGGGCTGCTGGTCGGCGCTCGCCTGCGCGAGGCCGGCGTGGAGAGCCTGCGGTTGATCGAGAAAGGCGGTGACTTCGGCGGCACCTGGTACTGGAACCGCTATCCGGGTGCGGCCTGCGACGTCGAATCCTACATCTATCTGCCGCTGTGCGAAGAACTCGACTTCGTACCGAAAGAGAAGTACACGCACGCGCCGGAAATCCTCGAGCACAGCAGGAACATCGGCAACCGGTACCGGCTGTACGACAACGCCTGCTTTCAGACCGAGGTCACGGCGCTCGAGTGGGATGAACCTGCCCTGCGGTGGATCGTGCGCACCAACCGCGGCGATGCCATGCGCGCGAAGTTCGTGGTCATGTCGAACGGCCCCCTGAACCGTCCGAAGCTGCCCGGCATTCCAGGCGTAGGCACCTTCCAGGGACACACGTTTCATACCAGCCGCTGGGACTACGCGTACACCGGCGGTACCGCCGAAGGAAAGCTCGACCAACTTGCCGACAAGCGCGTCGGCATCATCGGCACCGGCGCAACCGCCGTGCAGTGCGTGCCGCACCTCGGCGCCGCGGCGAAGGCGCTGTACGTGTTCCAGCGGACGCCGTCCTCGATCGACGTCCGCAACAACCGTCCCACCGATCCCGAGTGGGCCGCCAGCCTCGAGCCGGGTTGGCAGAAGCGCCGCATGGAGAACTTCAACACTCTGGTCTCCGGTGGCTACGAGCCGAAGGATCTGGTCAACGACGGCTGGACGGAAATCATCCGCAACCTCGCCACAATGGTGAATTTCAAGGACAGCAATCTGTCCATGGCAGAGATCGTCGAGAAGATGGAGCTCGCCGACTTTCAGAAGATGGAGCAGATCCGCCAGCGCGCGGAAGAGATCGTCAACGACCCGGCGACGGCGGAAGCGCTTAAACCCTATTACCGCCAGTTCTGCAAGCGCCCGTGCTTTCACGATGAATACCTGAAGACCTTCAATCGCGACACGGTCACGTTGGTCGACACTGAGGGCAAGGGCGTCGATCGCATTACGGAACGCGGCGTTGTGGTCGGCGCCACGGAGTACGAGCTCGATTGCCTCATCTTCGCCACCGGTTTCGAGGTTGGCACTGGCTACACCCGGCGTTCCGGCTACGATCTCAAGGGGGTCGATGGCCAGACGCTCTGCGACAAATGGGCCGACGGCGTCGAAACCCTGCACGGCATGCACACGAGCGGGTTTCCGAACTGTTTCATCATCGGTCAGGCGCAGAGCGCGTTCACGGTGAACTTCCCGCACGCCATGGATGAGCAGGCGAAGCACATTGCCTACATCATGCAGCAGTGTCAGGGCCGCAACCTGGCGCGGATTGAGGCCGACCGTGACGCCGAGCTCGCCTGGGTCGATGAGATCATCAACCTCTCGCGCATGAACGAGAGCTATCAGGCCGAGTGCACGCCCGGTTACTACAACAGCGAGGGTAAGCCGAATCCGCGCAGCATCAAGTCGAGCTCCTACGGTGCCGGCTCAGCTGCCTTCTTCAAACGTATGGCGGCATGGCGCGAGGATGGCACCATGCAGGGGCTGAAGCTCGGCTGAGCCCCCCAGCCAGAGCAGCCAGGAGCCATCAGGATTCAACGCGCACATGGCGGATGCAGCACCATCGCTGGCGTTTCGCAGCGTCAGCATCACCAAGGTCTACGGCGAAGGACCGGCCGCGGTGCACGCCCTGCGCGGGGTCGACCTGGAGGTGCCCGCCGGTGA
>JBCDGJ010000321.1:0-2499 GCA_038757945.1 Pseudomonadota bacterium
CCGCGCGTCACCGCTCGGGTGGGTGATCTTCTCCTTGTACTTGCGTTTGATCGGCTCCTTCTCGAGCGTCGGCTTTTTGCTGCCGCCACCCGAGGAACCACCGCCGAGCAGGCTGCCGACCAGCTGGCCGACGGCGGCTTTGGCCGCACTGCCAGCCAGGCTGCCGAGGAAACTGTCGGCCTTGCCCAGATCCAGCGGCGCCGCCGCGAGCCCGGTGCCACAGCGTTCGCCCGCCGCGGTCGCCACCTCGTCCTCAATCGGTTGCAGATCGAGCTGCACTTCGGGAATGGCGGTCGGTTCGCTGTACTGAAAGCCACCTTTGTCGCTCGGGTAGATGAACGTCGCAGGCTCGGCCGCGGTGGGTCTGCCGGTCAACAGCAGCACGCCGAGCGCAACGCCACCGATGAGCTTAGTCCGCATCTGTCTGCCCTCCTTCTGCGGCAGCGATGCCGCAGCTGCCGATCGCTTCCAGGTTGAGCTGTTCGGCAGCCTGACAGGCATCCACCACGCCGAATCCGAACAAGGGGTCGCGACCCGGCGCGCCGATATCCGTAGCGGACGCCGCCAACGCGTTCCGCAGCGCCCGGCCACCCAGATTCGGATCGCGCTCGAGCAGCAACGCGGCCACCCCGGCCACCTGGGCGGTCGCCATGGACGTTCCGGACAGCGGCGGATAGCGGCCATCCGGGGTTGGGCTCAGGATATCGACTCCGGGCGCCGCCAGCTCGACGTAATCGCCCTGATTGGCCGCTTCGAAGTGATCGTCCCGGGCATCGATGGCCGTAACGGCGACCACGCCCGGTAAGGCCGCAGGATAGCCGGGCTTGGCATGAGGTCCGCCGTTCCCGGCACCGGCAATGATCAGCCGATCCTGCGACAGCGCCAGGTTGATGAACCGCTCCAGCAGCGGGTCCGGCGGACCGGCGAGGCTCATGTTGATGATGCGCGCATCGGCTGCGATAGCGAGATCCAGCGCCTTCAGCAGCGTGCTGGTACGACAGCGGGCACCAAGGCTGCCGGGCTCCCGGGGCAGGCAGGCCTGCAGAGCCAGTACGCGGGCACCGGGCGCGGCACCATAGATGCCGACCCCGTTATCGGCCGCAGCAGCGATGATCCCGGCTACGGCCGTACCGTGCGCGGAGGGCACGAGCTGCGTGCCGGTTGCATCCTGAACGGTGATGCGCTGCTCGAACTCGGGATGGATACCGTCGACGCCGGCATCGATGACCGCGACCAGCGGCGTTGCGCCGGCTTCGGGACGGTGCAGCCGGCGGGCGCCGGTCCGCTCCGGACCATAGGTGAAGCGCGCATAGGGATCGCTGTAGTCGCCCGCAACCGCACTGGTGCGGTACACGTACTCGCGCTGCGCCCGCCGCACCCGGCTGTCCTGCCCAAGGCTCAGCAACGCACCGGGTAGATCACTGCTGGTCGCAAACACAGCCAGCGTCTCGCCGGTGGCGGTGAGCTCAACCTCGCGCAGCACCGCAAGGCCGTTCTGCGATGCGACCGCGGCGGCCGTACCGGCGTCTACCAGGGCAACGACGACGCCCGGCAGAAAGGCAGGCTCAACGGCGTCGAGTGGAAGGCTGACCGTAGAACAGCCGGCGGCGAGCTCGAGCTGATAGCCGGAGCTGTCAGCCGGCAGGTCCACGGGACTCAAGTCGGCACCGCCAGCCGCGTTGAACGCGCGGTTGAGATCAACCTCATAGGCGCGTTCGCGACCGCGACCCGAGGACTTGGAGGCCAGGTCGAGGTCAAGCATCAGATCCTGCCCGAGCCCGCCGGACGCCGGTTCGCCGGCCATCTCGTCGAGGAGCCCGGCCAGCGGTTCAGCCCGACACTGCCCGGCGTCGGGGTCGGTATCGTCGACCGCGTCGACCTTCAGGCTCAGCAGTGCTTCCGGCGGGCTGCGCACGATCCGCCCCTGGATGCTCTGCGCGTCGCGTCCGTGCCCGGGGGCGACCTCTGCCGCCAGCTGAATCTGCTGGCAGCGGGAATCCGCACAGCGCCGCACGCCGTCTTCCCGGCAGGCAGTCTCCACGAGCTGCTGCCATTCGACCGCCGCCAGCTCGGTCTCGACCAGCGTGCGCCCCTGCCCCAGCGGTAGCAGCCGCGCCGCACCCAGGCCATAGCGCTGCACCCACGCCAGCGCATCGACGCCAGCCTCCAGCTCGATCTCCCGACCCGGTGCCGGCAGCTCGACCGCAACCGGCTCCGACCAGCTCAGATCGTCCGCCGCGTGGACCACGGCAGGGGGCGCCAGCGCCGGAAAACAGAGCGCTACTACAAGCAGCCACCGGGATCGCCGCACCGGGCTGTCTGGCTCAGTTCGCATCTTCAGCCTCCTCCGGCGCCCCGTCGCCAGCCTCCGTCCGGCCTTCCGGCGGCGGCAGCGCAAGCTCCATGGTGGCAGCACGGCTCTCGCCGGACGCTTCGCGCACTTCGAGCTTCAGCTCCCAGGCGCTCGTGCTACCCGTGCGCGCGATCAGGTCGTCGAGC
>JBCDGJ010000322.1:0-2432 GCA_038757945.1 Pseudomonadota bacterium
CGTCGAAGAACTCTCGGGCATCTACGACAGTCATGTCCATCACTTCGTTGATGTTCTTGCCCTTGTAAATCACCTCGATCGTTTCGCGGTTGTAGAGCTTACCCTTGCATACGTCACAGGGCACGTAGATGTCCGGCAGGAAGTGCATCTCGACCTTGATAACGCCGTCCCCCTGGCAGGCCTCACAGCGGCCGCCTTTCACGTTGAAGCTGAAACGCCCAGGCTGATAGCCGCGGGTGCGGGCCTCCTGCGTCTGGGCGAACAGCTCGCGGATCGGCGTAAACAGCCCCGTATAGGTTGCCGGGTTGGAGCGCGGCGTACGGCCGATCGGGCTCTGGTCGATGTCGACCACCTTGTCCAGGTGCTCGAGCCCGTCGAGCGCTTCGTGCGGCTGTGCGGTCAGCGTCGTCGCTTTGTTCAGTGCGGTTGCCGCCACCGGATAGAGAGTGTGGTTGATGAGCGTCGACTTGCCGGAGCCGGATACGCCGGTGATACAGGTCAGCAGCCCACAGGGTACGGAGACGGTAACGTCGCGCAGGTTGTTGCCGCTGGCTTTGACCAGCGTCAGCTGCTTCTCCGGATCGGCTGGGGTGCGGCTCTGGGGGACCGCGATCTGCTTCTTGCCGGACAGGTACTGGCCGGTCAGCGACTGTTTGCAGCGGAGAATCTGGTTCAGGCTGCCGGCTGCGATGATCTCGCCGCCGTGCACGCCCGCACCGGGACCGATGTCGACCAGGAAGTCGGCGGCGCGGATCGCGTCCTCGTCATGCTCGACCACCAGCACCGTGTTGCCGAGATCGCGCAGGTGCACAAGCGTGCGCAGCAGCCGTTCGTTGTCGCGCTGGTGCAGGCCGATGCTCGGCTCATCGAGAATGTACATCACGCCTACCAGGCCGGCGCCGATCTGGCTGGCGAGCCGGATGCGCTGCGCTTCGCCCCCGGACAGCGTGTCGGCGCTGCGATCGAGGGTCAGGTAGTTCAGGCCGACGTCGACCAGGAACTGCAGGCGCGCCTGAATCTCTTTGACGATCTTGGCGGCGATGGTGCCGCGCTTGCCGCGCAGCTTCAGCTTGTCGAAATAGGCGAGGCAGTTCTCGATGGAGTCCTCGGTGATCGACGGCAGGTTCGTACCCTTGATGAACACGTGGCGGGACGCTTCCTTCAAGCGGGTACCGCCGCAGGACGGGCACTTCCGTACGCGCAGAAACTTCTGCAGGTTCTCCCGCACCATGGTGCTGTCGGTTTCGTGGTAGCGACGCTCCATGTTGGGAATGACACCCTCGAACTTGTGTGTGCGGCGAATGATGTCACCACGGTCATTCACATAGCTGAAGTCGATGCGCTCCCGGCCGCTGCCGTAGAGGATGGCGTCCTGCTGTTTCTTCTTCAGCTTGTTGAACGGCGTTTCGACGTCGAAGCCGTAGTGCTCGGCAATCGACGTCAGCATGTGGAAGTAGTACACGTTGCGCCGATCCCAGCCGCGGATGGCGCCCTCGGCCAGGTTCAGCTCCGGATCCTGCACGACCAGCTCCGGATCAAAGTAGCTTTTGACCCCGAGCCCGTCGCACTCTTCGCAGGCCCCGGCGGGGTTGTTGAAGGAGAACATGCGCGGTTCCAGCTCGCTCAAGCTGTAGCCACAGACCGGGCAGGCAAAGCGTGCGGAGAACATCAGCGGCTTGGCGTCCTCGTCGTCCATGTCCTGCACGGTGACGATACCGTCGGACAGTTCCAGGGCCGTTTCGATGGACTCGGCCAGCCGCTGCTGCATGTCTGGCTTGATCCGCAGGCGATCGACGACGGCTTCGATCGTGTGCTTCTTCTTTTTATCGAGCTCCGGCGGCGAGTCGAGATCGACCACCAGACCGTCGATGCGGGCGCGGATGAAGCCGCCGGCAGTTAGTTCTTTGAAGACGTGCAGGTGCTCGCCTTTGCGATCGCGGATGATCGGTGCCAGCACCATGACGCGCTGGCCCTCTGGCAGCGCGAGGATCTGATCCACCATCTGGCTGACGGTCTGGGCCTCCAGCGGCTCATCGTGGGTCGGACAGCGCGGCTCGCCGACGCGGGCGAAGAGCAGGCGCAGGTAGTCGTAGATCTCGGTGATGGTGCCGACGGTCGAGCGCGGGTTGTGCGAGGTCGACTTCTGCTCGATGGAGATTGCCGGGGACAGGCCTTCGATGTGATCCACATCGGGCTTCTCCATCATCGCCAGGAACTGCCGGGCATAGGCCGAGAGGGATTCTACGTAGCGCCGCTGGCCCTCCGCGTAGAGCGTATCGAAGGCGAGCGATGATTTGCCCGAACCCGACAGGCCGGTGATGACGACCAGCTTGTCCCGCGGCAGATCGAGATCGATGTCTTTCAGGTTGTGGGTGCGGGCACCGCGGACGGAGATGGTTTCCAAGGTCGGCTGCGTCTCTCAGGTTGGGTTC
>JBCDGJ010000323.1:0-2312 GCA_038757945.1 Pseudomonadota bacterium
CGTTGCTGCCAAGCTGGTAGCTCGCAAGAAAGTTCTGCGCCTGCCGAGCGCTGCCCATCCCGTAAAAACACCGTGGAACTCCGCCATCAACCTGCGCTACCCAGGGCCCGTCAGGGTCCCAGTCGCCATCCGTCGGGCGCTTTCGAAATGCAGCAGCCAGCTGAGCTCGAGGCACTTCACAAGGGTCAAAACGCGCGGACAGGCCAAGGGGATCGAGCACCTCCTGTGCCATGTATAAATCAAAGCGCAGCTTCGAAGCGCGTTCGATAACTGCGCCGAGCAGGCCAAAATTCAGATTGGCGTATACAAAGTAGGCGCCGGGTTGCTCACCCGCCCCGCCTGCAAAGTGCTCGCCTGAGTCCCAGAACGCCGAATCCGGCGCAAAAAAGTCCTTCAGCTCACCCGTACCCGCTGCGATGAAGTAGCGCGAGCCGTCGCGGATCGACGACGTGTGCGAAAGCAGCTGTCGAACCGTGATCGGCTGGTCCGCGAACGCGGGGTTGCGCAGCGTCCAGCCCAGGTAGCCGGATACGTCCCTATCCAGATCCAGGCCGGTGGTCTCAACGAGCCGCATGATGCCGATCGCCACCAGCAGCTTCGAAATCGACGCCACGCGCACCTTGTGATCGGTGCGAAGCGGGATCGGCGCTGCCGCTGTCAGCTGGGCGAACCCGTAAGCAAAGCCGGCCACAGGTTCACCAGCGCGCATCAGGCTGACCTGCAGTCCGCTCAGCGCCGGTGTCGAGCGGGTACCGGTAACCAGGCGCTGCAATCCCGGGTCAGCCAAAGCCGGCATCGCCAACAGCAGCAACAGAACACAGTGATGTCTGATCGTCACAAAGAACATCCTCGATTGATAGCTGCGCTCGCCCTGAGGCCTGTTTGTCGCGCACGAGTGGACAGGCGTAAAGAAAGCTTAATCAAACGCTAACCAAAGCGACACAACCGCGGACTAGTGTCTCGTCGCCTGATCGCCAAACGCCTGACCAGGTCAAACCAATCGATATTCTCGGAGTGCCAGATGCCAAGAGTTTCAAGACGAAATTTTTCCAAGCTGATCTCTTCTGCGGCGGCGACCAGCGCCGTCGCGCCGCTTGGGATGCTCCACAGCAAACGAGCCCGTGCCGCCATCAGCTGCGATCCAAGCAGCTTTCGAGTGGAAGGTTTCGGACCGCTCAAAGCCACCCTGCCGGTCAACACGAACGATCTGAAAGATATTGCTGGAACCGCCGGCTTGAGCGGTGATCTGCGCGGCATTCCGCTGATGCGAGTGCCAGATGGATTCGAGTACGCCGCCATCTCCATTCGCGGCAATCTCATGAGCGACGGCAACCTGGTGCCGGGCGACCATGATGGCATGGCGGCCTTTCCGTTCCGTCGCGGGCAAATCGCGCTGGTTCGAAACCACGAGCTCAGCCCCTCGGAGTCAGAAGCCGGTAACCTTCTCGGTTGTCTGACTGCCAATGGCAAGCAGTACGATCCGTTCACCGGTACCGCAGCAGGCCTTGGCGGTGACGGCACCTCTAACGTCATCGTCGACTTCAACGGCAACGTCCTGCAGGACTACGTATCCCTCGGCGGCACGATCCGTAACTGCGCCGGTGGCCCGACGCCGTGGAATTCATGGATCAGCTGCGAAGAGAACGTATCTACGCCGGCAACGAGCAGCGAAGTCACCGTCAAGCACGGCTACAACTTCGAAGTACCCTCCGCCCTCGGCGAAGCCGTGGATCCGATACCGATCATCGCCATGGGCCGGATGAACCACGAAGCCGTGTCTGTCGATCCGCGCAGTGGCTACGTCTACGAGACCGAAGACCGCGGCGACAGCTGTTACTACCGCTTCATTCCCAATGCCGGCCTACCGAACAAGTTTGGCGACCTGCAGCAGGGCGGCATCCTCGAAGCCATGGTGATCGAGCCCGGTCAGGTATCCGTCTGTGACGGCAGCGTGCTGCCAACAACGACCGTCAACGGTACCGAGGTCGTTGATTGCCGCGGCCTCGGTCGTGGTGCCTCCGGCAGCATGCTGCCGTTTATCGGTCAACCGCTCAAAGTCTCCTGGGTTCGACTCGAAGACGTCGATCCCGAGGAGGACACCCTGCGCCTCGAAGCCCAGACCAAAGGCGCGGCCATTTTCTGGCGCGGTGAAGGTGCCTGGTATCAGGGCGGCAAACACTACTGGGTGAACAGCGGTGCCGGGGACGAGGCCGAAGGCCAGGTCATGGTCTATGACCCGGTGACCGAAACTGTCACGCTGGTGATCGAATCCACCGACGAAAACCTGCTCGACGGACCGGACAACATTGCAG
>JBCDGJ010000324.1:0-1844 GCA_038757945.1 Pseudomonadota bacterium
CCGATGCGCCTCCGGACCTGGAATTCCTGTTCGAAGCTCGTGTCCAACTGCATCTTCCGCCCATGGACGTGGGGCCGATGTCCGACGGTCAACGCGTCATTTTTCTGGTCAAGGGCGGCACCTTTGAAGGTCCGCTGCTTCGGGGGCGGGTCGTGCCAGACGCCGGGGCAGATTGGATTCGTATCCGCCCGGACGGCTCGGGCAAGCTCGACGTGCGGTTCTGCCTGGAGACTCATGACAACGCCATGCTGTACGTCCACTGGGAAGGACGGGTCTGGGCGGCACCGGAAGACACCGAATATGCCTTTGATGTGTCAAAACCGGACGATCCGAGGGGGGCCTGGCGATACTATTTCCGCGCCGCACCGCAGTTCGAAACCGGCGATGAGCGCTACTCGTGGCTGAACGACATCGTCGCGGTATCGAAGTCCAGAACCGGCGATGGGGGACCGATCCACCGGGTGTATGCTGTGCGCTGAATGACTCAAGGAACGTTTGAATCCCTTGGCGAACTTCTCGCTCTTCCCAACAACGATCGGAGCATGCGGTATCGCCTGGCAGGGTGATACCGTCATCGCAACGCATCTGCCTGAAGCAACCTTTGAGGCCACAGCGACCAAGCTGGCCGAGCGGGCAGGTGCCGTTGCAGGCAACCCGCTGCCGTTCATCCGATCGGCGAGCGCATTGGTTGCAACACTCCTTGAAGGGGAAGGGCGACTTCAGTACGGTCGATTCGTTCGCTGCAGCAGTTTATGGCGTTACCCGTGCGATACCGCCCGGCACAACGCGGACCTATGGTTCAATCGCCGCTGAGCTGGGTAACCGACAGCTGGCTCAGCAGGTCGGTCGAGCGCTCGGTCGTAATCCCCTGCCCATCATCGTTCCCTGCCATCGGGTAATTGGCGCGAGCGGCAAGCTCACCGGCTTTTCGGCTTTTGGCGGCGTTGACACCAAGCTCAGGCTGCTCTCGATCGAGGGCGCTCCCATCGGTGCTCAGCCGGGGCTGTTTGATGAGTTTCCGGTAGCGCCGTAATGGCTCAGAACAGGTATCGGGAGCGAAGACGAGCCCCGTAGACGGCCCGGGCGACTCGCGCTTTGCGGACTGGAAGAATCAGCCCGTAGCACCAGCCGAGGACTGTTGAGCATGGGCAAACCGGGTAAACCTGAGAAGCCCGGCTGCCGAACGCAAAAGTGAAGGTCAAGCAGAAGAGGAAGGCGAAAGTAAGGAAGATGAAGATCGAGAGTGACGGGGTCGGCTGGTAGACCACGCATTTGCCAGGATGGTAGCGTTACAGCTTCTCGAACCGTCGGTCCGTACGTGAGGGCCACAGAGGAGGCCCCATGGCGCAGGTCAGCTCGTCTATTCCAGAGGCTTTGCAGCCGCGTGTCGAAGCCGCCCTCACCTGGTTCAATGCGTCAGCAGAAGCCGCGGGCGACAGCTTCACGGTGACCAGCATTCTCGACGCAGAGGAAGCCTTGAAGCATTCGGCTGACCTTCGGCTGATCCTGTGCGGCGGAGATCGCTGCGAACAACGCTCGTTTCGGGTCACCGGCAACGTCGACGCCTGGAAGATCGAACTTGCCGACGCTGCTCTCGCCCCTCAGCAGGGGAAGCCGCAGGCGGAGCTAGACCCGCCGCCCGGCGTACGCAGCAGCTGGCTCGACAAAGCGCTCTCGCAGCACGCCTTCGTTGTGCTGCTCTTCTACCGTGGGTTCTGGTGACCACCTTGTCGCGCCGAGTTACGGCGCTACCGGGACGACGGCATTGTCGAGCAGATTCGCGCTGCGGGTGGTGAGATCTACGCCATCACCAGCGAGCCGCAACATCTGGCTGATCAGGCCCA
>JBCDGJ010000325.1:0-1811 GCA_038757945.1 Pseudomonadota bacterium
ACGAGCCGGACGGCTGGTAAGTCCACTCCACAAGGATCGGCGGAGTACCTGCCACCATGAATTCACAGGGTTACAGAAGCGGCCTGCTGTTCACGCTGGTGTTGTGCCTGCTGGCACCGGGCCCCGTCGTGCTGGCGCAGCTGCCGTACCCCGGCCAGCACAGCGACTGGGGCCAGCGCCAGCTACCGCCGCCGGTTGATCTGCCGATCAGCAACATTCCTCAGGAAACCGGCGTCTGGTGCTGGGCGGCGGTTGCACAGCAGATCATCATGGCAACCCGCGGACCCCAGGGGACGCCCCCGCAATGCGCGCTCGTTGCGCGCGCCTACGGTCAGCATCCGGCGAGCTGTTGTGGTGACCCGCGCAACTGCACGGTGACCGGGCAGCTGCCACAGATTCAGGAACTCATTGCAGAGTTTGGCGGCCGGGCATCCTCCATCGAAATGCCGGCGGATCCGATGACCGTTTACAACACGCTCGCGGCAGGCAAAGCCATCATCCTGGCCGTCAAGTCATCGCCCTACGCGGGACACGTCGTGGTGCTGCGGGGTATGGCCTGGATGCCGACCCCCTATGGCGTGCAGCCGATGCTGCTGATCAATGATCCGATGGCGTACTACACCCAGCCGATGCCCTTTGCCCAGGTCGCCCGGATCTGGGAATCGGCGATCATCATCCGCTAGAGGTGCCAACGTGATCCTGAATCCAGGCCAGCGCCACTTTCCACTTGCGCTTGACCGTCGACGGCGAAAGCTCGAGGACCTCGGCGGCTTCTTCGATGGTCATGCCGGCAAAGGCGCGGGCTTCGAACAGCTTGACGTAAACCGGGTCGATGGCTTCCAGCTCGTTCAGCAGCTCGTCGAGCTGCAGCAGGTCAGTGATCGGCAGGTCCGCGCCTGCATGTTCGCCGGTAAGGCGGGTCTGCAGGCCGCGGTCGCGTTTCTTCGCCTGCATACGGCGTGCTTCATCGACCAGTATCTCGCGCATGATGCGGCCGGCGAGCCCGAGAAAGTGAGTGCGTCCCTTGAGATCAATGCGATCGATCTGAATCAACCGCAGATACGCCTCGTTGACCAGCGAGGTCGGCTGCAGCTCGGCATGGCGCTCGCGCCGCAGATGCGCGGCTGCGTTGCGCCGCAGCTCGTCGTACAGGGCCGAGATAACCCGGCCGCGGTCCTCAGACGATTCGTCGGACCAGTTCTGCAGTATTTCCGTGATATCACTCATGGCGCGTGCTTCGGCCGCCGGCCTGCCCGTTCAACGGCTCTGCACCGGAGTGTCGCAGAAGTGGCACTGCAGTGACACCGCCAGACCCTTCAGGCAGCAGAGCCCTGCTGGCGCTGGTTGAGCGCGCGCTGGAGGTACCGCACGGCAGCCGCGCCCGTTGGCTGGCTGTCCACTGCCCCCCGGGACTGCTGGATCGGGCCCAGCTGCTGGTCGCTCGCGCCGGTGCCATGACCGCCGAGCAGGAAGCCACGATCACCCGGGTTGTCGGTCGGGCTCGACGCGATCTCGCAGGGCAACAAAGCAACTCAAACAGGGATCTCGAAGAGACCGATCAGACGTCGTAGACGCCGGTCTCTTCGTTGATCTGCGCCGGCAGATCGTAGTCGTCCGTGTGACGGGTTGGCAGGTGCTCGATGGTCAGCTCCGGGTTCAGCGTTGCGTGGGCCTGTACGTCCTCGACATAGTCCTGGACCTGATCCAGATCGTTGTCCACGCGATCAAAGTCCCGATCGATGGCTTCGTGAGCCTGGTCCAGCTCTGCTTCGAACACCGGTTCGAGGGTGTCCAGCCGCTCGGCGTCACGG